>CAIYVC010000172.1 GCA_903929535.1 uncultured Caulobacteraceae bacterium | reverse complement strand
GATGGCGGCCGACAGGCCGATGGAAACAGACTCCTTACTCACAGGCCCACCAGCGGGAAGGTTGTGGTGACGCCTTCTTCCACAATCAAGGGCGGGCCCATGCTGTTCAGCGCCGCGATCATCTTGCCATTGCGCCCCAGAGCATCATCGGCATGCTGCACCAGCAGGCGGTTGGGCTGGGCATGCGGCGCGCGCTGGCGCATGGCGCGCGCGATCTCGATCTCGCGGTCCGGCCCAAGCCGGTCGCACAGGATGGTGAAGGCCGATGCCATTGAGCGCGAAATGCCGGCCCAGCAGTGAATCAGGAAAGGCTGGCTGGTGTCCCAGCTGCGCGAAAATTCCAGCAGTGTGTCGATATGCTGGCGCGCCGGCGGCGCGGTGCCGGCAGCGGGATCCACGATATCGTTGACGCCAAGGCGCAAATGCATGGCGGCGGGAAAGCCCGCAGGCGTGTCGATCATGTGTTCGGGCGACAGCAGGCTGACCAGGTGCGAGGGGGCATGGGCGGCGAGGGCGTCGGGCAGGCTCGACAGGGGGGCGACCAGCAGGCGGGGCATGGGGCCCCTTTTAACAGCTAATGAGCATAAAGCCGCCGGAATCTCCCCAGGAACAGCTCTTGGGCGTCCGCCGTGCTCAGGGGGGCCAGCCGGGGCGTTTTCAGCGCCTTGGGCGGGCCCCCGAACAGGCGGCGGGCCTCCGGCTCCTCGAACCCGGCCAGCTGGGTGGCCTCGTAATAGGCCGACAGATGGTCGGCCCGCTTGAACAGGGTCTTCAAGGTGGTGGGGACCTGGGCCGGCAGGCCGAACCGCAGATGGATGGCCGCCTGAAGTCTTTCTTCCAAGGCCTTGTAATTGATGCCAACAGCGGCCTTGAAGGGGCTTATGAGGTCACCGACAACATATTCCGGGCTGTCGTGCAGCAGCGCCATCAGCCGGGCCTCCCGCGACAGGCGGGGCGACAGCTCCACCACCAGCCGCTCCACCAGTACGCTGTGCTGGGCCACCGAGAAGGCGTGCGCCCCCTTGGTCTGGCCGTTCCAGCGGGCGACCCGCGCCAGACCATGGGCGATGTCGCCAATCTCGATGTCCAGGGGGCTGGGCTCCAGCAGGTCCAGCCGCCGGCCGCTCAGCATCCGCTGCCAGGCGCGTGGTGTCGGGGTCTTGCGATCAGGCACTGAGGAGCCGTACGGCGACAATGGTGAGGGTCACGGCCAGGATGATGCGCAGCGCCCGGTCGGGCAGGCGCGGCGCAAACAGGCTGGCCAGAATGATGCCGGGCAGCGAGCCGCACAGCAGCGAAACCAGGACGCCGGTATCGATGCCGCCCGTCGCCAGATGCCCCATGCCCGCTATCAAAGTGAGCGGAACGGCATGCGCGATGTCGGAGGCGGCGATCCTGACCACCGGCAGTTCGGGATAGAGCAGCAGCAGGGCGGTGACGCCCAGCGCGCCGGCGCCCACCGAGGAAATCGTCACCAGCACGCCCAGCAGCACGCCGGTGAGGATCGTGAAGGCGCGCGTCTGGCTGTCGGTCAAAACACCGACGCGCCGGGAATAGGTCGCCAGCAGGCGGCGGCGAAACAGCAGCGCAGCCGCGGTCAGGATCAGCGCCACGCCCAGCACCTTGGTGACCAATGCGCTGTAGGTGGACTGGTCCACATGCAGCATATACAGCGTGGTCAGGGTGAACAGTGATGCGGGCAGGCTGCCCGACGCCAGCCGCCGAACGATGCACCAGTCGATGG
>CAIYVC010000171.1 GCA_903929535.1 uncultured Caulobacteraceae bacterium | reverse complement strand
GCGGATGTAGCTCAGTTGGTTAGAGCGCCGGCCTGTCACGCCGGAGGTCGCGGGTTCAAGTCCCGTCATTCGCGCCATCCTGCTTCGCTCTACGAGCTTCGCAGGACAAGCCCCACCCCCTACATTCGAAGCAGGATGCCCTGCGAAGCCTTCGGCGAAGCAGGGCCGTGTCCGGATAAATCTCCGACTTCGGGGCCACTCCAGATGATCTACGTCTACCTGCTCGAGAGTCTCGAACATGCTGGCGAACGGTATGTCGGCATGACTGGAGACATGAAGGCTCGCCTTACCGATCACAACGCCGGCAAGTCGCCACATACGTCTAAGTTCAGACCCTGGCGTTTGGTCACCTATCTCGCCTTCTCCGACGAAACCAAAGCTGCCGCCTTTGAGCGTTATCTGAAACACGGCTCGGGCCATGCCTTTGCCAACAGGCATCTCTGGTAGCTCGCCTTGGGCTTCACAGAACGAGCCCTGCCCTTTGCAGTCGAAACCGCTATGGTCCCCGCTGACGGCGATGAGGGATGCAGACGCGCATGAGCGACTATGAGCTTTGGTTGCGCGGGGTTCGCATGCCGACCTCCGGCCTGAAATTCCATTCCTTCTTCGGTTTCGAGGAAGCGGAACTCGATCTTCTCGACAATCTGAGGGTGGCCGACCAGACGGGTGAACCGGGTTTCATCACCGAGCCCTATGGCATCCGCACCCGCATCGCGAGCCTATGGCCGGACATGGCGCAGTACGACGGCCACGTCGCCGGCCTGCCCTACCCCGCCAACTGGCACTGGGAGGCCAGCGAATGGCTGGCCGTCATGCGCAGTGCGCTTCAGGCCCAGGACCGCTACCGCATCATGGAGCTGGGCGCCGGCTGGGGCCCGGCCTGCGTCGCCGGCTCGTTCCTCGCCCGCAGCCGCGGCATCGCCGACACCCGGGCGACGGCGCTGGAAGGCGACGACCACCATTACGCGACCATCCGCCAGCATTTCGAGGACAACGGCTTCAACCCCGACGACCAGGTGCTGATGAACGCCGCCGTCGGCGTCCACTCGGGCGTCGCCAAATGGCCGGTCACCGACGATCACGCGGCGGAATACGGCAACCGCCCGCTCGACGCGGTGCAGGACGAGACGGGCGCCGACACCACCCACGACTATCTGGGGCGCGATATTCAGCGAACCCGCGACGTCACCGTGGTGCCGTTCCGCGCGCTGCTGATGGCCGAGACCTTCTGGGACCTGGTGCACATCGACATCCAGGGCGGTGAGCTGGCCATCTGCAGCGACGCGATCGAGCTGATGAACGAGTGCGTCGGGCGCATCTGCCTGGGCATCCACTCCCGCAAGCTCGACGGCGACCTGTTCGACCTGTTCTGGAAGGCGGGCTGGGTGCTGGAGGGCGAGGTCCCTACCCGCTTCAATTTCAACCGGGCCGCCGAGTCGCAAGAGGCGATGACCGCCGTCGACGGCAATCAGGTTTGGCGCAACCCGCGCCTGCGCGAAGAACTGAAGGTCTGGAATGGCTGAGGACCTACCCAAGCGGCCCTGGCCGGATACGCATCCGGTCATCCGCACCATCGCCATGCCGGCCGACACCAACCCCGAGGGCGACATCTTCGGTGGCTGGCTGATGTCGCAGATGGACTTGGCCGGCGCCAGCCTGGCCTTCGACCTGGCCAAGGGGCGCTGCGCCACCGTGGCGGTGTCGGAGATCACCTTCCTGAACCCGGTGTCGGTCGGCGACGAGGTCAGCCTGTTCGCCCAACTGCTGGCCACGGGCAAGACCTCGATCCGAGTGGCGGTGGAGGCCTGGCGGCGCCCGCGCGATTCCAACGAGGCGACCCAGGTGACCAGCGGCGTGTTCGTCTATGTCGCCATCGACAACGAACGGAAGCCCCGGCCCGTGAAGGGCTAGCCGCCTTGGCGGGTTCTGGTAGAAGAGCCGGCGTTTTCCGGGCGGCTAGCTCAGCTGGTTAGAGCGTCTCGTTTACACCGAGAAGGTCGGGGGTTCGAACCCCTCGCCGCCCACCATTCTGCTTCGCAGAACCCCTGCCCCGCCCAAACGAAAAGGGCGGCGCCCTCCAGGTGCGCCGCCCTCTTTATCGGAAGTCGTGGTGGATCAGTTCAGTTCGCTCTTCAGCGAGTCGCCGACCCGAAAGCGGGCCGTCTTGGAGGCGGGGCGCTTGACCGCTGCGCCGGTGCGGGGATTGCGAGCCATGCCCGCCTTGCGCTCCACCGGGGTGAAGCTGCCGAAGCCCACCAGCCGGACTTCATCGCCCGCCTTCAGGGTTTCGGTGACGGAGCGCAGCATGGCGTCCAGGGCGTTCTTGGCCTGGGCCTGCTTCAGTCCGGTTTTTTGCGCGATCGCGGCCACCAATTCGGCCTTAGTCATTGGGTCCACCCTATTTTTGCCGCGGCCTTTTTGAAGGTGCTGACCGCTGGGTTGGGACTATGAGGGTGGGAATTGGGCGCCGTCAAATGCAAGCGGCGCGGGAATCTCCCGCGCCGCCCACATTTCTCTTAGATAACTAGTTCTAGTGAGTAATCACCGCCTCCGCGTCGTCCGCCGGGGGCGGAGACTTGGCGGCCGGTTCGTCCTCTTCGTTCCATTCGATCGGGGTCAGCGGACCGGTCAGAGCGCGGGCCAGCACCTCGTCGACGGTGGAGACGGGCACGATCTCCAGCCCCGCCTTCACGTTCTCGGGGATGTCGGCCAGGTCCTTCTCGTTCTCCTTGGGGATCAGCACCGTCTTGATGCCGGACCGCAGAGCCGCGAGCAGCTTTTCCTTCAGCCCGCCGATCGGCAGAACACGGCCGCGCAGAGTGATCTCGCCGGTCATGGCCACATCCTTGCGGATGGGAATGCCGGTGAGCACCGAGATCATGGCCGTGGCCATGGCCACGCCCGCCGAGGGTCCGTCCTTGGGCGTGGCGCCTTCCGGAACGTGCACGTGCACGTCGACCTTCTCGAACAGCGGCGGCTTGATGCCGAAGTGGGTGGCCCGGGCGCGGACATAGCTGTTCGCGGCCGAGATCGACTCCTTCATCACGTCCTTCAAGTTGCCCGTGATGGACATGCGGCCCTTGCCGGGCATCTTGACCGCTTCGATGGTCAGGATCTCCCCGCCGAACTCGGTCCAGGCCAGGCCCGTGACGATGCCGACCTGATCCACCTCGTCGGTGGCGCCATAGTGGTACTTGCGCACCCCGGCATACTTTTCGAGCTTGGCCGCATCCACGGTGATCGACACCAGCTTCTCACGCTCCAGGTCCCGAACGCTCTTGCGCGCTAGGTTGGACAGCTCGCGCTCCAGGGAACGCACGCCGGCTTCGCGGGTGAAGTAGCGGATCAGGTCGCGGATGGAGTCATCCGGAACGATCCACTCCTCGGGCTTCAGGCCGTGGTTGGTGAGCAGCTTGGGCATCAGGTGCCGCTTGGCGATCTCGACCTTCTCATCCTCGGTGTAGCCGGGGATGCGGATGATCTCCATGCGGTCCATCAGCGGCTG
>CAIYVC010000170.1 GCA_903929535.1 uncultured Caulobacteraceae bacterium | reverse complement strand
CCTCGACCCCCAAGCTGATCGCCTTCGAAAGCGTCTATTCGATGGACGGCGACATCGCCGACCTGCACGGGCTGGCCGATCTGGCCGAGAAATACAACGCCATGACCTATCTGGACGAAGTCCACGCGGTCGGCATGTACGGCAAGCGCGGCGGCGGCGTGGCCGAGCGCGACGGCGTGATGCACCGCATCGACATCATCGAAGGCACCCTGGGCAAGGCGTTCGGGGTGATGGGCGGCTATATCACCGGCAGCGCCGTGCTGATCGACGCCATCCGCTCCTACGCCCACGGTTTCATCTTCACGACGTCCCTGCCGCCGGCCCTGTCCGCCGGGGCCCTGGCCAGCGTCCGCTATCTGAAAGAGCACGACGAAGTGCGTCAGATGCATCAGGAGCGCGCCGCTACCCTGAAGCGCCGCTTCACCGAGGCCGGCATTCCGGTGATGCCGTCGGTCAGCCACATCGTGCCGGTGCTGGTGGGCAATCCGGTCCACACCAAGCTGATCTCGGACATGCTGCTGCAGGACTACGGGGTCTATGTGCAGCCGATCAACTACCCGACCGTGCCCAAGGGCACCGAGCGCCTGCGCTTCACGCCCACGCCCTTCCACACCGACGCCATGATGGATCATCTGGTAAAGGCGATGGACGCGCTGTGGTCGCACTGCAACGTCAAGCGCATGGGCGGCGTCGCCGCCTAGGCCTGCTGCCGGCGGGTCCTAGACCGGCCGGGCGTAGATGATGTCCCGATAGACGGTGCTGCCGACGGTGAACCGCCGTTCGCCCTTCTGCATGAAGCCGTTTCGCTCGAAATAGCGGATGGCGCGGACGTTGCCCGCATAGACCCCCACCAGGATGCGCTTGCGCCCGAGCGCCTGAGCGTGGGCCAGCGCCTGATCCATCATGCCTTGGCCCGCGCCCTGACCGTGGAAGCGGCTCAGCAGATAGATGCGCTTGATCTCGATATCGTCGGGGCCGAGGTCGGGCAGAGGCATCTTGCTGTCGCCGACCACGATGTAGCCGATCGGGGAGACCCGATCCTCAGTCTCCGCCATCCAGATGCGCGGCTCGCCGTCGGCCAGCCAGGGGCCGTAGAGCGACTGGGAATGCTGGACCTGCCAGTGGGTGACGATATCGCCGCCGCCCATCACCCCGGCGAAGGTTTCCAGGAAGGTGGCGCCGCCGATCAGCTGCAAATTGGCTTCGTCGCCCGGATAGCACTGCCGGACGGTCCAGGGAGTCGGGGGAGTCGGGACAGGGGCGCTCATTCCCTTATGGTCTAAGGGATGACGCCGCTTCTAGCCAGGGGTTAGGCAGGACTGGGGATCAGCCCTTGCGCCGGCGCACGCCGCGGCCCAGCCCGATCTGCTTGGCGAAATCCGAGCGGCGGGCGGCGTAGGCGGGAGCGACCATCGGATAGTCCGGCGGCAGGCTCCATTTGCGGCGGTATTCCTCGGGGCTCATGTCATAGCGCGAACGCAGGTAGCGCTTGAGCATCTTCAGCCGCTTACCGTCCTCCAGGCAGACGATGTAGTCGTCTTGCACCGACTTTGAGATCGGCACGGCCGGCTTCTGTTTTTCAGTGGGGCGGGCGGCGACCGGGGCCTGGCCGAGGTTGCTGAGGGCGTCGTAGACCGAGCGGATCAGCTCGGGAATGGCGGCGGGGGCCACCGTGTTCTGCGCGACGTAGGAAGCCACGATATCCGCGCTCCAGCGCAACTTGTCCTGTTCGGTCGTTTCAGCGGAGTCGGAGTCTAGGGTCATTCCATTAGCGCCCTTATTTGTGGTTGCCCCCGTCGCGGATAGGCTCGCGACACGCACACTGCGAAGCGGTAGAACGCCCCGCCCAAGTGCAGGTTCCCGCAATATTCACAGCGATCGGGACCGGCACGGATTGATCGCGGCGCGCGGGTGAGTAAACAGAAGCCCGCATTGCAAAGGATTCCGCTCATGACTCTGCCCGCATCTTCTTCGGCTGCAGCCCAGGGCGGTTTCTTCGGCGCGGGCTTGGCCTCCGCCGACGCCGAGGTGTTCGATTCCATCCAGAAGGAGCTGCACCGCCAGCAGCACGAGATCGAACTGATCGCCTCGGAAAACATCGCCTCCAAGGCGGTGCTGGAGGCTCAGGGCTCGGTCCTGACCAACAAATACGCCGAGGGCTATCCGGGCCGGCGCTACTACGGCGGCTGCGAGTACGTGGACATCGCCGAGGGCCTGGCCATCGAGCGGGCCAAACAGCTGTTCGGCTGCGAATTCGCCAACGTGCAACCCCACTCGGGCGCCCAGGCCAATCAGGCGGTGTTCATGGCCCTGCTGCAGCCGGGCGACAGCTTCCTGGGCATGGACCTGTCCGCCGGCGGGCACCTGACCCACGGCCACCCCGCCAACCAGTCTGGCAAGTGGTTCAAGCCGCACGCCTACACCGTGCGCCAGCAGGACCAGCATATCGACTATGAGATGGTCGAGGAGGTCGCCCGCGAGCAGAAGCCCAAGCTGATCATCGCCGGGGGCTCGGCCTATAGCCGCCAGATCGATTTCGCCCGCTTCCGTCGCATCGCCGACGAGGTCGGGGCCTATCTGATGGTCGACATGGCTCACTATGCGGGCCTGGTGGCCGGCGGCGTTTATGACAGCCCGCTGCCGCACGCCCATGTGGTGACCACCACCACCCACAAGACCCTGCGCGGGCCGCGCGGCGGCATGATCCTGTCCAACGACCTGGACCTGGGCAAGAAGATCAACTCGGCGGTCTTCCCCGGCCTGCAGGGCGGACCCCTGATGCATGTGATCGCGGCCAAGGCGGTGGCTTTCGGCGAGGCGCTGCAGCCGGAGTTCAAGGTCTACGCTCAGCGGGTGGTCGAGAACGCCAATGTGCTGGCTGAGACCCTGGTAAGCCGCGGCCTGGCCATTGTTTCGGGCGGCACCGACAGTCACCTGATGCTGGTGGACATGCGGCCCAAGGGCGTCACCGGCAAGGCGGCGGAAGCCAGCCTCGGGCGCGCCTTTATCACCTGCAACAAGAACTCCATCCCCTTCGACACCGCCTCGGCGGTCGTCACCTCAGGCGTGCGTCTGGGCAGCCCGGCGGGCACCACGCGTGGTTTCGGGACGGATGAATTCAAGACGATCGGGCGGCTGATCGCCGAAGTCGTCGACGGCCTGGCGAAAAACGGGGATGACAACGGCGCTGTAGAGGCCAAGGTGCGCCAGGAAGTCCTCGACTTGACGAACCGCTTTCCTATCTACAGCTAGATCGTCCCATCGGCGGGACGCCAAGGAGCCCTGACGCGTGCGCTGTCCGTTCTGCGGTGAACTTGAAAGCCAGGTGAAGGACAGCCGTCCGTCGGAAGACGGCGCGGCCATCCGCCGGCGGCGCCTGTGCCCGTCTTGCGGCGGTCGCTTCACGACCTTCGAGCGGGTGCAGCTACGCGAGCTGACCATCGTCAAGCGCTCGGGGCGGCGCACGCCGTTTGACCGGGAGAAGCTGGTGCGCTCGATCGCCATCGCCCTGCGCAAGCGGCCGGTGGATCCGGAGCGGGTCGAGCGGATGGTGTCGGGGATCGTGCGCCAGCTGGAGAGCATGGGCGAGACCGAACTGCCTTCGCATGTTGTGGGAGAACTTCTTATGAAGGGATTGAAGTCCCTGGATGAAGTTGCCTACGTGCGTTACGCGTCGGTGTACCGCGACTTCCGCGAAACCCAGGATTTCGCCCGCTTCCTGGGCTCCGAAGGGCTCAGCGACGAATCCGACGCCTGAGCCGCATGGGCGTCACGCTCAAGCTGGCTACGTCGATGGACGGCCGCATCGCCACCGCCTCGGGCGAAAGCCGCTGGATCACCGGCGACCTGGCCCGCCACGCCGCCCATATCCTGCGCGCCGCCCATGACGCGGTTCTGATCGGGGTGGAGACGGCCCTGGCCGACGATCCCGAGCTGACCGTGCGCCTGGACAATTTCACGGGCCGTGCGCCGACGCGGGTGGTGCTCGACAGCCGCCAGCGCCTGCCGCTGAGCGCCAAGCTGGTGCAAACCGCGCGCGCGGTTCCTACCTGTGTGGTCACGACGCAAGAGCCCGACCCGGCCCTGGTCGCGGCGGGAGTGACGGTTGTGCAGGTCGAGGCGGTGGGAGACGGGCGGCCTGAACTGCACGCGGTGCTGGCGGCGCTGACGGGGCGGGGGCTGAACCGGGTGCTGGTCGAGGGCGGTGGGCAGGTGGCGGGCAGTTTCCTGCGCTGCGGCCTGGTGGACGCCATCGAGTGGTTCCGCGCGCCTATCCTGCTCGGGGGCGAAGGAAGGCCGGGCATCGGGGCCCTGGCGCTCAACGCCCTGGCGGACGCCCCGCGCTTCCGCCGCATCGAGGCCCGCCCGGTCGGCGAGGACCTCTGGGAAAGTTACGAGAGAGTCTGACCATGTTCACGGGCATCATCACCGACGTCGGCAAGGTGCGCGACGTGCGCCAGACTGACCGCGACCGGCGCTTTGAGATCGAGACGGCCTATGACGTCGCCGGCATCGATATCGGCGCTTCGATCAGCCATGCGGGCTGTTGCCTGACCGTGGTGGAGAAGGGGGCTGATTGGTTCGCGGTGGAGGTGTCCGGCGAGACCCTGTCGCTGACCACGCTGGGGCAATGGGCCAAGGGCGATCCGGTCAATCTGGAGCGTGCGGCGCGGCTGGGTGACGAACTCGGCGGCCATATCGTCTCGGGCCATGTCGACGGAGTGGGTGAGGTGATCTCGGTGACGCCGGAAGGCGGCTCGCATCGGTTCAAGGTCAGAGCGCCGGCGCCGCTGCACCGCTTTATCGCGCCCAAGGGGTCGATCGCCGTGGAGGGCGTGTCCCTGACTGTCAACGAGGTTGAGGGCGAGGTGTTCGGGGTCAACATCATCCCGCATACCTGGGAGGTGACGACGCTGGGGCGGCTGAAGGCGGGGTCTAAGGTCAATCTGGAGATCGACGTGCTGGCCCGCTACGTGGCGCGCTGGCAGGAAACGGCCTAAAAGCCGCTCGCCATGAGTCACGACGACCCCATTTCCCCCATTGAGGACATCATCGAGGACGCCCGCGAGGGGCGGCCCTACATCCTGGTGGACGCCGAGGACCGCGAAAACGAAGGCGATGTGATCATCCCCGCGCAGATGGCGACGCCGGAGCAGATCAACTTCATGGCCAAGCACGCGCGCGGCCTCATCTGCCTTTCGATCACCGGCGAGCGCGCGCGGCAGCTGCGCCTGCCGGCCATGGCGGCGGACAACCGCTCGGGCCATGGCACCGCCTTCACCATCTCCATCGAGGCCCGCGAGGGCGTGACCACGGGCATTTCGGCCCATGACCGCGCGCGGACCATCGCCGTGGCCATCGACGCGACCAAGGGCCCGGATGACATCGTCAGCCCAGGACATGTGTTCCCGCTGGTGGCCAAGGACGGCGGGGTGCTGGTACGCGCCGGCCACACCGAGGCGGCGGTGGATATCTCGCGGCTGGCCGGGCTCTATCCGGCGGGGGTCATCTGCGAGGTCATGAACGACGACGGGTCGATGGCGCGCCTGCCGGACCTGATCGCCTTCGCCCAGACCCACGGGCTGAAGATCGGCACCATCGCCGACCTGATCGCCTACCGCCGCCGCACCGAGCGGTTTGTGGAGCGGATCGTCGAGCAGCCGTTCGAGAGCGCCTATGGCGGGGAATTCCGCCTGGTCATCTACCGTAACGTCCTGGACGGCGGCGAGCACGCGGTGCTGGTTAAGGGCCGGATCGATCCCGATCAGCCGACCCTGGTGCGGATGCATCCGGTGGACTTCTTCGCCGACATGCTGGGGCATCTGGAGACGCGGCGCACCTTCGTGCCGGCGGCCCTGCGCGCCATCGCGGCGCATGAGGGGGCGGGGGTGGCGGTCTTCCTGCGCGATCCCAGCGCCAGGGTGCTGTCCGACCGCATCGAACACGGTCATACCGAGTACATGGGGCAGCGGGCGCTGCGCGAATACGGGGTGGGCGCACAGATCCTGCTCGACCTGGGCGTGCGCGACATGATCTTGATGAGTTCGATGACCAGTACGCCCGCCGCCATTGACGGCTATGGTTTGAAGATCGTTGGCCGCGTCCCGGTGCCGACAGAGGATGTTGAGTAGTGGAAGACCGGTTGCGCATCCTAATCGTGGAAGCCCGCTACTACGGCGCGATCTCTGACGCCCTGCTGCAGGGGGCCAGCGACGCTCTGAACGCCTATGGAGCGCAGTTCGATGTGGTGACGGTGCCAGGCGCGTTCGAGCTGCCTGCCGCCATCGCCCTGGCGGAAGAGGGCGGCCACCGACCGGCGGGGATCCGCTACGACGGCTATGTCGCGCTGGGCTGCGTGATCCGGGGCGAGACCACCCATTACGACTATGTATGCGGCGAGTCCGCGCGCGGCCTGATGGATCTGGCGATCAACAAGGGCCTGCCGATCGGCTACGGCGTGCTGACGGTCGAGGACGAGGATCAGGCCTGGGCCCGCGCGCGCCTCAGCGAAGGCGACAAGGGCGGGTTCGCCGCCCGCGCCTGCCTGGACATGGTGGCATTGCGCCGCCGCCTGCTGGGACAGGCCCGATGAACGACCGCACCATCAGCGGACGGCAAAAGCGTTCGGTCGCACGCCTGGCGGCGGTCCAGGCCCTGTACCAGATGGAAGTCTCCGGCGTCGGCGTTGATGCCGTGGTGCGCGAATTCTCAGATCACCGCTTCGGCGGCGACATGGAGGGCGAGGCTCTGGCTGAGGCCGACGAGGGCTTTTTCGCCGAGGTGGTGCGCGGCGTGGTCCAGGCCCAGGCCGACATCGACCAATCCATCGCCAAACGCCTGGCCACGGGCTGGCGGCTCGACCGTATCGACGCCACCCTGCGGGCCATCCTGCGGGCCGGCGCCTATGAACTGACCCGGCGCGAGGACGTGCCGGTGGAGGTGGCCATCGACGAATATGTCGAGATCACCAAGTCCTTCTTCGAGGGGCCCGAGCCCGGCTTCGTCAACGCCGCGCTCGACGCCATCGCGCGCGACCGCCGGCCCGCCGATGAGCGCAAGGGATAGGCCGCCGCCTTCCGGCGTTGACGAGTTCGACCTGATCCAGCGGCTGCTGCGCCCGCTGACCGACGGCGCGCCCGAAGCGCTGAACCTGCTGGACGACGCCGCCGTCCTGCCGTCCCGCCCAGGGTTCGACCTGGTGGTGTCCAAGGACATGATCGTGGAGGGGGTGCATTTCCTGCCCTCCGACCCGCTGGACCTGGTGGCGCGCAAGCTGCTGCGCGTGAATCTGTCGGATCTGGCGGCCAAGGCGGCCGAGCCCCATGCCTATTTCCTGGCGGCGGCCTGGCCCGCCCGCTGCGGCTGGCCCGAGCGTGAGGCGTTCGCGGCGGGGCTGCGAGCGGATCAGGACCAATTCGGGATCACCCTGCTGGGCGGCGACACCACGGCCACGCCCGGTCCGCTGGCGCTGAGCGCCACGGTGTTCGGCTGGGTACCGTCGGGCCGGATGCTGCTGCGGTCCACCGCGCGGGTGGACGACGTGGTGCTGGTCAGCGGCGTGATCGGCGACGGATGGCTGGGGCTGAAGGCGGCGCTGGGCGAGCTGGACGCGCCGGGCGCTCTGCAACGGTATCGGCTGCCGGAACCGCGCCTGGGCCTGCGCACGGCGCTGGCGGCCGCCCATGCCTGCGCCGACGTGTCGGACGGGCTGATCGCGGACGCAGGGCGGATCGGCATCGCCAGCGGCCTGGGCATCGAGATCGACCTGGACCGGCTGCCGTTGTCGCCGGATGGGCTGAGGCACGTCGGCGCCGCGCCGGACCGGCTTTCGGCCCTTATCGAGTTGGCAACCGGCGGCGACGATTATGAGCTGGTCTGCACCGCCTCCGCCGAGCGGGCCGGAGCCTTGATCGCAGGGGCGCGGGCCGCTGGGATCGACATCACGGCCGTGGGCCGGGTAGTCGAAGGGCAGGGGGTGCGGGCCTTCCATGACGGCCGAGAGGCCGCCGTGGCCAAGGCGGGGTATCGGCACGGTTAGGAGGCGCGTCGCGATGAAACAGGTTTTGCGCACTCTGGCCCTGGTGGGCTTGGCCCTGGCGTTGGCCGCTCCGGCGCGCGCCGCCGAGGACAAGGATAAGGACAAGGCCAAGTCGGCCCAGACCATCCAGATGGAGGCTGTCGCCCTGCCGATCATCGTCAACGGCGCGCTGCTCAACTACGTCTTCGTCGGCATCAAGCTGGAGCTGATGCCCAACGCTGATGGCGCGGCGGTGCGGGGTAAGGAGCAGTTCTTCCGCGACGATCTGGTGCGGGTCGGGCACCGGCAGCCCTTCACCCGGCTGGACGACTACACCCGCGTCGACGAGAGCAAGGTGATCGGCGAATTGATGCGCGCGGCGCCCGGTATCGTTGGTCCGGGCGTGCTGAAGACGGCGGTCATCACCAAGCAGACGTCGCAGAAGTTGTTGACCATGCCCGGCGCGCAGAGGAAAAGGGCGCCGGAAATCATCCCCTGATGCTGCCGGTTGCGCCCCGCGCCCGGTTGCGGCAGGCTCCGCCGTCTTTTCGTCTCCTTTCGCAATCGCGGTCGATCACCGAGCGCGGACGAGGAGGGGACACAGGCCGGTCAACGGCCACACAGCCGAGACAATCGGCGTGCGACGCACAGAGATAGAGGAACGCAATGGGTCTGTTATTGGTCATCGCCGCCGGATTGTTGGCGGTGCTCTATGGCATTGTTCAGACGGGAGCCTTGATGAAGGCGTCCGCGGGCAATGAGAAGATGCAGGAAATCGCCGCGGCGATCCAAGAAGGGGCCCAGGCCTACCTGCGCCGGCAGTACACCACCATCGGCATCGTCGGTGTCGTGATCCTGGTGCTGGTCTTCTTCCTCATTTCACACCTGGCGGCCCTCGGCTTCCTGATCGGCGCGGTGCTTTCGGGCGCCGCAGGCTTCATCGGCATGCTGATCTCGGTCCGCGCCAACGTGCGCACGGCTCAAGCCGCTTCGGAGAGCCTGGAAAAGGGCCTCGGCATGGCCTTCAGCGCCGGCGCCATCACCGGCATGCTGGTGGCGGGCCTCGCCTTGTTCGGGGTGGCCGGCTACTACTACATCCTGACCCAGGTCATGGGCTTGAATCCCACCGACCGTGAAGTGGTCGACGCGCTGGTGGCGCTGGGCTTCGGCGCCTCACTGATCTCCATCTTCGCCCGTCTGGGCGGCGGCATCTTCACCAAGGGCGCCGACGTCGGCGGCGACATGGTGGGCAAGGTCGAGGCCGGCATTCCCGAGGACGACCCCCGCAACGCGGCGACCATCGCCGACAACGTGGGCGACAATGTCGGCGACTGCGCCGGCCTGGCCGCCGACCTGTTCGAGACCTATGCGGTGACCACGGTCGCCACGATGGTCCTGGCCGCCATCTTCTTCCGTGGCACCGATGTCGTGAATTCGATGATGCTGCTG
>CAIYVC010000169.1 GCA_903929535.1 uncultured Caulobacteraceae bacterium | reverse complement strand
CGTCCATCGCGCCTGCAAGGAGATGGGCATCTCCACCGTGGCGGTGCATTCCGAAGCCGACAGCAGCGCCATGCATGTGCGCCTGGCCGACGAAAGCGTCTGCATCGGCCCGGCCTCCGCCGCCAAGAGCTACCTCAACATTCCCTCGATCATCGCCGCCGCCGAGATCACCGGCGCCCAGGCCATCCACCCCGGCTACGGCTTCCTGTCGGAAAACGCCCGCTTCGCCGAGATCGTCGGCGCCCACGGCATGACCTTCATTGGCCCCAAGCCCGAACACATCCGGGTCATGGGCGACAAGATCAGCGCCAAGCAGACCGTCAAGGACGCCGGCATCCCCGTGGTTCCCGGTTCTGACGGCGCGGTCGTCACCGAGGAAGAGGCCATGGCCGCCGCCGCGGACATCGGCTTCCCCGTCCTGATCAAGGCCGCCTCGGGCGGCGGCGGGCGCGGCATGAAGGTCGCTCTGGACCAGGCCGGCCTCTACGAAGCCGTCTCCACCGCCCGCTCCGAGGCCAAGGCTGCCTTCGGCGACGACGCCGTCTACATGGAGCGATACCTCCAGAAGCCGCGCCACATCGAAATCCAGGTCATCGCCGACAGCTTCGGCAACGTCTGCCATCTGGGCGAGCGCGACTGCTCGCTGCAGCGCCGCCACCAGAAGGTGCTGGAGGAGTCCCCCTCCCCGGTCATCGACGCCAAGGCCCGCGAGAAGATCGGCAAGGTCTGCGTCGACGCCATCAAGGCCATCGGCTACCTCGGCGTCGGCACCATCGAATTCCTCTACGAGGACGGCGAGTTCTTCTTCATCGAGATGAACACCCGCCTGCAGGTCGAGCACCCGGTCACCGAGGCTGTCACCGACATCGACCTGGTCCGCGAGCAGATCCGCATCGCCGCCGGCCTGCCCCTCTCCTTCGCCCAGAAGGACATCGTCTTCGAAGGCCACGCCATCGAGTGCCGCATCAACGCCGAGAACCCGAGGACCTTCACCCCCTCGCCCGGCCTGATCACCGACTTCCACGCCCCCGGCGGCCTGGGCGTGCGCCTGGATTCGGCGATCTACGCCGGCTACACGATCCCGCCCTACTACGACAGCCTCGCCGGCAAGCTGATCGTCCACGGCCGCGACCGCACCGAATGCATCGCCCGCCTGCGCCGCTGTCTCGGCGAAATGGTGGTCGGCGGCATCGAGACCACCATCCCCCTGTTCCAGGACCTGCTCAACGAGCCGGACATCCTGGCCGGCGACTACAACATCCACTGGCTCGAAAAGTGGATCGCCAAGGAAGCCGCCGGCTAGCGGGTCCGGCTTAAAGAGTTTCAAAACTAGACAGCCACCGGCCCTCGCCGCGGCATGGGATGCTTCCCGCTACCCACCCGCTCGCGAGGCCCGTCATGCGCAAACTCCCGCTCCTGTCCCTGGCGTTCGCCCTGGCTTCGTCCGGCCCGGCCCTGGCGGCCACCGATAGCCTGATGCAAACCGCCAAGGGCGACGGCAAGACCTTCATTATCCACTACCTGCACTCCAAGGAGGACGGGACCACGGTGGTCGAGGATGCGCCCGTGACCCTGGTGGTGCGTGACGGCCGCGCCGGCCCCGCCCGGATCCTGTTCGACGGCCCGACCAGCGACGTGCAGGTCCGCTGGAGCCCCGAAGGCCTCCTGCTCGCTCCCGACGCCAAGCCCAACCACGAGAAGGGCGCCCGACTGCAACTGGTTCTGCACGGCGAGTTCGTCGTGGAGGTCAGCAACGGCAAGCAGGTCCATGTGAAGCCGGGCGAGTTCCTGCTCCAGGAAGACTCCACCGGTTTCGGTCACAAGATGCATTGCGACGCGCCCAAGGACGGCCTTGGCTGCATCCAGCTGACCATGGACGCCGTGGACCCCGCCGCCTTCTTCAAGAACGTGCAGAAGTAGGCCCCGAACACCTGAGGGGGCCCGCTCTGTCAGCGAGCGAGATTTCCCTCACCCCGCCTCCAGAAATCGTGCACCATCCCTGCCAACGGCGCAGCTTCAAAACCATGCGCCACTCAGGGAGAAACTGTCCATGCGCCTCACCCCCGCCACAGCCGCGTCCGCCGCTCTTCTCGTCACCCTCGCCACAGCCGGCGGGGTCCTGGCGCAGGACACCTTCAAGCCTGACCCCAAGGCCAGCTTCTTCGTCACCAGCGTGGGTCTGGGCAAGGGCGGCGATCTGGGCGGCTTGGCGGGCGCCGACGCCCACTGCGCGGGGCTGGCCAAGGCGGCCGGCCTGCCGGCCCACACCTGGCGCGCCTACCTCTCCACCACCACCGGCGTCAACGCCCGCGACCGCATCGGCAAGGGCCCCTGGTACAACGTCAAGGGCGTGATGATGGCCGCCAGCGTCGCTGACCTGCACAGTCCCAACAACAAGTTGAACAAGGAAAACTCCCTCAGCGAAAAGGGCGGGACCATCAACGGCGTCGGCGACATGCCCAACACCCACGACATGCTGACCGGCACCAACGACCTGGGCACGCTGCAGACCCCCATCCCCGTGGCCCCGCCCCCCGGCTCTCCGGCGGGCACGCCCGACCTGCCCGCGCCTCCGAACATGACCTGCAACGACTGGACCAGCTCCGGTCCCAGCCGCGCCATGCTCGGCCACCTCGACCGCAAGGGCGCCGGGGCCGCCGGCCCCTCCTGGGTCGCCGCCCACGCCTCGCGCGGCTGCAGCGGCCCCGACCTCGTCCTCAGCGGCGGCGCCGGCCTCTACTACTGTTTCGCGGCCAACTGAGCGCAGGGGTGGGGGCTCGCCCCCACCTCGCGTCTAATTAAGAAGAACAAGCCCTCAACGGAGCAGGCTCAATGAACCGCATCCTCACCACGCTCGCCGTCACGGCGTCGGCCCTGGCGCTCGCCGGGACCGCCCAGGCCCAGAACCTGACCATCGCCAACGCCCGCATCATCACCGGCGTCGGCGGCAGGATCATCGACAAGGGCTCGGTGGTGGTGAAGGACGGCAAGATCGTCGCGGTCACCGAAGGGGCGTCCAAGGCGCCGGCTAAAGGCGCGGGCAAGGTCATCAACGCCTCCGGCATGACCGTCATCGCCGGCTATATCGACGACCACCGCCACATCATCCACGGCGAGCGTGGCCCGGCGGGCGCCGCCAAGTTCATGAAGGACGATGCCGCCCGCGAGATGATGGAACTGCTGGAATCCGGCGTCACCACGGTGCAGTCGGGCGGCGACAGCCCCGCCGTGTTCGATCTGCGCAGCAAGGTGGCCTCGGGCGAGATCAAGGGCCCGCGCATCATCGCCTCGGCCCAGGTGCCGGTTTCCAAAATGAAGGACGAGGCCACCGTCCGCGCCGCCATCGACAAGGCCATCGCCGACTACAAGCCGGACTCCATCGCCGAGGTACACTTCCCGATCACCGAACCGCCCTCGACCAATATCCCGACCGAACAGGAGACCCGCAACCTGGCCGCCGGCATCGACGAGGCGCTGAAGTTCCACGTTCCCTTCCAGGTCCACACCTCCGCGCCGGGCGCCATGACGGCTGCGCTCAAGGCTGGGGCCAAGAAGCTGGTCCACACCCCCCACTTCGGCTGGCTGACGGACGATGAGGCCAAGCAGGTCGTGACCGCCCACGCCTGGGTCTCGTCCTGCACCGGCTTCGGCGTGCCGGTGTTCGGCGTGTTCAACCACAACAACGTGCCGACCTTCCGCGACGGCTCCAAATGGCCCGACGATATCCTGAACGGCGAAGGCCGCGGGCGCGAGGCCGGGTACAAGGCCGTCAACGGCCGCACCCTCTGGGACAACGGCGTCGACTACGGATACTGCACCGACACCAACTACTACGCCCCCGCCGCCCTAGCCCATGAGCTGCGGACGCTGAACCTGATGTTCTCGCCCATCGATATGGTCAAAATCCTCGGCCAGAACTCCGCCGACTTCATCGACATGGGCGACAAGCTCGGCACGATCGAGACCGGCAAACTGGCCGACATCGTCATCCTCGGAGCCAACCCGATGGACGGCTACTGGAACTTCCTGACCGCCGAAGTGGTCATCAAGGGCGGCGTGGTCATGGTCGACAAACGCGGCAAACCCAACGCCGGCAAGCCGATCGTGCATAATCCGTGATTGCGGGGCCGCTTTCGGAAACGGCCCTGAATAAGCCGGAGATCGCAGCCAAGCTGCGTCTGTAACCGCTTACCGGAGCCTCGGATGTTTGGACGCGCCGCCTTCCGTATCGCCGCACTGACGCTGGCCGCCGCTTCCGGCGCCGCCGCCCAGCCGGCCGACGGGCCGATCACCACGGCCTCGGCCTCCGCGCCGCCGCCCTCGACCGAAGCCACGCCCGGCCCTCTGCCGGTCGACTCCTCTTCCGAAGGCCTCCCCCTGCCCCCGGGGCCAGACGGCAAGATTCACGGCGTCGTCTCGGTCGGCGTCGGTACAGGCGGCTATCGCGAGGGAAGCATTTCGGCCAGCGGCCCCCTGCCGGGCGGCGGCGAAGCCTCCATCTTCGTGGGCGACGTCCAGGCCGACGGCTCGCCTTCGCGCCGTCACCGCCCGCCCCTGCCGCCCGGCAACTAGCGGCGCAACGCGGGCGCCCCTACACTCCGTCATATGAAGGATACCGCCGACCTTCTCACCGTCGAGGACCTGCTCAACTGGTATGAGCAGGGCGTCTTCCCCATGGCGGACGCGCGCGAAGACGACAGCATCTATCTGATCGACCCGGAGGCCCGCGGCGTGATCCCGCTCGGCGGCTTCCACGTGCCCCGGCGCCTGGCCCGCACCGTGCGCCAGGACCTCTATCAGGTGCGCATCGACACCGCCTTCGAGCAGGTGGTGGCCGAGTGCGCCGCCCCCCGCCCCGACCGGCCCGACACCTGGATCAACCGGCCCATCCAATCCCTGTACCGCGAGCTGTTCGCCCGAGGCTTCGGCCACAGCGTGGAATGCTGGCGCGACGGCGAACTGGTCGGCGGCCTCTACGGCGTATCCCTGGGCGCGGCCTTCTTCGGCGAGAGCATGTTCTCCACCGCCCGCGACGCCTCCAAAGTGGCCCTGACGCATCTGATCGCGCGCCTGAAGATCGGCCGCTATCACCTTCTGGATACGCAGTTTCTCACCGAACACCTGCAACGGTTCGGAGCCGTGGACATCGCCCGCGCCGACTACAAGCGGCGGCTCAACACGGCCATGGAGCGGACCGCGGACTTCTACCTCTTCCCCGCCTACGCCGACGGCGAAGCGGCCCTGCAGGCGATTGGGTTGGACGTGAACCGGGACGCTTAGCCCGATCTGCAGCTCAGCAGCCAGGCGTCATAAACTGGGTGCTCGAAGGGGTGCAGGCCGGGCGAGGCGGCGAACATCCAGCCCTTGAACAGCTGGCGCGACGGCGGCGTCACGCGGCCCTGAATTGGGCGCGGCTGGGAGTCGATCTCGATATGGGCGGCGGCGCCGCGCTGACCCTGCTGGCCGTCCTCACAGACGTGCACGGTGAACACCAGGTCCTTGTAGCGCACCGGCTGGTTGACCGGCGCCTCGAAGCGCAGCGTCTCGGCGGTCACCTTGTCCAGCGCCTGGATGATGGCGGCGGCCCGGCGCACGGGCTTGGGCGCTTCGACCGGCTTGGCGGGGGCGAGGTCGGAAACGGCCGCTTCGGACGAGGCGGCGGCTTCAGGCGGCAGAAGGACTGTCGGGGGCGGCGCCAGGGCCGGCGCGCTCGAAGCAGGCGCGGTTTCAGCAGGCGGAGTCTGGGCCAAGCTCAGGCCGCCGGTCGCCGCCGCCAAGATCAGCGCGCAGGCAGCCGGACGCCAGGGCGAACCCGAGCGCACGGATCTAGTCCGGCTTCCAGGCTTCGTAGTCGCCCGTCGCCGGGGCGCGCTCGCCGCCGCGGGCGATGGAGCCCTTGGGCCGCCAGGCGTGGATGGTGCCGGTCAGGTTGGGGATGTGGTCGCGCTCCCACACGCGGCGCTTCAGCGGCTCCACGGTCGGCGGCTCGTCGAAGGTGTAGTGCATCCAGCCATGCCAGTCGGGCGGGATTTTCGACGGCTCGGCATAGCCCTTGTAGATGACGTAGCGGCGCTTGCGCTCGTCGTAGCTGTCCTTGTTGGTCCGCGCTTCGAAGTACTTGTTGCCGAACTCGTCGCTGCCGACGAACCGGGCCGTCTTGGCGATGGTGAACCGGGCGCCGATGGTGGCGCCGTTCCACCAGGTGAAGATCGCTTTCAACACGTGGGAATCGCTTTCCTGACAACCGATCACGGCCAACAGGGCGCCGCGTCGGGCCGGACTATAGGGTTCCGCCGTTTGGGCGTCCAGCAGACGATTGCCGTCCGGCAACACGCAACATGTTGTGGATAGCCTTACTCTCACCCCATCATCTGGTTGCGACCGCCTCTCCAGCGGCCTAGCCTTGCGCCATTAGGCGAGGATACCCCGCATGGGTCTGGACATCGGCGGTTTGCAGCAGCGCGAAATCGAGCGCGCCGGAGGCGTGGACCTCGTGCTGGCGCCGCGCGACTGGACAGCCGCGCGCGTCGAGGCCTGGCTGGACTGGGCCGAAGCCCTGCCCGCCGACTACCCCGCCATCGACCTGCCTGAGGCGCTGAGCCCCGATACACCCTTCGAGCCCGTGCTCGGCCAGGGCCCGGACCGCTACGCCCGCCGCCTCGCCGCCTGGGGCCTGGCGCGGGGCGTGTTCGATAAGGACGCCGCCCTCGCCTTCCGCGAAGCCCTGATCGGCAGCATCCTGAACGGTGAAGCCGCGCCCGGCCGCGCGACCGGACCCGCCCCGTCCGACGCCATCGTCGATCTCGGCGACATCGAGTTCTCCGCCGCGGTGGACGCCCACCTCAGCGCCGCCCGCCAGGCCCTCAGCGCCGCCGCGGGCGCTGACGCGGTGTCGCAAAAGCTGCAGGCCGTGATCGGCGCGGTCTCCCGCTGCGAAGGCGACGCCGCCGCCTGCTCCGACCCTCTGCGCAACAGCGCGCTCGGCCGCGCCGCCCGCGCCGCGCGGGACGCCGGCGCTTCCGACGCCCTGATCCGGTCCGCCATCGCCCTGGCCCAGGCCGGAGAGCGCGTCTGGAGCGACGGCGCCGCCGCCTCCGCGCCCTCCCCCGCCCCCCTGGTTCTGTCCGCCGCCCGAGACGTCGCCGAGGCCGCCAGTCCCGAGGCCGGCCGCGCCGCCATCGCCGCCTGGGAGACCGGCGGTGTCGTCCTGGCCTTCGAGCGCCGCGACGCCGAAGCCGCACAGCGCGCCCTGACCGCCCCCCGCGCCGCCATCGCCGTCGGCGAGCGCCTGGCCGAGACCGTCGCCCTGTGGACCCTCGCGCTGGAGCTCGAAACCCCCGCCGACTGCCCCTGGCGGCCCCTGGGCCTGACCCTGGCCGGCCTCGCCGAACACCTGGCGGCGCAGGGCCTGGCCTATGGCTCGGCGGCGGGACGCAAGGCCGCCGCGGCCCTGCTGGCCGAAGCTCATGCGGCGGCGCTGACCGCTTCCGCCGACCTCGCCGCCAAGCTCGCCCCCTACGCGGAGTTCGAAGGCGACCGCCAGGCCCGCCTCGACGCCCTGAAGGGCCCCGCCCTCAAGGCCGCCAAAGCCCACGGCCTGCGCCACTGCGAACTGATCGGCCTCTACGGCGACCCGGACCTGTCCCTGCGCCTCGGCGGCGTCACGCTCGGCGCCGAACCCTGGACCGGGGCCCTGACCGTCGCCGAGACCGACGACGGCGTCCTGCTGCCCCACCTCGCCCCCGCCGCACTCAAGGGCCTCAAGGCCCTCGGCGCCGATGCCGACGCCGCCCAGCGCTGGCTTCTGGGCCAGGGCGACCTTTCCGAGGCCCCCGCCGTCAACCACGCCAGCCTCGCCGCCAAGGGCTTCACAGACCACGAGATCGGCCTGGCCGAGCAGGCCCTGCCGCTCTCAGGCTCCCTGCGCGCCGCCTTCGCCCCCGCCGTGGTCGGCGCCGGCTTCGCTCAGGACGTGCTGGGCGCGCCTGCCGAGGCCCTCACCGACCCCGCCTTCGACCTCCTCGCCTTCGCGGGCTTCACAGTGGCTGAGATCGCGTCAGCCGAGGCCCACGCCTGCGGTCACGGGACCCTGCGCGGCTTCACCGGCCTCCCCGCCGAGCAGCAGGCCGTGTTCGCCTCCCGCGCCGAGCTGGGCGTGCAGCCTCTCATCGCCATGTCAGCCGCCCTGGAAGCCGCCGCCCTGGCCCCGAGCCTCATCCCCCTGCCCCTGGATCACGACGCTGCGCCCGCCGACGCGACCCGCCTCCAGGCCGCCGCCGCGAGAGCGGGCCTGCGCGCCCTGCGCCTCGTCCGCGCCCCAGCGCCGGCGTCCCAAACCCTCGATCTGCCCGCCGCCGAGGAAGAGCCCGCGCCCCGCCGCGCTCTGGCCGAGAAACCCGTCGTCACCGAGCGCGTCATCGAGAAGATCGTCGAGCGCGAGCGCACCCGCACCAAGCTGCCGGACCGCCGCAAGGGCTACATCCAGAAGGCGGCTGTCGGCGGCCACAAAGTCTATCTGCACACCGGCGAGTACGACGACGGCCAGTTGGGCGAGATCTTCCTGGACATGCACAAGGAAGGCGCCGCCTTCCGCAGCCTGATGAACAACTTCGCCATCGGCATCTCCATCGGCCTGCAGTACGGCGTGCCGCTGGAGGAGTTCGTCGACGCCTTCGTCTACACCCGCTTCGAACCGGCCGGCCCCGTCACCGGCAACGACTCCATCGCCTCGGCCACCTCGATCCTCGACTACATCTTCCGCGAGCTGGCCGTCAGCTACCTGGACCGTCAGGACCTGGCCAACGCCGACCCCCAGGAGTTCAACGCCGACGGCCTGGGCCACGGCAAGGGCGCCGCCGAGATCAGCGAAGCCGAGGAGGAAGAGCTGCAGCCCGCCTCCAAGTTCATGTCCAAGGGGTTCGCCAGGGGCGCCGCGCCCGACAACCTGCTGGTGCTCCCGTTTGGCCGCAAAGCGCCGCGCGAGACGGACGTCTGCCCCAGCTGCGGCGGCCTGACGCTGGAGCGCCGCAACGGCCGCATGGAGTGCGCCACCTGCGGCTCAGCCGACACCTCTAGCGCAGCCGGACCGCCAGGTCCCTGAGCGCCGTCACCAGCTTGCCGACGAACACCCGCGTCGGCTCGTCGGTCAGCCTGCCGTCCGCGAACTTGCTGGGCGCGGAGCCGATCATCACCTCCGGCTTGTTGACGAAGTGCAGGTCCAGCATCACCCCCACGTGGCGCAGATGCAGCTGCATGCGCGAGGAGCCCATGCCCCCGGGCGAGGCCCCCATCACCGCCGCGGCCTTGTCGGCGAACGGCTGATCCGCCCCGCGCGAGGCCCAGTCGATGGCGTTCTTCAGCACCCCGGGGATCGAGTGGTTGTACTCCGGGCTGACGAACAGCACCGCCTCGGCCCAGCCTAGGGCCTCGCGGAACGACTTCACCGGCGCCGGCATCCCCTCGCGCTCCACGTCCTCGTTGAACAGCGGGATATCGCCGATGGACGGCGCCAGGCGCATCTCCACCCCCTCCGGCGCCAGCTCCATCGCCGCCTTCAGCGCCATCAGGTTGTAGGACCCAGCCCGCAAGCTGCCGCAGACGCCCAGGATACGCACGGGATCGGTCATGAAAGCCTCCTGGAACTCGCCGCTGCTTCGGCTATAGATTTCGTCAAAGACAAAAACCCGAGGAAACACCCATGGACAAGCTCAAAGCCGCCGCCATCGTCGCCATCGCCGCGGCCGCCGCCGCCGGCATCGCCCTGGCCCAGGCCCCCGCGCCCACCAAGCTGGCCCCCGTCGAGACCCCGCCCGGCAAGGTCGCCGCCGTCATCGACCTGGGTTCCAACTTCCCCGAGATGAAGGGCTACGCCTTCACCCAGACGGTCACCACCGTGCCCCCCGGCACCGGCCGCGCCTGGCACGCGCACAAGGGCGCGCCCGAGATCGTCCACATCATCTCCGGAACCCTGACCGATCAGCGCAACGGCGGCCCGGCCACCCAGTACGGCCCCGGCTCCACCCTCATCAACGACGGCCCCACCAACCACATGTGGGCCAACCTCGGGACCGAGCCCGTGGTCTTCGTCAACACCAACGTCCGCGTCCCGGCCCCGCCGGCGAAGTAACCCCGACCGTCATCCCGGAATTTCGCGCAGCGGAATATCCGGGACCCAGCAGCGAAGACGTCAACGCTGCGGCGGTCAGGCTGGGAGCTGCTGGGTCCCGGATCTGCGTGCTTCGCACTCCGTCCGGGATGACGAGCTTTATTTTATGACGGGAGCAGCCCGGATGTGCAGCTCTTTATACTGCCGCTCGTTCGCCTCGCTCGGCGCCGCCATCATCAGGTCCTGCCCCTGCTGGTTCAGCGGGAAGGCGATCACCTCGCGGATCGCCTCTTCCCCCGCCAGCAGCATCACGATGCGGTCGATCCCGGGCGCCAGCCCGCCGTGCGGCGGCGCGCCATAGCGGAACGCGTTGAGCATCCCGCCGAACTGCCCCTCCACCACCTCGGGCCCATAGCCGGCCACGGCGAAGGCCTTCAGCATGATCGCCGCCAGGTGGTTCCGGATCGCGCCCGAGCACAGCTCATAGCCGTTGCACACGATGTCGTACTGGTAGGCCTTGATCTCCAGCGGATCGGAGGTCTCCAGCGCCTCCAGCCCGCCCTGCGGCATCGAGAAGGGGTTGTGCGAGAAGTCGATCTTCTTCTCGTCCTCGTTCCACTCGTACATCGGGAAGTCGACGATCCAGCAGAACTTGAACTCGCCCGACGAGATCAGGTTCAGGTCCTGCCCCACCTTGGTCCGCGCCAGCCCGGCGAACTTGTGGAACACGGCGGGGTCGCCCGCCGCGAAGAAGGCCGCGTCGCCCTGCCCCAGGCCCAGTTGGCCCATCACCGCCGCCGTCCCCTCGGGCCCCAGGTTCTTGGCGATCGGCCCGCCCCAGCCGCCCTGGTCCTCGCTCCAGAAGATGTAGCCCAGCCCCGGCTGCCCCTCGCCCTGCGCCCAGCTATTCATGCGGTCGCAGAAGGCGCGCGAGCCCCCGGTCGGCGCGGGAATACCCCACACCGCGTTCTTCGCGTCGGCGTCCAATATCCGCGCGAACAGGCCGAACCCGCCCCCGCGGAACGGCCCGCTCACGTCCTGCATCTCGATCGGGTTGCGCAGGTCCGGCTTGTCGGTGCCGTACTTGGAAATGCTGTCGCGATAGGGAATGCGAACGAACGGGTACGAAGAGACGGTCTTGTCACCCTTGAACTCGTCAAACACCCCGTGCAGCACCGGCTCGATGGCGTTGAACACGTCCTCCTGGGTGACGAAGCTCATCTCCACATCGAGCTGATAGAACTCCAGCGACCGGTCGGCCCTCAGGTCCTCGTCCCGGAAACAGGGCGCGATCTGGAAATAGCGGTCGAACCCGGCCACCATCAGCAGCTGCTTGAACTGCTGCGGCGCCTGCGGCAGCGCATAGAACTTGCCCGCGTGCAGCCGCGACGGCACCAGGAAGTCGCGCGCCCCCTCCGGCGACGAGGCCGTCAGGATCGGCGTCTGATATTCGGTGAAGCCCTGCCCCACCATCCGCTTGCGGATCGAATCGATCACCTGCGAGCGCAGCACGATGTTCCGGTGCAGCGTCTCGCGCCGCAGGTCCAGATACCGGTGCTTCAGCCGCAGCTCCTCCGGATAGTCCGGCTCGCCGAACACCGGCAGCGGCAGCTCCGCCGCCTCCGACAGCACCTCGACCGACAACACCCGCACCTCGACCGCCCCCGTGGGCAGGTTGGCGTTCTGGGTATCGGCCGAGCGCGCCAGCACCTGGCCATCCACGCGAATGACGCTCTCCGCCCGCGTCCGCTCCAGCAGCGCAAAACCCGGCGTCTCGGGGCTCAGCACCAGTTGCGTCAGCCCATAGTGGTCGCGCAGGTCGATGAACATCAGCCCGCCGTGGTCGCGCTTGCGATGGATCCAGCCGGACAGACGGACAGACGCGCCGGCGTCGGACGCGCGCAGTTGGCCGCAGGTATGGGAGCGATAGGCGTGCATTTTCGGGCGTTCTTCGGGCGGCTCAAAAGGGGGTTTTAAAGAGCGCGGAAGGGCGCATGGCGGGGGGGCGGTGTCAAGGTTGGAGAAGGCTATAGAACTGGAGGCCCGGGGGCAGGCGTCGCCGGGATTGCGATCCCTGAGGCGGCACTCGCCCGCTGGCGGTAATAGATATCTGCCCACGCCTTGGACTGCGCCGCGACGAGAAGCCCACGCTTGGCCATAGGAACTTTCGAATTTGCCAGGGCGCTAATCTATTTATACAATTGAGGGAACACCGCTTTCGGTCACACCAAAGGTCTCAGCCATTGGGGTCACTTCAGGTGTTCGTTTGCCGGCGAGCTCCAGGCGATAGTCGATACTGGCCAGCAAATAAGCTGCGCCGCCAATTAGGGTCAGGGAAGCGCCCCCCAAAAAGCCAATGACGAGCACGAGAATACCAACTGCAAGGGCGGCCGCTCCGCCCAAACCGTCGGCCGATGCTGCACCAAGCGAAAGAGCCTTAATCGCAACGAGCACTGTAACGACCATTGTCGCCATGCCCAAAAGCACAAAGACGCTGCTACACAGCCTGATGAAGCCTCGCATCTTTGTTCTCCCCGCCTAAAGCAACGCTACACCTCAGGTTGTATTCGTCAAACGTTGGTATTGCCCGCACGTCCCCTTACTCCACCGGCACCGTAGTCGCCGCCCCCTTCTCCAAGATCATCACCGCCAGGAACTTCGCCGGTTCCGTCGCACTTGCATTCCGGCTGACCACATGCACGTCGCCGGGGTTCTCGTAGAAGGTCTGGCCGGGCAGCAGGGTCACCGGCGGCTGGCCCTTCACCTGCATCACCATCGAGCCCGACAGCATGTAGACGAACACCTGGGCGTTGTGCCGGTGCGCGGCCGAGGCGCCGCCGGGAGGCGAGACGATGGTCATCATCCGCACCTCCTTGCCCGGCCCGGGGATCAGGTCCTTGGCCATGAGCAGCGGAGAGACTGCATTGGGCGTGGGGGCTTGGGCGAAGGCGGAAGCGCCCGTGAGTGCGAGGACGGCGGCTAGGGCGAGAGCGTGTTTCATGGCGAGGCCTTTGCGGATGCGAGGCGTCGAGCATGGCGCCGGACGTTAGTCCTGCGAAGCCTCGGCGAAGCAGGATTGGACTTTCCACCAACTCAGTTCATCCTTTGTTCCAAAGATGAGCGCCCGCCCCTCCCCCGCTGAAACCGACGCTGAGCCCGACGACTGGTCGCGCCCGCTGCTGGACCGTCAACTGGAGGTGCTGAGCGAACTGGCCGAACTGGGTCTGGAAATGACCCGCGCCGTCGTGGCCCAGGCCAAGGGTGAAGCGCCCGATCCCGAACCCGCATTCACCGGCGATCTGGCCATGGCCTTCGCCCGCGTCTCCCGCGCCGCCCGCATGGCCGTCCTCCTCCAGGCCCGCCTGATTCAGGAGATCAAGGGCGAGACGGCCAGGGACGAGGACGCCGAACCGACGCAGCTGGTGGTCCGCTGGCTCAACGACGACGACGACACCCCCTACTACGACCCCGCCGACGACAAGCGCGACCGGGATGGGGCGGCGGAGCGCCGCGAGACGGAACGCGCGGAACGATTGGAACGCGAGGATTTTCTGCGCCGGCCGACCGAGGAGCTGATCGAGGAGATTCAGCGTGATCTCGGGGTCACCTCCCCCGTCGCGGTAGCGATGGCGGGAGGGGGACCACTCGCCGAGCGTAGCGAAGAGCGCGTGGTGGAGGGGGCAAGCCCCACAGATCCACCTTTCCACGGCTCTTCCTAACGACGTGGGCTTGACCTGCCCCCTACACCCCCCGCTTTGCAGCGGGCGGTCCCCCTCCCGCCATTGCTCCGCAACGGGGGAGGTAACGGCGTCAACCCGCCTGCATCTCCGCCATCAGCCGCTCGTCCGTCTCGCGCGCCTTCACGCACGCGGGGCGCGCCTCGATGCGTTTCCAGTAGGCCACGAACGCCTCGCGCGGCTCGATGGTCTTGAACGCCAGGCCGAAGCCGATGTGCGAACCCAGATAGACGTCCGCCGCCGTGAACCGGTCGCCGGCCACGAATTCGCTGCGCGTCACCGCATAGTCCAGCGCGTCCAGCGTCTGCTCATAGCTGCCGTACCCGGCCCGGCGGTCGCCGTTCTCGGGCAGCTGGAAGCCGAACGACTGGTTGGTGGTGGCCGCCTCCAGCGGGCCCGCGGCGAAGAACATCCAGCGGTAGTAGGCGCCGCGATCCTTCAGCGCCGGGGCCAGGCCCGCCTCGGGGAAGGCGTCGGCCAGATAGGCGCAGATGGCGGCGCATTCGGTCACCACCGTTTTGCCGTGCACCAGGGTCGGCAGCTTGCCCATCGGGTTCAGCGCCAGATAGTCCGGCGCCTTGTGCTGCCCGTACGGCACGATCTTCGCCTCATAGGGCGCGCCCACCTCCTCCAGCATCCACCGGGCGATCCGCCCGCGCGACATGGGGTTGGTATAGAGGGTCAGCTCAGCCATCGGCGCGCTCCTGGGTTTTGCGGCACTATACCCACCCCGGCCATCATCCCAAGACGCAGCGCCGCCCACCCCCCAAACTGCGATCGGTTATGGCGCTTCCGACGTATCTCGTTGGCTCTTGTTCATACTAAAACAGGCCTAGTGGGGTGCTAGTGTCGTCGGCGTCCAATCGTGATCGAGGCCCAGGAGGGCCCGTGCAGTGACTCAGGTCAATCTCACCACTGCACAGATCGACGCGGGCCTGCTGTTCAACGACCCGGCCTTCCCCAACGGGTCGCGCTGGTCGTCGACCACGACCATCACCTTTTCCATCCCCACCGCGTCCAGCATCTGGAACAGCTACGGCGCCGGCAGCGAGATCACCGCCTCCACCTATTCGGTGCTGAACGCGGCCCAGGCGGACCAATTCCGCGCCGCCGTGGCCATCTGGGACAGCTACATCGCCCCGACCCTGGTCGAGGTGCCCGACAACGCCTCGGGCTCGGGCAGCATCCGTGTGGCCTTCACCAATGTGCAGGTGCGCGACGGCAGCGGCACCTGGGGCTATACCTACATGGCCCCCGCCAAGGGCACGTCAGGCTCGCCCAAGGCCGGCGACATCTGGATCGACGCCTCGCACGCCAGCGGCAACCTGACCGGCTACGACTTCGAGGCGACTCTGCACGAGCTCGGCCACGCCTTCGGTCTGGAGCACCCGTTCAACGACGACGACAGCACCATCAACTATCTGCCGACGCAGTATCAGAACCGCCTCTATACGATCATGTCCTACACGGACACGGTCCAGACCAACTCGGCCCTCTACAGCTACAGCAATGTCGGCGGCCGCCCCGTGGCCAGCCACGTCAACGTCTTCCCCTCCACGCCCATGGTGCTGGACATCCAGGCCGTGCAGGACCTCTACGGCGCCGATACCGCCGCCAACGCCGGCGACACGGTGTGGGGCTTCCGCGGTCAGGGCGACATCTACATCAACGGGACGCAGAGCGCGGTCTGGCCCTACATCCGCAGCATCTATGACGCCTCGGGGACCGACACCTTTGACCTGACCCAGATGACCCGCCACTCGGTGGTGGACATGCATCCGGGCAGCTACAGCTCCATCGGCCTGTTCAGCGTGGCCGATCAGGTCGCCTACTATAGGGCCCTGTTCCCCAGCTTCACCTGGTCGGCCTCCAACTTCTCCTCCAGCGAATACACCGGCGACAGTAACCTCGGCGTCTCCTTCTCGACCACCATCGAGAACATCAAGCTCAGCAACTACGGCGATATGGTCTTCGGCAACGACGTCGCCAACCAGATCACCAGCGGCGCGGGCAACGACGTCATCGACGGCGGCGGCGGGGTCGATACCGTCCTCTACAGCGCCGCCCGCGCGCTCTACACCGTGACCAAGGCGGCCTCCGGCGCCATCACCGTCACCGACGCCGGCTCCACCATCCGCGACGGCTCCGACACCCTGACCAACGTCGAGCAGGTCAAGTTCACCGACGTCACCCTCGTCTTCGACCTGCACTCCGCCCAGGACACCCTGGTCTACGAGATCTACCAGGCCGCCTACGCCCGCATGCCCGACAACGCCGGCTTCCGCTATTGGGCGACCGTCGCCGACGCTCAGAACACCTCGAGCATCAGCCTGGCCGACAGCTTCCTCGCCGCGCCCGAATACGCCCAGCGTTACGGGACCAACGTCAGCAACGCCGCCTACATCCAGGCCCTCTACACCAACGTCCTGGGCCGCGCGCCCGACCAGGCCGGGCTCGACTACTGGATCGGCCAGGCCGACGCCGGCCAGCCCCGCGACCAGCTCCTCGTCAACTTCGCCATCTCCAACGAGAACGTGCAGCTGATCGGCAGCCACATTTCGACAGGCTACTGGACCAGCTAAGGCGTGGGGGCGTCGATCGGAAAGGTCAGGCGTACGCTGGCGCCGGGGGCGTTCTCCCTGACCAGGCTAGCCTGGGCGTGGGCCGCCAAGGCGTCCATCAGCCCACCGCCCCTGCGGGTCGAGGTGTTCGGATTGGCCAGCACCGCGGCGCTGAAGCCGGGGCCCTCGTCCGAGACGGTCAGCTCGCCGGTCCGCTCGTCCAGCCGCCTCAGCCGCAGCCGCACCGGCCCCGCCTGGACCCCGCCGTGCTTGATCGCGTTGATGACCAGCTCGTTGACGATCAGCCCCAGGTTGGACGCCTGCTGGAAGCTGGCCATCACCGGTTCGGTCTCCAGCGCCAGCCGGCCCCGGCCCTCGACCTCGGCCTCCAGCACCGCCCGCGCCAGCGCCGGCAGGTACTGCCCCAGGTCGACCTCGCCCGCCGGCTTCTGGTGCAGCTGCCCCTGGATCGCCGCGACCCCGTGGATCCGCGTGATCGCCGCCTTCAGCAGCACCTTGGCCTCCTCCGCCACCGCCCGATTGGCCGAGAACGCCAGAAAGGAAATGATCAGCGAAAGGTTGTTCTTCACCCGATGGTTCAGCTCGGCCAGCAGAACCTCCTGGTGCGCCTGCAGCTCGCGCATCTCGGTGATGTCGAGGCAGCTGCCAATGTAGCCCGCGAACACCCCCTGCCGCTCGAACGGCGCGCCCTTGTCGATGATCCACCGGTACTGCCCATCCGCCCGGCGCAGCCGGTAGGTCAGGCTGAACGGGACCCGGTCGTCGAACGCCTTCACGAAGTCCGCGACGATGTCGGTCAGGTCCTCGGGATGGACCCGGTCGGCCCAGCCGAACCCGACCTCCTCCTGCAGAGTGCAGCCGACGAAATCGAGCCAGGGCTTGTTGAAGTAGTCGCAGACCTTGTCCAGCCCCGCGCGCCACATCAGCACCGGCGCGTTGTCGGCCAGCTCGCGAAATTCGGTCTCGCCTGTCCCAACGGCCCGCGCCAGCGCTTCGCCGGCGGCCCGCTCGCGGTCGGCGAGGTCGTTGAGGTCCACGTCCACGGAAGGCTCCGGTCGCCGGCGGACGCCAGCCGCCATTTCGCATCTTGCGCGAGCTTGGCCGTCCCCGCCAGCGCGTTACAGCGCCGCACCGGTCAGCCGTCGATCATCTGCCTGATCTTCTCGCCCAGCGCCTCGATGGCGAACGGCTTGGTGATCACCTGCATGCCCCGGTCCAGATGGCCGTTGGCGATCACCGCGTTCTCCGCGTACCCGGTGATGAACAGCACCTTGAGGTCCGGCCGCAGGACCCGGCCCGCATCCGCCAGCTGGCGCCCGTTCATCCCGCCCGGCAGCCCGACGTCGGTGACCAGCAGGTCCACCCGCGCCCCGGACTCCAGCACCTTCAGCCCACCGGCCCCGTCGCTGGCCTCGATCGCCGTATACCCCGCCCCCTCCAGGACATCGACGATCAGCATCCGGATGATCTCCTCGTCGTCCACCACCAGCACCGTCTCGCCGTGGCCGCCGTAGGCCGTGTGGGCGGCGATGCTGGGCCCGCTGTCGTCGATCTCGCCCGCGTAGCGCGGCAGGTAGAGGCACATGGTGGTCCCCTGCCCCACCTCCGAATAGATCCGGACCTGCCCGCCCGACTGCCTGACAAAGCCATAGATCATCGACAGGCCAAGACCCGTCCCCGCGCCCAGCGGCTTGGTGGTGAAGAAGGGGTCGAAGGCCCGCTCCATCACCTCGGCGCTCATGCCGGTCCCCGTGTCGCTGACGCACAGCGAGACATACTGGCCCGGCGGCACCTCTCGCTCGGCGGCGGCGCGGTCGTCGAGCCACTTGTTGGCCGTCTCGATGGTGATGCGCCCGCCGTCGGGCATGGCGTCCCGGGCGTTGATGCAGAGGTTGAGGAGCGCGTTCTCCAGTTGGTTGGGGTCCACCAGGGTCGCCCAGACCCCGCCGGCGCCCACAACCTCCATCTGCACGCTGGGACCGACCGTGCGGCGGATCAGCTCTTCCATGTCGCCGATCAGGCGGTTCGGATTGACCGGACGCGGGTCCAGGGTCTGGCGGCGCGAGAAGGCCAGCAACCGCTGGGTCAAAGCCGCGGCGCGCTTGGCCGCGCCCTGCGCGGCGTCGATATAGCGGGGCGCGGCGTCCAGGCGCCCCTGGTCGATACGCTGCTCCAGCATCTGGAGGCTGCCGGTGATGCCGGCGAGCAGGTTGTTGAAGTCGTGGGCGATGCCGCCGGTGAGCTGGCCGACGGCCTCCATCTTCTGGCTCTGGCGCAAGGCCTCCTCGGTCCGGCGCTGCTCGGTGACGTCGCGGCCCGAGGCGTAGAAGTCGCCGTCTGCCGCCACCACCACCCAGCTGACGTTGCGATAGGCGCCGTCGGCCCCCCGCATGCGAGCCTCGAACTGGGACACCGGCGCCCCGCCAACCATCTTGCGGTAGATCTTCTCGACCGCCGGCTTGTCGTCGGGATGGACGAAGTCGTTGAAGTGGGCGCGGTCCAGGGACTCCGGCGCGATGCCGAACTCGGTGGTCCAGGCGGGGTTAGCGCGCTTGTAGAAGCCGTCCTGGCCCACGACGGCGAACAGGTCCCGCGATATGGCCCACAGGTTATCGCGTTCGCGGGTGCGGTCTTCGACCTGGGCCTCCAGGGTCGCGTTGAGGAAGGCCAGGGCCTCGGCGGTCGATTTCTGGTCCTCGATGTCGGTGTTGGTCCCGATCCAGCGGACGACCGTCCCGTCTTCGGCGCGGATCGGGACGGCGCGGGCGATGTGCCAGCGATAGAGGCCGTCGGCGCGGCGCAGACGGAACTCGGTCTCGTAAGTCTCGCCGCCGCCAAGGGCATGGGCCCAGCGTTCGCCGGCCGCAGGCAGATCGTCGGGATGGACGATGCTGGTCCAGCCCAACCCATCCAGTTCTCCGGGCCGGGCGCCGGCATACTGGTAGGTGCGCGGATTGAACCAGTCGAGCAGACCATCCGGGGGCGAGGTCCAGACGTGATTGGGCATGGCTTCGGCGAAGGTGCGGAACTGGGTCTCGCTGGCGCGGACGGCCGCAACCGCCGTGTGCGCCTCGGTGACGTCGATCCCTTCAACGAAGATGCCGGTAATAGCGCCGTCGCGGTTACGGATCGGCTGATAGACGAAATCCAGAACGCGCGGCTCGGGCGCCCCGCCCGGCGCGCGTTGGAGTGTCAATGGCACGCCCTGCCCGACGAAGGGCTCACCGGTGCCGTAGACCTGATCCAGCAGTTCGAAGAAGCCCTGACCATCGACCTCCGGCAGGCCGTCGCGGACGGTCATGCCCACCACCTCGCGGTGACCGATCAGCTGCCGGTAACGGGGGTTGATCAGTTCGAAGCGATGCTGGGGCCCGCGCAGAACGGCGATGAAGCTGGGCGATTGTTCGAACAACTGCCGAAAGCGTTCGATCTCGGCCGCTTCGTCGGCCTGGGCGTCGACGATGGCGAGGGCTCCGGCGATCTGGCCGGCGATCAGCTGGGCAAAGCCGATCAGTTCGGGGTCATCGGGCCGATAGGGATTGATGCCCAGCACCAGGGCGCCATTGGGGCCCTCGGCGGCCGACTTGGCGACCGGGACCAGCAGGGCTTCGCGGGGAGAAACACTCCAAACGCCTTTGGGCGGGTCCGGCAGCAGGCCGTCCAGCGGGGTGCGCACGCTGGGTCGGCCCGCCACGATGTCGAGGAAGGGCCAAGGCGCCAGTTCCAGGGCGGCGGTTTCCTCAACACCTTCAAACAAGTGCAGCAGGCTGAAGGGGAAGTCCTGGGGGTCGGTGGCCAGGGCGCCGCGGACGCCTTCAAGGATCGCTTCGCGCGAGCGGCAAGGCAGCAGGGCTTCAGACAAGGTTTTCATCAGCGCCAGCCGCCGCTCGCTGATGACCCGCTCGGTATCCTCGGTCACCACGCACATCAGGCCCTCGACCACGCCTGAGGCGCCGATCAGAGGGCTGTAGGAGAAGGTGTGGTAGGTCTCCTCCGGATAGCCACTGCGCTCCAGAAACAGCAGCAGGGCCTTGTCCCAGGTGGCCTGGCCCCCCTTCATCACCTTGTCGAACCGGCCCTTAACGCCGTCGAAGATTTCTTCCCAGACCTCGCGCGTCGGCCGGCCCAGAGCGCCGGGATGTTTGACGCCCAGGGTCGGGATGTAGGCGTCGTTATAGAAGAACAGCAGATCCTCGCCCCACCCGAGCCACATCTCGAACCGGGACATCAGCATCATGCGCAGAGGGACTTTGAGTCCTTCGGGCCAGTGGGCGGGGTCCCCCAGCGGCGTGGAAGCCCAGTCATGCGCCCGCATGAGGGCGCTCATCACGCTGTCGCCCGGAAAGGTGGCTTCCAAAGTGTCGTTCGATGGTGTCGCGGGAGCGGTCAAAGCAGGTCCGGTCTAGGGCGCATATAGAGGGCCGAACAGACGTCTGGCTCGACCCGCGCCAACCTGCATCTCCCCTTAAGCGGCAACGCGCGAGGCTGCAAAGGGTTGCGGCCCCTTACGGGGCCTTCACGAAGGCGGCGGAGATGATCAGATCGACGTCGTCGCCCAGGATCGGCTCTTCGGTGGCGAAGTTGTATTCGGCGCGCTTGATCCGCCCGGTGACGCCGAAGCCGACCGTGTACTTGTGCGACATGGGATCGGGGCCGGCGGCGTTGAACTTGACCTTGAGGGTCAGGGGCTTGGTCACGCCGTGGAAGGTGAAGTCGCCGGTGACGTCGGCGGTGGACGGGCCGGTGGATTTCACAGACTTCGACTTGAAGGTGATGGTCGGGTACTTGGCGGCGTCCATCCACATCGGATCGCGCAGTTCGCCGTCCAAAACCGAATTGGTGGTGGAGACGGTGGCTGTCGGCACGGAGATGTCGAACTTGCTGGCCGCCAGGGCCTTGGGGTCCAGGCTCATGGTCCCGGAAACATTGCTGAACTGGCCGTAGTAGAGGGTGAAACCCTTGTGCATTACCCCGAACATCACCCGCGTGTGGGCCGGCTCGATGACGTAGGCGCCGGCGGGGACCTTGGCCGGGTCCTTCACAAGATAGTCCAGCGGATCCTTGGGCGCCTGGGCCAGCGCAGCGGTCGCGAACACAGTGGCCAACAGGGCGGAAAGGGCGAGCTTCAAGGCATCCTCCGGGCATCTCTTATGGCCGACGCGCGGCGCAGGCTTCTAACCTAGGCCTTAGCATGAACCGGTGGGAAGACACGACATGGCGCCGGCGCTGCGCTGAGGCCATATAGACAACCGATGTCGCCCGCCGCTCGCCTCGCCGCCCTGCTCTCTCCCGCGCGCCGCATCGTGGTGTTCACCGGCGCAGGCGTGTCCACCGAATCCGGCATCCCCGACTTCCGCAGCCCCGCCGGCGTCTGGAGCCAAATGAGACCAATTAGATACCAGGAGTTCGTGGCGGACGAGGACATGCGGCGCGAAGCCTGGAGCCGCGCCTTCTCCGGCATCGCCCGCTGGACCGGCTCGCAGCCCAACAGCGGACATCGGGCCGTGGCGCGGCTGCTGGAGATGGGCAAGGCGTCTGTCGTCATCACCCAGAACGTCGACAACCTGCACCAGGACGGCGGCGCGCCAGCAGGCCAGGTGATCGAACTGCACGGCAACGCCAGCTACGCGACCTGCCTGTCCTGCAGCCTGCGCCACGAACTGGAGCATCTGAAGGCGCCCTTCCTGGAGCAGGACATCGTACCGGTCTGTGGCTGCGGCGGCCTGATCAAGACGGCGGTGGTCTCGTTCGGCCAGGCCATGCCGCCGGGCGTGATGGAGCGGGCGCAGGCGGAGACCCTGGCGGCGGACCTGTTCCTGGTACTGGGTTCGTCCCTGACGGTGCAGCCTGCGGCCACCCTGCCGCGCATGGCCGCGTCGGCGGATATTCCGCTCGTGATCGTCAACCGCGATGCGACGCCGTTGGATCGTGTCGCCGACCTGGTGCTGCAAGAGGAGATCGGGCCGCTGATGACCGAGGCAGTGGACCTGCTGGCGTCAGAGGCCTGACGGTCAGCGCACGCCTAGCTGCCGCTCCACGCGCCGGTCGGGGATGAACCAGATGCCCGCGACAGCGACATAGAGGGCCAGCGACACCGCCGGGACGAAGAAGGCCGCGGCGATACCGGCGACGTAGAACCAGAGGGACGCCTTGCCCTTGAAATCGCGGCCCACCGCCTTGGCCAGGGCCGAGTCCGGCCCTTCGTGGCGGATCAGATGCAGCATCAGGATGGTGTAGGAGATGGCGGCCATGAACAGCACTGCGCCGAACAGGGCGACCGGAGCGGTGGCCAGTGGGTTCTCGCCCATCCAGGAGGTGGCGAAAGGCAGCATCGACAGCCAGAACAGCAGATGCAGATTGGCCCACAGGATGGAGCCGTTCACCGTCTCCACGCTCTGCATCATGTGGTGGTGATTGTTCCAGTAGATGCCGACGTAGATGAAGCTCAGCACATAGCCGAAGAAGACCGGCAGCACCGGCTTGAGATCAGCGAGGTCGGCGCCGTGCGGCACCTTCAGCTCCAGCACCATGATGGTGATGATGATGGCGATCACGCCATCGCTGAACGCCTCGACCCGTCCCTTGTCCATGTATGCCCCCTGACGCGCCCCAGCTAAGCCGAAGCGGAGAGCTCTGGCCAGGGCGAGAGCCGGAATTCCACCACGTAAGGGGTGGTGGCGGGCCTTTTGTGGAAGCGCTCGGGGACCGGATCAGCGAAATCAACGGGCCGCCATTCCTTGCAGTGCTCTACGGCCAGGCCGATCGAGGCGAAGACGTTGAGATAGTCCTCGAAGCGGTGGCTGACGGTGGGCATGCGGACGGTCTCGCCACCTTCGGTGAAATGCGCTGCAAGTCCGCCTAGCGACAAAAAGGGGTGGATTTCGATCACGACGATGCGCCCACCTGGACGCAGAACCCGGATCGCCTCTCTCAAGGGCGTAGCGATGTCGGCCACATGCTCCAGCGTCAGGCAGAACAACGCCAGATCGAACGAGGCGGCGGGATAGGGCGCGGGCAGAGCCATGTCCTGCCGGTGCAGTTCGAACGCCGGATCGCGGGCCCGGGCCTGGGCCAGCATGCCCTCGGATAGGTCGAGCCCCGCTAGCCGTCGGGCGCCGGCGGCTTTCAACGCCGCCAGGTTACGGCCCGTACCGCATCCGAACTCAAGCACCGCCTGATCGCCCACGGCCTGGGCCGTCTCGGCCAAAGCGCGGCCCGCCATCATCACCAGGGAGTTGTCGTATCCGTCATAGCTCTTGGACCAGCGGTCATAGGCCTCGGCGACGGACAGGTGGACAGCATCGGTCATGACCCCAGGATATTTCGAGCGGGTCATCCAATCCACAGCCTTGAGACCTATGGCCCCGCTCCGCCCACAGACCGATCCCGGCCTGCCAATCGACGAGATGGCCGCCGTTTGCTAGTCTGAGTGCAGTGCAACCCGGTGGAAAACCCCGCTTGAACCGCCAGTTCCGACTGAAACTTGACCGACTGGAGAGCTTCCGGCGCGAGGATTTCGTTGTTTCCCCGTCGAACGCCGAGGCAGCGAAGGCGCTAGACGCCTGGCCGGCCTGGCATGGCGGCTGCCTGGCCCTGATCGGACCGGAAGGCTCCGGCAAGAGCCATCTGGCGCAGAGCTGGGCGCGGTCGATCGGCGCGGCGGTGATCCCGGCAAAGGGGCGGGTGGAGCTGGGGCCTCTGCAGGGCCGCCCTGTGCTCTATGAAGACGCCGACCGCGACCGGGCGCGCCGCGACGAAATCCTGTTTCATCTGATCAACATGGCCGGGCAGCCCGGCGGCGGCCTGCTGCTGACCGGCCGCTCGCCCCCCTCCGGCTGGCCCGCCGCCCTGCCCGACCTGCGCTCGCGGCTGAACGCCATGCCGGTGGGCCAGATCGACGAGCCGGACGATCTGATCCTGGAAAGCGTGCTACGCAAATTCTTCCGTGAACGGAATATTCGCCCGGCGGAGGACGTATTCCCCTATCTGCTGCACCGTATTGAGCGTTCGGCGCCTAAGGCTTTGGCAATGGTCAAACGGTTAGATGAGGCCGCAGACGCAGAAGGACGCGCCGTTTCAAGGGCTTTGGCCCGGCAAATCCTGGAAGCCGAGCCGCCGACATTGAACCTGTTCGAATAACCAATTTGCCGCCGACTTGAAGGCGTCACAAACCTAAGCGACAACCTTCGCCATGACCCCGCCCGCCGACGATCTGACCGAAACCGTGGCCCGTATCGCGGAGGCCGCCGCGGCCGCCGTGCCGCACACGGCGGTGGAATCCAAGCTGATGGGCAAGCCCGAGCGCTTCTTCAACCGTGAGACCTCGTGGCTGGCGTTCAACGAGCGGGTGCTGGAGGAAGGCGAGAATCCGCGCCATCCCCTGCTGGAGCGGGTCCGCTTCCTGTCGATCTCGAGCACCAACCTGGACGAATTCTACATGGTCCGCGTGGCCGGGCTGAAGGGCCAGGTGCGCGAGGGCGTGCGCAAGGAAAGCGAAGACGGCCTCAGCCCGCAGGAGCAGCTGGACAAGGTCAACGCAGAGGCGGCCAAGCTGGTGGCCAACCAGCAGAAGCTGTGGCGCAAGCTGAAGAACGAGCTGTCCGACGAAGGGCTGAAGCTGGTCTCGCCCGCCGAGGTGACCAAGACCGAGCACCGTTGGCTGGAAGAAGTGTTCCTAAGCCAGCTATTCCCGATCCTGACGCCGCTGGCCATCGATCCCGCCCACCCGTTCCCCTTCATTCCCAACCTCGGCTTCTCCATGGCGCTGAAGCTGAAGCGCCTGGGCGACGGCAAGCAACTCTACGCCCTGGTCCCGGTGCCGCAGCAGATCGCCCGGTTCTGGGAGCTGCCCGCCCAGCAGCCGCGCGCCGGCGCCGCGCGCTCGACCAAGCGCCGGTTCCTGACCCTGGAAGGCCTGCTGTCCCTGTTTCTCGATCACCTCTTCCCCGGCTGCGACGTGGAAGCGCAAGGCGTGTTCCGCCTGATCCGCGACAGCGACGTGGAAATGGAAGAAGAGGCTGAAGACCTGGTGCGCGAGTTCGAGTTGCTGCTCAAGCAGCGGCGGCTGGGCGGCGTGGTGCGGGTCAAGATCGAGGCCGGCATGGCCGCGGACCTGCGCGACTTCATCATCGAGGCGCTGCACGCCGAGCCGCAGGACGTCATCCTGATCGACGGAATGCTGGGTCTTGGCCAACTGTCGCAGCTGATCCCCGCTGACCGGCCCGAGCTGAAGTTCAAGCCGTTCGAGCCGCGCTTCCCCGAGCGTATCCGCGACCACGGCGGCGACTGCTTCAGCGCCATCCGCGAGAAGGACATCCTGGTCCACCACCCGTTCGAGAGCTTCGATGTGGTGGTGCAGTTCCTGCGCCAGGCGGCCCGCGACCCGAACGTGGTGGCGATCAAGCAGACGCTCTACCGCACCTCCAAGGACAGCCCGATCGTGGCCGCCCTGATCGAGGCGGCGGACAACGGCAAGAGCGTCACCGCCCTGGTGGAGATCAAGGCCCGGTTCGACGAGGCGGCCAATATGAAATGGGCCCGCGATCTGGAGCGGGCCGGCGTGCACGTCGTGTTCGGCTTCATCGAGTACAAGACCCACGCCAAGCTGTCGCTGGTGGTTCGGCGCGAGGCCGATGTGCTGCGCACCTACTGCCACTTCGGCACCGGCAACTACCACCCGGTCACGGCCAAGATCTACACGGACCTGTCGCTGTTCACCTGCGACCCGGCGCTGGGGCGCGATAGCGCGCGGCTATTCAACTTCATCACCGGCTATGCCCGTCCCGAGCGGCTGGAGAAGCTGTCCTTCTCGCCCGTCACCCTGAAGGCGGACCTGCTCAACATGATCGGCCACGAGGCGGAGAACGCCCTGGCCGGCAAGCCGGCGGCCATCTGGGGCAAGCTCAACTCCCTGGTCGACCCGGTGGTGATCGACGCCCTCTACCGCGCCGGACAGGCGGGGGTTTCCATCGACCTGGTGGTGCGCGGCATCTGCTGCCTGCGTCCGGGCGTGCCGGGCCTGTCGGACAACATCCGGGTCAAGAGCGTGGTCGGGCGTTTCCTGGAGCATTCGCGCATCGTCGCCTTCGCCAACGGCCACCCGATGCCCAGCCAGCACGCGAGGGTGTTCATCTCCTCCGCCGACTGGATGCCGCGCAACCTGGACCGGCGGGTGGAATCCCTGGTGCCGATCGAGAACCCGACGGTGCACCAGCAGGTGCTGCAGCAGATCATGGTCGCCAACCTGAACGACGAGGCGCAGAGCTGGAGCCTGGACGCCAAGGGGGGCTATCACCGCGATCCGGCCTGGCAGAATCCCAAGGCGTTTTCGGCCCACGAGTACTTCATGACCAACCCCAGCCTGTCGGGCCGGGGGCATAAGGTGCGTGACCTGCCCCGGGCATTCGACCATGTGGGGTCGCGGCGCTGAGTCCTTTAGCTTCGGCTAGACGCCAGAAGCAGCTAGAAGGGCGCGTCAGTATCAATTCATGAGAGCGCGATGACCGCCGACCCCGGCGTCCACTTTCAGCTATCGCGGTCCAGGGCCAGCCTGGACGCCGCGGTTCTCGATGTCGGCTCCAACTCCGTCCGCCTGGTGATTTACCGCATCGAAGGGCGGGCGATCTGGAGCGTGTTCAACGAGAAGGTGCAGGCGGGCCTGGGCCGGGGCGTGGAGCAGACCGGCCTTCTGGACCCCGACGGCGTGCAAACCGCCCTGAGCGCGCTGCGCCGCTTCCGTGCTGTGCTCGACGCCGTGCAGCCGCAGGCCGTCTACACCGCCGCCACCGCCGCCGTGCGCGAAGCCGCCGATGGCCAGGTGTTCGTGGAGCGAGTGCGCAGTGAGACGGGGTTCGACCTCAGCGTCCTGGACGGCGAGCAGGAGGCCAAGTTCGCCGCCCTGGGCGTGCTGGCGGGCGCGCCGGAAGCGCACGGCGTGGTGGGCGACCTCGGCGGCTTCAGCCTGGAGCTGGTGCGGCTGGATCAGGGGCGGCCGGGCGTCGGGGTGACCCTGCCGCTGGGTCCGTTCGCCCTGGGACTGGGCAAGCCGTTCGACGCGGCGCTGGTGCGCAAGGAGGTCGCGCGCAAGCTGGAGAGCGCCTATCCGTTCCGCACGCCCTGCTTCTACGCGGTCGGCGGCGCCTGGCGCACCCTGGCCATGGTGCACATGAGATTGGCGGACTATCCGCTTGAAATTCTGCATCAATACGAAATGAATGCCGCGGAGGTGCTGGACACCGCCCGGTTCGTCGCTCGCCAGTCCCGCGCCTCGTTGGAGCGGATCGAGGGGGTATCGAAAAAGCGCGTCGAGGCCCCGCCCTACGCCGCCGTGCTGCTGGAATCCCTGGTGGAGCGGCTGGATCTGGAGCGGGTGCAGGTGTCGGCCTACGGCCTACGCGAGGGTCTGATTTATGACGCCCTGCCGCTGGAGCTGAAGGCTCTGGACCCGTTGATCGAAGGCTGCGCGGCGCTGGGCGGACGACAGGCGATGGCGGAGGATCTCGGACAGGCGCTGGAGACCTGGCTGGCGCCGGCGTTGGGCGCCCTGCCCCCGGTGTTTTCCGACGCGCGCGACCCGACCCTGACCGCCGCCGCCTGCCGACTGGCCGACCTCGGCTCGCGGCTGCATCCAGATCACCGCGCCCATCTGGTGTTTGAACAGGTGCTGCGCGCGCCCATCGCGGGCATGAACCACCCCGAGCGCGCCTTCCTGGCCGCCGCCCTGTTCGCCCGCCACACCGCCTCGCTGAGCTTCCCAGAGCCCCGCATCCTGGCGCGGGTGCTGAGCCCCGAACGGATTCTGCGCGCGCGGGCGCTGGGCGCGGCCATGCGGCTGGGATGCGACCTGTCGGGCCGCAGCGCCGCCCTGCTGGGGCGCTCGTCGATGCGGATCACCGGGACCAAGCTGGTTTTGAGCGCCGAACCGGCCGCCGCAAACCTGCTGCTGGGCGAACAGACCGCCCGGCGCGGCGCGACGCTGGCGGGCATCCTGGAACGGGAACTGAAGATCGAGCGGAGCTAGATGGCGTCCGCGGCCGATTTCGGTGAGTTCGACTACATCGTCGTGGGCGCGGGCAGCGCCGGCTGCGTCCTGGCCAACCGGCTGAGCGCCGATCCGCGCCATCGGGTGCTGCTGCTGGAGGCCGGGGGCAAGGACGACCATCCCTGGATCCACATCCCCGTGGGCTATCTCTACTGCATGGGCGATCCGCGCACCGACTGGTGCTACGCGACCGAGGCCGAGGCGGGACTGAACGGACGTTCGCTGAACTACCCGCGCGGGCGGGTGCTGGGCGGCTCGTCCTCGATCAACGGCATGATCTACATGCGCGGCCAGGCGCGCGACTACGACGGGTGGCGCCAGCTGGGGGCCGTGGGCTGGGGCTGGGACGAGGTGCTGCCCTTCTTCAAGCGCTCAGAGGACCATTACGCGGGCCCGAGCGAGGCGCACGGGGCGGGCGGCGAACTGCGGGTGGACAAACAGCGCCTGCACTGGCCGCTGCTGAACGCCTTCCGCGACGCCGCAGAGGAAGCGGGGCTGCCCAAGACCGACGACTTCAACCGGGGCGACAACAGCGGCTCGTCCTATTTCCAGGTGACGCAGAAGAACGGCTGGCGGCAGAGCGCGGCGGGCGCCTTCCTGAAACCGGTGCTGAAGCGGCCGAACCTGAAGGTGGAGACCGGCGCGGTGATCGGGCGGGTGACGTTCGAGGGTCGCCGGGCGAGCGGTGTGGCGTTCGAGCTGGACGGGCGGGCGCATCTGGCGCGGGCCAGGGGCGAGGTGATCCTGGCCGCCGGGTCGATCGGATCACCGGCGATCCTGGAGCGATCTGGCGTTGGGGACGGCGAGCGGCTGCGGGGCCTGGGCTTGGAGCCTGTCCATCATGCGCCGGGCGTCGGCGAGAACCTGCAGGACCATCTGCAGATCCGCTGCGCCTACCGGGTTTCGGGGACCTCCACGCTGAACACGCGGGCGGCGTCCTGGGCGGGCAAGGCGGCCATCGCGCTGGAATACGCCCTGACGCGCAGCGGGCCGATGTCGATGGCGCCGAGCCAGCTGGGGCTGTTCGCCAAGTCTGCTGATCGCTTCGAGACGCCCAACCTGCAGTACCATGTGCAGCCACTCAGCCTGGAGCGGTTCGGGGTGGCGCTGGATCCCTTCGACGCCTTCACCGCCAGCGTCTGCAACCTGCGCCCGGAGAGCCGGGGCTCGACCCATATCGCGTCTGCGGACCCGCAGGCCGCGCCCGGCATCCGGCCCAACTATCTGGCCACGGCGGGGGACCGGCAGGTGGCGGTGGAGGCGGTGAAGCTGACTCGGCGGATCGTGGATCAAGCGGCCTTGAAACCCTTCCGGCCCGCCGAATTCCGCCCTGGCCCGGGATTCGACAGCGACACGGAGATCGAACGGGCGGTGGGTGACATCTCCACGACCATCTTCCATCCGGTGGGGACGGTGGCGATAGGCTCGGTGGTGGACGCTCGGCTGCGGGTGATGGGCTTGGAAGGCCTGCGCGTGATCGACGCCTCGGTGATGCCCGCCATCACCTCGGGCAACACCAACGCCCCGACCATCATGATCGCCGAGAAGGGCGCCGCCATGCTGCTGGAAGACGGAAAATAGCCCGCCCTCCCCCTTCCGTATTGGCCTCTCCGAGCGTCTTATTGTGAAAAGCAAATGCCCGGCCACGACGTCGGGCGGAGAGAGGAAAGATGAAGCGTATCCTGTCGATCGCCGTGGCCTTAAGCGCCCTGGCCGCCACCGCCGCCCACGCCAAGCCCGGCGACGGCTGGGACGGTGTGTGGGAGAAGCAGGGCTCCAACATGTTCGACCAGAGCAAGGGGGCCCTGAACGCCAACTTCGCTCGCGAATACCCGCCCTATAACGCCGAGTGGGAAGCCAAGTATGTGGCGGTGTTGAAGGCCGCGACCGAGGGCAAGCCGACCGATCCCACCGCCAACTGCGTGCCCGGCGGCATGCCGCGCATCATGATCAACCCCTACCCGCAGGAACTGGTGATCAAGGACAACCAGGTTCTGATCCTGAAGGAACTGCAGACCCAGGTCCGCCGCATCTATACCGACGGGCGCAAGCCGCCGGCGGACATGATCCCGACCTACATCGGCTATTCGACCGGTCACTGGGAGGGGGACACCCTGGTGGCGGACACCATCGGCCTGCGCGGCGACACCGTGTTTGACCGCACCGCCGCGCCCCACAGCAACAAGATCACCGTGCATGAGCGGATGCGGCTGCGCACGCCGGACATCTGGGAAGATCAGGTGACGGTCACCGACCCGGTGGCCTTCACCAAGCCCTGGACGGTGATGATCACCTACAAGCGCCAGCCGACCTGGGAAATCCTCGAGTACGTCTGCGAGGAGAACAACCGCAACGGCATCGACAAGAGCGGCGCGACGATTTTCGACAAGTCGGCGTCGAAGTAAACTTACCGCTCGTCCCGGCGAATGCCGGGAGCCAGATGACAGAGCGCCAGCGCCAGGCCCGCTGGCGCTTTTTCATTTCCGGACAGGGCCAGCCATACGATCTGGGTCCCGGCATTCGCCGGGATGAGCGGATCTAATACTAAACGGGCTTCGGCGCCCGTTTGACCTCCACGGCGCGCACGCGGCCGCCGTCCAGAACCAGGGCGATCTCGCCGCGCTTGAGCTTCAGGGCGTCCTCGCCGAAGGCTTCGCGGCGCCAGCCCTGAAGGGCCGGGGTTTCCGCCTCGTCGTCCTGGGCGATCTTTTCCAGGTCCGCGACGGTGGCGATCAGCTTGGAAGCGACGCCGGCGTCTTCGGAGCGGGCCTTCAGCAGCACCTTGAGCAGCTCAACCACGGCGCCGTTGGCCGGGGCGGCGTGGCCCTTGGGCTTGTCCAACACCGGAGCATAGGCCTCGGGATCGACCAGGGCCTCTTTGATGGCGGCCAGCAGTTCGGGGCCGAAGCGGGAGCCGGAGAAGCCCTTGGGCACAGAGCGCAGGCGATTCAGGCCGTCGGCGTCGGTCGGCAACTGGGTGGCGATCTCCTCGATACCCTCGTCCTTGAGGATGCGGCCGCGCGGCTGATCGCGGGTCTGGGCGGTGCGTTCGCGCCAGGCGGCGACGGCCTTGAACACGGCGAGGTATTTGGCGGTGTTGCGGCGCGGCTTCAGCCGCTTCCAGGCGTTTTCCGGATCCACGTCGTAGTTGGTCGGATCGCCGAGGTTCTGCATCTCGCCGGCGACCCAGTTCAGGCGGCCTTCGGATTCCAGGCGGTCGCGCAGCAGCGGATAGAGCTTGGCCAGATAGGTGACGTCGGCCTGGGCGTAGGTCAGCTGATTCTCGCTGAGCGGACGGCGGGCCCAGTCAGTGAAGCGGCTGGACTTGTCGAGGTCGACCTTGAGCATCTGGCGCACCAGGGCGTCGTATGCCACCTGCTCGCCAAAGCCCGCGGCCATGGCGGCGATCTGGCTGTCGAACAGCGGGGCGGGCATGGTGCCGAGGTTGACGAAGATTTCCAGGTCCTGCCGGGCGGCATGGAACACCTTCATGATCTTGGGATCGGCCAGCACCGCCAGGAAGGGCGCCAGGTCCAGGCCCTCGGCCAGGGGGTCGATGCAGGCGCCCGTGCCGTCGGGCCCTTCCGCCTGGATCAGGCAGAGCTTGGGCCAGTAGGTGGTTTCGCGCATGAACTCCGTATCGACCGCCACGAAGGGCTGGGTGCTCAGGTGTTCACAAAAAGCCGCAAGGTCGGCGGTGGTGGTAATCGGAGTCATCGGCTAGCTATAGCCCGTCATCGCGCCGGGTTTGCAAGACCTTATCGGCCCGAACGGCGCTGGAAGTGACGGAGTTCTCATGACGGATCGGCCCAATGGCCTGACCTATGCCCAGGCGGGCGTGGATATCGACGCGGGCGACGCCCTGGTGGAAGCGATCAAGCCGCTGGCCAAGGCGACCCGCCGGCCGGGCGCGGACGCGTCCCTGGGCGGCTTCGGCGCGCTGTTCGATCTGAAGGCCGCGGGGTTCGAGGATCCCCTGCTGGTGACTACCACCGACGGGGTCGGCACCAAGCTGAAGGTGGCCATCGAATCGGGGCGTCACGACACGGTGGGGATCGATCTGGTCGCCATGTGCGTCAACGACCTGCTGGCCCAGGGCGCCGAGCCCCTGCTGTTCCTGGACTACTACGCCACCGGCAAGCTGGAGGTGGAGGTGGCCAAGCGGGTCGTAGCCGGGATCGCCGAGGGCTGCCGTCAGGCGGGCGCGGCTCTGGTGGGCGGCGAGACGGCGGAAATGCCGGGCATGTACGGTGAAGGCGACTACGATCTGGCCGGGTTCTCGGTCGGGGCGGTGGAGCGCGGCGCGGTGCTGCCGCGCCTGGAAGATCAGCGCGAAGGCGACATCCTGATCGGGCTCGGTTCATCCGGGCCGCATTCCAACGGCTATTCCCTGATCCGGCGGATCGTGGAGCGGTCCGGGCTGCGCTGGGAGGCCCCTGCCCCGTTCGAGACCGGCAAGAGCCTGGGCGCGGCCCTGATGGCGCCGACCCGCATCTATGTGAAGAGCCTGCTGCCCCTGCTCAAGACCGGGCTGGTCAAGGGCGGCGCCCACATCACCGGCGGCGGCCTGATCGAGAACCCGCCGCGCTGCATCGCGCCCGGCCTCGCGGCCGAGTTCGACTGGAACAGCTGGACCCTCCCCCCCGTGTTCGCCTGGCTGCAGGAGATGGGCGGGGTGGCGGACCATGAACTGCGCCGCACCTTCAACTGCGGGGTCGGCTTCCTGATCATCGTGGCGCCCGAGAACGCCGAACCGGTGCTGGCGGCCCTGCTCAACGCCGGCGAGACCGCCTTCATCTGCGGCCAGCTCGCCAAGGGATGACCGAGGCAAGGGTCAAGGCCAAGGTCAAAGTAGGCGTGCTGATCTCCGGCCGTGGCTCCAACATGCTGGCGCTGATCGAAGCGGCGCAGGCGGGCGGCTATCCCGCCGAGATTTCAGCCGTGATCTCCAACCGGCCCGGCGCGGCGGGTCTGCAGGTGGCGTCGGACGCCGGCGTCTTCGCCATGGCCATCGACCATGCCCTGTTCGGCAAGGACCGGGAGGGCCATGAGCGGGCGATGGACGCGGTGCTGCGCGACCGGGGCGTGGAGGCGCTGGCCCTGGCCGGCTTCATGCGGGTGCTGAGCCCTTGGTTCGTCCAGGCCTGGGCCGGACGAATGATCAACATCCACCCGAGCCTGCTGCCCGCCTATCCGGGCTTGAACACCCATGCCCGCGCGCTGGAGGCCGGAGAAACCGAAGCCGGCTGCACGGTGCACGAGGTGACGCTGGGGGTCGACGAAGGCCCGGTGCTGGGCCAGGCCCGCGTGCCCGTGCTGAAGGGAGACGACGCCGACAGGCTGGCCGCGAGGGTGCTGGAAGCGGAGCATCGGCTCTATCCGGCTGCGCTGGCCGAGTTCTGCGCGCGGTTCAGGCAATAAAAAGCCTCTCCCCCGTGAGGAGGAGAGGCTTGATTTAGAACCCGAAGGTCGCGGCGTTTAGCCGACAATCTCTTCCGGCTTGAAGAACTGGACGATTTCCAGGGCCGCGTTGTCGGCGCTGTCGGAGCCGTGGACCGAGTTCTCGCCGACCGATTCCGCATAGAGCTTGCGGATGGTGCCTTCGGCGGCCTGGGCGGGGTTGGTGGCGCCCATCGCTTCGCGATAGCGGGCCACGGCGTTGTCGCCTTCCAGGACCTGGACCACCACCGGGGCGGAGATCATGAAATCGACCAGCTCACCGAAGAAGGGGCGCTCTTTGTGGATTTCGTAGAACTTTTCCGCCTGGGCGCGGGTCATCTGGATGCGGCGCTGGGCGACGATGCGCAGGCCGGCGCCTTCGATGACGGCGTTGACCTTGCCGGTCAGGTTACGGCGGGTCGCGTCGGGCTTGATGATGGAGAAGGTCTGTTCGGCCATGAGAGGTCTGCTTCTTGGAAACTTGATTGGGAGGCGGCGCTTATAGACGCCTGACGCCGCCACGCCAAGGCGGCGCCAAAAGGTTCATGGGACGCCGTGACGTCTTGCCCACACACCCCATTTCGGGCGACAGGCTCGCGCCATGCTGCTGATCAAGGAAATCACCCTCGACGCTTGGGGCCGCCGCTTCTTCGAAGACGCGAGCGCGACCATCCCGACCGGATCCAAGGTCGGGCTCGTCGGCCGTAACGGGATCGGCAAGTCGACCCTGTTCAAGGTGATCATGGGGGAGATGCACACCACCACCGGCGAGGTGACCTTCCCCAAGGGCTATCGCATCGGCACCGTGGACCAGGAGGCCGCCGCCTCGCCGGTGAGCCTGCTGGCGACGGTGCTGCAGGCGGACTGGGAGCGGCACGCCCTGCTGACCGAGCTGGAAACCGCCCCGCCTGAGCGGATCGGCGAAATCCATGGCCGGCTGATCGAGATCGGCGCCGACCGGGCGCCCTCGCGCGCGGCGGAAATCCTGAGCGGCCTGGGCTTCTCTCAGGCGGACCTGGACCGGCCGATGGCGGAATTCTCCGGCGGCTGGCGGATGCGGGTGGCGATGGCCTCGGCCCTGTTCGCCGAGCCCGACCTGCTGCTGCTGGACGAACCGACCAACTATCTGGACCTGGAAGGCTCGCTGTGGCTGGAGGCGCGGCTGAAGCGCTATCCCAACACCGCCATCGTCATCAGCCACGACCGCGAACTGCTGAACAATTCGGTGGATTCGATCCTGCACGTGGCGGGCGGCAAGCTCGACTACTACACCGGCGGCTACGACGATTTCGAGCGGATGCGGGCCGAGAAGCTACGGTTGAACGCGGCGGCAAGGGTCAAGCAGGACGCCGAGCGCGCCCACCTGCAGGCCTTCGTCGACCGCTTCAAGGCCAAGGCTTCCAAGGCCGCCCAGGCGCAGTCACGCATGAAGCGGCTGGCCAAGCTGCCGCCGATCGCCGCCATCGGCGCGGAAAGCGTGCAGGGCTTCACCATTCCCTCGCCCGAACGGCCCATGCCGCCGCCCCTGATCCGGCTGGAAGGCGTCAACGCGGGCTATGACGGCAAGACCATCCTCAAGAACCTGACCCTGCGGCTGGATATCGACGACCGGATCGGCCTGCTGGGGGTCAACGGGGCGGGCAAGTCGACGTTCGCCAAGCTGATCGCCGGCGCCCTGCCCAAGATGAGCGGGGCCATGCACCGCGACAGCAAGCTGAAGGTCGGCTGGTTCCACCAGCACCAGATCGAGGCGCTGGAGCCGATGGACACGCCGCTGGACCTGATGCGCCAGATGCTGCCCGAAGCCAGCGAGGCCAGCCGGCGCGCGCGCCTGGCGCAGTACGGGCTCAGCGCCACCAAGGCCGAGACCCAGCACAAGGACCTGTCCGGCGGCGAGCGGGCGCGTCTGCTGCTGAACCTGGTGGCCGCCCAGGCCCCTCACCTGCTGATCCTGGACGAACCGACCAACCACCTGGACATCGACAGCCGCCGGGCGCTGCTGGACGCGCTGAACGACTACGAGGGCGCCGTGGTGCTGATCACCCACGACCGCTCGCTGATGGAGCTGGTGGCCGACCGGCTGTGGCTGGCGGCGGACGGCGGCATCAACCCGTTCGACGGAGACCTGGACGACTATTCCAAGCTCGTGCTGGACCGCGCCCGCCGTCAGGCGCGCAGCGAGAAGGCCGAGGCCGCCCCGCCCGCCCGCAACGACAAGAAGGCCGCCGCCGCGGCTCGCGCTCAGCTTGCGCCGCTGAAGAAGGAGCTGGACGCGGTGGAGGCCAAGGTGACCCGCCTCAACAAGACCTTGGCTGAGATCGACGTCGCTTTGTCCGACCCCAAGCTGTTCAAACGCCCCAACGACATGGCGCAGCTGGGCCGAGACCGCACGCGGGCGCAGGACAATCTGGCCAAGGCGGAAGTCGAATGGCTGGAGATGGCCGAGAAGTACGAGACGGCGAAAGCGGGGGCGGCCTAGGCTAGGCCTGCTTCTCCCAGCGGCCCTCAGGGCTCTGCTTCCAGTAGGACAGGGCCGCGCCGCCGCCCTTGAGCGCCGACCACTGCTTGCGGGCCAGGCCCAGCTGCCCCTCGTCCTTGCCGTCGAACAGGACCAGGCAGCGCGAATAGCCGGCCAGATCGCCCGGCTCGGCGCCGTCGATCAGGAATAGAGCCTGCGCGCCGTTGGGATTGTCGTTGGCGGTGGTCAGCAGCACCGGCTGGCGGGCGGCCTGGGGCTCGGAGTCCAGGCCATGGGGCAGGAAGCTGTCCTCGCGATAGCTCCACAGCCAGCCGTCCAGATGCTCCAGCCGATCCGAGGAGCCGGAGCGGACGATGGCTTTCCAGCCACGCGCCAGGGTCTTGTCCAGCAGTTCGGGCAGAGCCTGATCCAGCCCCGTCCGCTCCAGATGGTAGAACCACACTTCGCAGGCGCTGTCGGTCAAGCGGCGCTCCCCTTTGAACTCAGTATCTGCGGTTGAGACGTCGAAGGGAAGCGGCCGGAGCATGAGGGATCAACCCCCGCCGGGCCGTATTGACTCATGTCCGCCGCCGTAAAGCCGCCCGTCAAACCGCCGGGTTGCAGCTTTGTTGCGGCGCGGCGAAAGAGCGGCAACATCTTCACCATAGTGAAGTCACGTCTGCCGCGTAAGACGACAGAAACGCCTTATGCCAGATGCGAATCTCGGCAGAACGGCGATCCCGGCACAAGCCGTCATTGAGTTGTTGCGGTGCATCAATACTTGCTGCACTGCAACGTGGTTGCTTTCTTTTTTAGGACCGCATTATGAAAAAGCATATCCTGGCCCTCGCCCTTCTGGCCTTGGCCGCCTCCCCCGTCCTCGCCCACGCCGCTGACAAGCCCGCTATGGCCGCTGCCGCCGACGTGCCGGAAGCCGTGAAGACCTACGTCAACACCCACCCGTCCGATATCCTGCCCTAAAGCGGCAAGGTTGAAGTCGGCCACCCGATCGACGGCGACCAGATCTGGATGCAGATCCCCGCCGCCCCGGCCTACCGCTGGACCAACCTCAATGGCCAAAAGGTCATCGTGGACAAGAAGACCGGCCACGTCGTCGCCGTCTACTAAGGTCAGCTAAGACCATACCAAGAGCCAACCCCCGCCCCCTCGACGCCTGGCGCGCGATGAGGGCGGGGAGCTTTTTCCCGATAATCAGTCTTCGTAGCCGTCGGCCACCAGCCGATTGAGCAGACGCACGCCGAAACCGGAGGCGCCGTCGGGGATGGTCGGGTTCGTGGACGGCTTCTTCCAGGCGGTCGAGGCGATGTCCAGGTGCGCCCAGGGCAGGCCGTTGACGAAGCGCTGGATGAACAGGGCCGCGGTGATCGAGCCGGCCGGGCGCCCGCCGATGTTCTTCATGTCCGCGCCCAGGCTGTCGAGCTGCTTTTCGTAGGCGGCGGGCAGCGGCATCCGCCACAGGTTCTCGCCTTCAGACTCACCCGCCTTGGTCAGGGCTCCCGACAGTTCGTCGTTGTTGCTGAACAGGCCCGCGTAGTCATGGCCCAGCGCGATGATGATGGCGCCGGTCAGGGTGGCCAGATCGACCATGAACTTGGGCTTGAAGCGCTCCTGGCAGTACCAGAGGGCGTCGGCCAGCACGAGACGGCCTTCGGCGTCTGTGTTGATGACCTCGATGGTCTGGCCGGACATGGAGGTGACGATGTCGCCGGGACGCTGGGCGTTCCCGTCCGGCATGTTCTCCACCAGTCCCAGGATGCCGACCGCGTTGACCTTGGCCTTGCGCGCGGCCAGGGCGTACATGGCGCCGGCGACGGCGCCCGCCCCGCCCATGTCCCACTTCATGTCCTCCATGCCCTCGGCGCCCTTGATGGAGATGCCGCCGGTGTCGAAGCAGACGCCCTTGCCGACGAAGGCGATCGGGGCGGCCTTGGGATCGGCGGAGCCCTTCCACTGGATCACCACCAGCTGGCTGTCGCGCACGCTGCCCTGGCCGACGCCCAGCAGGCTGCCCATGCCGAGCTTGGCCATGGCCGGCTCGTCGAGAATCTCGACCTCCAGGCCGAGCCGCTCCAGCGCCTTCACGCGCTGAGCGAATTCCACCGGATAGAGGATGTTGGCGGGCTCTGAGACCAGGTCGCGGGTGAAGGCGACGCCCTCAGCCAGGGCCGACAGGGGCCCGAAGGCGGCGATGGCGGCGTCGGGATCGTTGGTGGCCAGGACCGTGGTCTGGATCGAGGGCTTCTTCTCGGGCTTTTCCTTGGTCAGGTATTTGTCGAAGCGGTAGGCGGCCAGGCGCGCGCCGAAAGCGGCGTGAGCCAGAAGCTCGGGCGTCAGGTCCGAGAAGCGCAGCTCAAGGGTGGTGGCGCCGGAGGTCTTCAGCGCCTTGTAGGCCTCCGCCCCGGCGGTCTCGGCGCCGGTGGCCGCGAAGCTGTCCTTGGAGCCCGCGCCGATCAGCAGAAGTTGGGACGCGTGCAGGTTGGCCGGGGCGACCAGCTCCACCGACTGGCCCTTGGCCCCGCGGAAGCGGCCGGCCAGCGCCCGCGACAGGGCCCCACCGGTTTCCTGGTCCAGCGCCTCGGCGGCGGACGACAGAACCGGGCCCTCGAAGACCAGGACGGCGATGGCCGACAGGGGCGCGCCCGAGACGGCGGAGGGTTTGGCGAATTGAATCTGCATGCTGATCACTTTCCAAGCTCGTCGCGATTAAGCGGCGCCCGCGACACGGCGCCATGAATGTGGGCTCCAGCTATTGTTGCGGCTTGCTGGGCGCGTGTAGAAGATGGCGCGCCCGGCTGGGGCCTGCAACGCCGACTTACGGCTCCCATGAAGCTGATCGACAGGTACCTGTTCCGCCAACTGCTGGGCCCCACCATCCTGGCCACGCTGTCCCTGTCCGGGGTGGCGCTGCTGAGTCAGAGCCTGCAGGCGCTCGACCTGATCGTGAATCAAGGCCAGAGCGCGGCGGTTTTCATCAAGATCACGCTGCTGGGTCTGCCGTCGCTGGTGTCGATGATCCTGCCGATCGCCATCTTCGTGGCCTCGCTGGTGGCGCTGAACCGCCTGCAGACCGAGCAGGAGCTGGTGGTCTGCTTCGCGGCGGGCATGAGCCGTTGGCGGGTGATCTCGCCGGTGATCCGGCTGTCGGTGTTCGCCGCCCTGGTCTCGCTGATCATCAACCTGTGGATCCAGCCCTACTGCGCGCGGCAGATGCGGGTGGAGCTGTACAAGGTGCGCACCGACCTGGCCTCGACCCTGGTGCAGGAGGGCCAGTTCACCACGCCTTCCCCCGGCCTGACGGTCTATGCGCGCCAGGTGCTGCCGCACGGCAATCTGAAGAACCTGTTCGTCGACCAGGAGAAGCCGACCGGCGAGTCGGTCACCTTCACCGCCAAGGAAGGGCAGATCGCCCAGCGCGAGGGGATGCCGGTGCTGATCATGCGCCACGGCTCCCAGCAGCAGCTGTCCAAGACCGGAGTGCTGGACTACCTGGCCTTCGACGAGAACATCTTCGACCTGTCGCCCTTCGTGCCGCAGAGCGACGGGGTGCATTTCAAGGGCTCGGACCGCTATCTGCATGAGCTATTCAAGCCGGACCTGACCCAGATCTGGGAAAAGCAGAACCGGCTGAAGCTCTACGCCGAGGGTCACACGCGGCTGTCGGGCCCGCTCTACAACATCGCTCTGGTGTCCCTGGCCCTGGCCGCGGTGCTGGGCGGCGGGTTCAGCCGGATGGGCTACGGCAAGCGCATCACCACCGCCGCCGGCCTGGCCGCCTTCGTGCGCATCCTGGGCGTGGGCGTGCAGGCGCTGTGCGACGACAACGTGTGGTTCAATCTGCTGCAGTACGCCGTGCCGCTGGCGGCGATCGCCTGGGCCATGTCGCGGGTGTTCCGCCAGAAGGCCGGACGACGCATCAGCATGATCCGCGCGCCGCTGGCGCCGATGGCGCGGCCCGCCTGATGCCCGGCTTGTCACGTATTCAGCTCTATGTGCTGTGGCGGATGCTGATGGCGATCCTGGTCGCCTTCCTGGTGATCGCGGCGGTCGAGCTGCTGGTGGATTTCGTCTCGGTGTCGCGGGACGTCGGGGCGCGGGTGGACATCACGCCCGGCCAGGTGCTGGGCCTGACCCTGATGAAGTCGCCGTCGGTGCTGCTGATCCTGCTGCCCTTCGTATTCCTGTTCGGCACCCTGGCCGCCTTCGTCGGTCTGAACCGGCGCAGCGAGCTGATCGCCATGCGGGCAGCCGGCATCTCGGCCTGGCGCTTCATCTTCCCCGCCGCCGTGGCCGCCTTCGTGATCGGCGTGCTGGCCGCCACCGTGCTGAACCCCGCCGCTTCGGCGCTTAACGCGCAATACGAGAAGAGCCGCGCCCGGTTCATGAACAACTATCTGGCCGGGGCCGCCAAGGACGTCTGGCTGCGCCAGGGGGCTGGACAGCGCCAGACGGTGATCCACGCCAAGTCCCGCACCGAGGGCGACAGCGTGGTGCTGAACGGGGTTTCGGTCTTCTTCTACAATGTGGACGCCCAGGGGGTTCCGCAGTTCGAGCGGCGGGTCGAGGCGAAACAGGCGCGGCTGGGCCAGGGCGGCCTGGTGCTGAGCGACGTCAACAGCGCGCGGCCGGGCGGCTTCGTGGAACATTCCGACAGCCTGACCCTGCCTTCCACGGTGCGCGACCCGTCGGGACTGCTGCGGACCAGTCAGGCCGGAGAAGTGTCTTTCTGGGACCTTCCCGGAGCGATCCGGCGGGCCGAGCAGGCCGGACTGACCTCGACCTCCTATCAGATCGCCCTGCAACAGCTGATCGCCACCCCTCTGCTCTACGCCGCGATGGCGGTGCTGGCCGCCGCCTTCTCGCTGAGGCTGATGCGCCTGGGCGGCCTGGCCGGGCTGGCGGGAGCCGGGGTGGCGCTCGGATTCGCCTTCTTCTTCTTCAACGAAGTTTGTGGAGCCCTGGGCCGATCCAGCATCATTCCGACCTATGCGGCGGCATGGGCTCCTCCCATACTGGCCCTCCTGTCGGGCCTCACCTTGCTTTGCTATACCGAGGATGGCTGATCCGCCCGGGACGTGCGAGATGGGTGGATATGCGATTGGGCGGGGCAGTTTGAACCACGTTTGGAAATCCCGGCTGCTGGCCGGCGCCACGGCCTGCGCGGTCTGCCTGGTGCTGAGCACGACGGCCCTGGCGCAGACCCCTGCCGCCCCCGCCAAGCCGCCCGCCCCTGCTGTCTCGTCGATCACCAACGCCGACCAGCTGATGGGCAACGAGTCCTTCTATATCGAGGCCGACACGGTCGTCCGCGACGACGAGAATCACCTGTGGACCGCCAAGGGCAGCGTCGAGGCCCGCTATCAGGGCCGGACCCTGCGGGCCGACGAGGTGGTCTACAATTCGGTCAATGGCGTGGTCACCGCGCGCGGCGACGTGCAGCTGATCAACCTGGACGGCAGCGTCGAGTTCGCCAAGGCGATGACGGTGGACAAGGACTTCAAGACCGGGATCGCCCTGGCCTTCTCCACCCGCCAGAAGCCCAACGCCAAGCTGATCGCCGACGAGGCCGTGCGGCTGAACCAGGACGCGATGGAGCTGAACAAGGCGGTGTTCACCGTCTGCGATATCTGCGCGCCGGACGGCACGCCCGAGGAGCCGACCTGGTCGATCCAGGCCGAGCAGGTGATCCAGGACCACAAGCGGCAGATCGTCTTCTACAAGCACGTGGTGATCCGGATCAAAGGCCACCCGGTGGTGAAGCTGCCGGTGTTCTGGCACGTGGACCCGACGGCCAAGCGCGGATCGGGCCTGCTGGCGCCCAAGATCGCGCTGGATTCGCGGCGCGGCTTCTCCTACGAGCAGCCCTATCTTTTTGTGATAAGTCCGTCACAAGACATTGTTATTGCGCCGCAAATTAATACGAAAGTGTACCCGTTCCTGGAGGGCGAGTACCGTAAGCGCTTCTACAGCGGCGAGGTGGACGCCCGGTTTGGCATCACCGACGACGCCATGTTCGACGGCAGCGGCCGCAAGTACGGCGACATCTCGGCGCGCAGCTACATCCTGGCCCAGGGCGCCTTCGCCCCGACCGAGCACTGGACCTACGGCTTCTCCGCCGAGCGGGTCACCGACCCGCTGCTGTTCAACCGCTACGCCATCCCCAACGTCTACGATCAGCGGGGCCTGTATTCGGCCGACGACCAGCGGCTGCTAAGCCAGGTCTATGCGGTGGAGCAGAGCAGCGGCTCCTACGTGTCGGTCGCCGCCATGAGCTTTCAGGGTCTAAGGCCTGGAGATAACAACGGAACCTTCCCGCTGGTGGCGCCCCTGGTTGAGGCCCATTTCGAGCCGCCCGGGCAGGTGCTGGGCGGGCGGCTACGGCTGGACGGCGGCGGCGTGCTGCTGAGCCGCGACCGCAATATCGTCACCGACACCGCCCCCGGCATGGACAGCCGGCGCGGCACCATCGGCGGCGACTGGCGCGGGGCCTACACCCTGGCGGACGGCATCCGGCTGGAGCCCTTCGCCAACGCCCGCACCGACCTCTACAACGTCGACGACATCAGCGCGCTCAACACCGGCATGCACACCACCAGCCGGGTGCTGGCCACGGCGGGCATGGACCTGAGCTGGCCCTTCTTCCGGCGCGAAGGCGATTCGACCCTGGTGCTGGAGCCGTTGGCGCAGATCGCGATTTCGCCAAGAACTACCGTCAACCCCTTGATTCCGAACGAGGACAGCACCGTCTTCAGCTTTGACGAAACGACCCTGTTCGACGCCAACAAGTCGCCGGGGTTCGACTATTACGAGGGCGGTGCGCGCATCAACGTCGGCGGCCGAGCGACAGTGCGCTGGGACGACGGCGGCTCGGCGCAGCTCATGGCGGGACGCAGCTACCGGACGCGGGTCGACCCCACCTTGCCCGCCGGGACCAGCCTGAACCAGACCGCCTCGGACTGGATCCTGGCCGCCACGGCCCAGCCCGCCGCCGCCTTCTCAGGCTTCACCCGGGCGCGGATCGATGGCTCGACCGGCAGGGTCAACACCATGGAAGTGGGCGTGAACGGCTTCTCGCCGAGGGCCAACGGCTTCATCCGCTACCTCTACGACAGCGTCGATCTGCCCGGTCAGAAGATGCAGAACGCCCAGGTCGGCGGCCAATTCCTGATCACCAACCGCTGGGGTCTGACGGCGTCGGCCAACTACGACATCGCCGCGCACGTGCCGGTGCTGGAGGAGTTCGGCCTGCTCTACCAAGACGAGTGCACGCACTGGGAACTGGTCTATCAGCACGATGGGACGTATAACCGCACCCTGCATCCGTCGGACAAGATTATCCTGCGCCTTATGCTCGTCACATTGGGCGGGACAGGATATCAACGGCCCGACTTCCGCTAGAATTTTCGTGCGAACCGGATTCACACCTTCGATGTTCAACTCTCAGCGCCGCCGCGCCGCCCTTTTCGCCGCCGCCATTGCCCTGCCGATTCTCGCGGTAGGCGCGGTTCAGGCGCAGCCCAAGCTGGCTACCCCGAAGGCTCCGGCGTCTCGCGTCGCTACGCCTCAGGTGGCCCTGCCGGCCGACGTGACCCCGGTGACCCCGGCCACGGTGACTGCTCCCGCCCCTCCCGCCGCGGCGTTCAACCCGCTGAACGAGGGCGTGGCCGCCACCGTCAACGACGAGATCATCTCCACCTACGACCTGCGCCAGCGTCTGCGCCTGCTGGTGCTGACCAGCGGCGTGCAGCCGACCGAGGACAATCTGCAGGGGCTTGAGCAGCAGGCCCTGCGCTCGCTGATCGACGAGCATCTGCAGACGCAGGAGCTGCGCAAGGTCGGCAAGCGTCAGAAGGTCGACCTGATCGCTGAAACCAAGGACGTGGACGAGGAAATCAGCGATCTGGCGCGCCAGAACAACCTGACCTTCGCCCAGATGAGGACCTCCTTCCAGCAGGCCGGCGTCGACATCCAGACCCTGCGCGACCAGATCCGCACCCAGATCAGCTGGCAGCGGCTGATCAGCGGCCTCTACAACAGCCGCGTGCGGGTCAGTGACGACCAGGTCAACGGCCAACTGCAGCGCATCAGCGCCCAGGCCAGCCAGACCCAGTACCTGATCGGCGAGATCTTCCTGGACTCCAACCGCGCCGGCGGCATGAACGAAGCCATGAGCGGCGCAAACCAGCTGATCACCCAACTGCAGCAGGGCGCGCCCTTCGCCGCGGTGGCCCGCCAGTTCTCCTCCGGCCCGACGGCCGCCAACGGCGGCGACGGCGGCTGGATCTCCGCCGCCCAGGCCCCGCCCGAAGTGGGCGCGGCGCTGGAGGCCCTGCGTCCCGGCCAGCTGTCCGCCCCGATCCCGGTCAGCGACGGCGTCTACGTCATCTATCTGCGCGACAAGCAGGCCGCCTCAGGCCAGACCATGGTCTCGCTGAAGCAGCTGGCCGTGCGACTGGACAAGGACGCCTCGACCGATCAGGTGGCCGGCGCCACCGCTGCCCTGCGCGCCCTGCGCCCGCAGATCACCGGCTGCGACAACATCGAAGCCGTCGCCGGCAAGGTGCCGGGCGTGGTCGCCGCCGACCTTGGCGAAGCCGAAATCAAGGATCTGCGCGGGCCGTTCAAGGACGCCGCGGAGAAGCTGCAGGCCAACCAGATCTCCGACCCGATCCGCACGGACGTGGGCGTGCACCTGGTGGCGGTGTGCAGCAAGCGTACCGGCGGCTCCAAGCTGCCGACCAAGAGCGACATCCAGAACAAGCTGTTTGCCGAACAGCTGTCGGTGATGTCCCGCCGCTATCTGCGCGACCTTCGCACCTCGGCGACCATCGAGGCGCGCTAGTTGGCGCTAAAAGCGCCGCTTGCCCTGACCCTGGGCGATCCGGCGGGCGTCGGACCTGAGATTATCGTCAAGGCCTGGCAGGCGCTGCGCACAAGCGATGCGCCGTTCGTCGTGATCGGCGATTTCCAATCGCTGGCGGCCGCCTCCCCTGCCGGGGCCTCGATCCTGACCCGTGTGGGCTCCGCCGGCGAAGCGACGAGCGTGTTCGCCGACGCCCTGCCCGTTCTGGACATGCCGCTGTCCGCACCCGTGGTGTCCGGCCGCGCCTCTTCGGCCCATGCGACGATGATCGTGCGTTGGATCGAGACAGGGGCGGGCCTGGCCCTGTCGGGCGCGGTCAGCGGGCTGGTGACGGCCCCCATCGCCAAGGCGCCGCTGTACGAGGCCGGGTTCGGCTTTCCCGGCCATACGGAGTTCCTGGCCGAACTGACCGCCGAGGCCCCGCTGGAGGGCGCGCGCGGGCCGGTGATGATGCTGGCCGCCGGGGACCTGCGCACCGCCCTGGTGACCATCCACGAGCCCTACGCCGAGGTCCCGGCCCTGCTGACTCGCGACCGGATCGTGCAGACCGCCCTGGTGACCGCCCAGGCGCTCAAGCGCGACTTCGGCATCGCCGCGCCGAGGCTGGCGGTGGCGGGGCTGAACCCGCATGCGGGCGAGAGCGGGGCCATCGGCCGTCAGGAGATCGAGATCATCGCGCCGGCGGTGCAGGCGCTGCGGGCGCTGGGGATCGACGCGGTGGGGCCCAAGCCCTCGGACACCCTGTTCCACCCGGAGGCCCGCGCCCTCTATGACGCGGCCATCTGCATGTACCACGACCAGGCCCTGATCCCGGTCAAGATGCTGGACTTCTGGGGCGGGGTGAACCTGACGCTGGGCCTGCCGATCGTGCGCACCTCGCCCGACCACGGGGTCGGCTACGACGTCGCCGGGCGCGGCTTGGCGCGAGCCGAGAGCCTGATCGCCGCCATCCGCATGGCTGCCGAGATCGCCGGGCGCAGGCAGGCCGCATGAGCCTGGAAGACCTGCCGCCTCTGCGCGACGTGTTGGCGGAGCACGGCATCCTGGCCAACAAGGGCTTTGGGCAGCACTTCCTGCTGGACCTCAACATCACCCGCAAGATCGCCCGTCTGGCCGGACCGCTGGACGACTGCGTGACCATCGAGGTCGGGCCTGGCCCCGGCGGCCTGACCCGCGCCCTGCTGGAAGCCGGCGGGCGGGTGATCGCGGTGGAAAAGGACCCGCGTTTCCTGCCGCTGCTGGCGGACCTCGCCGCCGCAGCGCCGGGGCGGCTGACGGTGATCCAGGCGGACGCCCTGAAGGTGGACGAGCGGGCGCTGGCGGATGCGGTGCAGCCGGGGGCGCCGGTGCGCATCGTCGCCAACCTGCCCTACAACGTCGGCACGCCCCTGCTGATCAAATGGCTGACCGGGCCGCTGCGTCCCGAGAGCCTGTCGCTGATGTTCCAGAAGGAGGTCGCCCAGCGCATCGTCGCGGAGGTCGACACCGACGCCTATGGACGTCTGGGCGTCATCAGCCAGGCGGTGGCTGAGACGGAGATCATAATGGACCTGCCCGCCCGCGCCTTTACCCCGCCGCCCAAGGTCGCCTCCGCTGTAGTGCGGTTGACGCCGAAGACTGAGCGCCCTTCCGATACAGACCTCCAGTCGCTGGAAGCGATCACGCGGGAAGCATTCGGACAACGCCGCAAGATGCTGAAATCAAGTTTGAAATTGCTCGGCGGTGAAGCGCTTTGCGAGGCCGCTGGGATCAATCCCGAGGCCAGAGCGGAGACGGTGGACGTCGCTGGATTTCTGCGGCTGGCGCGGGCGCGGCTGTAAGCGGACTTGACCAGTCAACAAGACCGTCGGCAAATCAGCCGCATCCCTTTCGACAGCCGGTTTGGCTAGAACCAGGGACAAGGAAACGATTATCGCCGCATGCGGCGCGCCGGGGGGCTCGATTGACTAGACGCAACGATATCGGCCCATCGTCGAGCGGGCGTCAGCGCGCGTGAACGTATCGGAACGCTTTATCCGGCGGCCCATCGCCACGTCCCTGATGGCCGCCGCCCTGCTGGCTGTCGGCGTGATCGCCTTCCTGCGCCTGCCGGTGTCGGCCCTGCCGCAGGTAGACTTCCCCACGATCCAGGTCAGCGCCGCCCTGCCAGGCGCCAGCCCGGAAACGATGGCCTCCAATGTGGCGACGCCGCTTGAGCGACAGCTGTCGCTGATCCCCGGCCTGACGCAGATGACCTCCAGCAGCGGACCTGGTTCGACCCAGGTGACCCTGCAGTTTGAACTGTCGCGCAAGATCGACGCCGCCGCCCAGGACGTTCAGGCGGCGATCAACGCCTCCAGCGGCCAACTGCCCAACACGCTGCCGGGCCCGCCGACCATGCGCAAGGTCAACCCGGCGGATCAGGCGGTGTTCGTCATCGTCATGTCGTCCCAGACCCTGCCGGCCAATGTGGTCAACGACTACGCGGACAATATCGTCGGGCAGCAGGTGTCGCGCATCCCCGGCGTCGGCCAGGTCAATATCGCCGGCGGCCGCAAACCCGCCTTCCGCATCCAGATCGATCCTCGCCGGGCCGCGTCATTGGGGCTACAGCTGGATTCCATCCGCACGGCGATCGCCGGCGCGACGGTCAACGCGCCCAAGGGCCAGCTGATCGGCCCGACGCAGAGCGTGGGCTTCTACGCCAACGACCAGGTGCTGGACGCCGGCACCTGGAACCAGCTGATCGTCGGCTACCGGAACGGCGCGCCGGTGCGGGTCAAGGACATCGGCCGGGCGATCCTGGACGTGGAGAACACCCAGGCCGGCTCCTACAGCCAGCCGGGCAAGAACAGCCACTACGAGACGCTGAAGGCCGGGCCGGTAATCGGGGTGCTGATCTTCCGCGAACCTGGCGCCAACATCATCCGGACCGTGGAGGCCGTGAAGGCCGCCCTACCCGCCCTGCGCCAGACCGTGCCGCCCGGCATCGACATGAGCGTGATCGCCGACCGTACCGTGACCATCCGCGCCTCGGTCCACGACGTTGAGATCACCCTGCTGATCACCATCGCGATGGTGGTGGCGGTGATCTTCCTGTTCCTGAGGAACGTGCGGGCGACCCTGATCCCCAGCGCGGTGATCCCGATCTCGCTTCTGGCCACCGCAGCGGCGATGCTGCCCGCGGGGTTGAGCCTGGATAACCTGTCGCTGATGGCCATGACCATCGCGGTCGGGTTCGTGGTCGATGACGCCATCGTCATGGTCGAGGACATCTGGCGGCGCATCGAGCACGGCGAGGAGCCGTTCCAGGCCGCGCTGCACGGCTCGCGCGAGATCGGATTCACCATCCTGACCATTTCGCTGTCGCTGATCGCGGTGTTCACCCCCCTGATGTTCATGGGCGGGGTGGTCGGCCGGATGATGCAGGAGTTCGCCCTGGTGCTGAGCGCCGCGGTGGTGATCTCGGTGTTCCTAGCTCTGACCCTGACGCCCATGCTGTGCGGGCGGTTCCTGCGGGCTCCCGAGCCGCCCCGCGACCCGATCCTACGCGGCTTGGAGCGCGGCTTTGCCCGGATCGAGCACGGCTACGCGCGCGCCCTGGATGTCGTCCTGGGGCACAAGCGGCTGACCATGGTCGTCTTCTTCGCCACCCTGGCCCTGACCGTCGGCCTCTACACAACGGCCAAGACCGGCTTCTTTCCGCAGCAGGACGCCGGCTTCCTGAGCGGGACGCTGATCACCGCCCAGGGTTCCAGCTTCGCCAACACCGAAGCCAAGGGCGCGGAAATCCTAAAGGTCATCGCCTCGGACCCCGACGTGGACGAGGCCCACTATACGATCGGCGGCGGCGGCGACAGCTCCACCGGCGTGATCAACGTCGGCCTGCGCTCGCGCGCGGACGGCCGCAGGACCAGCGCTTCCGACATCATCAACCGGCTGCGGCCCAAGCTGACCGGCGTGGTCGGCGCTCAGGCGGTGCTGCAGGCGACCCAGGACATCACCATCGGCGCCCGCCCGGCGCGCGCCCAGTACCAGTACACCCTGTCCGACGGCGACCTGGACGAGCTGAACAGCTGGACGCCACGGCTGATGGCGGAATTGCAGAAGCTGCCCCAGTTGAAGGACGTCTCCTCCGACCAGCAGTCACAGGCGCCCAGCGCCACCCTGGACATCAACCGCGACGCCGCCGCCCGCTTCGGCATCGCCCCCGCCGATATCGACGCGGCCCTCTACAATCAGGTCGGTCAGCGCCAGGTGGCGCAGTACTTCACCCAGCTGAACAACTACCGCGTGATCCTGGAAGCGATGCCGGGGATGCAGAGCCCCGCCGATCTGGTCAACGCCGTGTATCTGATGTCGCCGCGCACCGGAAAGCCGGTTCCGCTGTCTAGTCTGGTCAAGCTGGACATGAGCCGGGTGCGCAGCCAGTCGATCACCCACCAGGGCCAGTTCCCCGCCTCAACCCTGTCATTCAACCTGGCGCCGGGCGTCTCGCTGGGCGACGCCACCGCCGCGGTGGACAACGCCCGCGCCAACCTCGGCGCGCCGCAAAGTCTCAGCGGGTCGTTCCAGGGCACCGCCCAGGCCTTCCAGGACTCGTTGAAAGATGAGCCGGTGCTGATCGCGGCGGCCCTGCTGGCGGTCTATGTGATCCTGGGGATGCTCTACGAGAGCTACATCCACCCGCTGACGATCCTGTCGACCCTGCCCTCGGCGGGGCTGGGGGCGCTGCTGGCCCTGCGGTTGGCGGGCCGCGACCTGGACGTGATCGGCATCATCGCCATCATCCTTCTGATCGGGATCGTGAAGAAGAACGGCATCATGATCGTGGACGTGGCGCTGCGACTGGAGCGCGAGGAGAACCTCGATCCGGAGGAGGCCGTGCGCCGGGCGTCACACCAGCGGCTGCGCCCGATCCTGATGACCACCGCCTGCGCCTTCCTGGGCGGGGTGCCCATGATCCTGGGATCAGGCACGGGCTCGGAATTCCGCCAGCCGCTCGGCTGGGCCATCGTGGGGGGGCTACTGGTGTCGCAGGTGCTGACGCTGTTCTCGACCCCGGTGGTCTACATCTACCTGGACCGGCTGCGCCAACGGTTGGGCGAGCACGGGCCGCCGCGCGGCAAGCCCAAGCGTGTGGTGGTGGAAGCGATCAAGCCCTAAGTCGAGGCGGCCTAGACGTCCTCGTCCATCAGCCCGGCGACGAACTTGCCGAGCCAGGGGTTGCGCGACCGCTTCAGACGCTCGGCGTGGTAGATGTGGGCCAGCTCGGCGTAGGCGAGGTCGAAGTCCTCGTTGACGATCACATAATCGTACTTGGTCCACATCTCGATCTCGGGCTTGGAGCGGGCCAGGCGCCG
>CAIYVC010000168.1 GCA_903929535.1 uncultured Caulobacteraceae bacterium | reverse complement strand
TCGCGGAGCCCGCCTTTTTCTTTGTCCGAAGTCCAAGACATCAGGCGGACCCCGCGCAGGGTCCGCCTTTTTCTTTGGCTACTTCTTGTCCTTGTCGATGATCTTGCCGTCCGAGCCCCTGGTCAGGGTCTTGCCGCTGGGCGAGATCTCGTTGCGGTTGTTCTCGGCGCAGGAGTAGTCGTACAGGCGCGTGCCCGTGGGCAGGCGGCGGTAGCGCTTGACCACATGCCACGGCGCGGTGAAGGCCACCGGATCCGTCAGCGTGATGTCCGCTTCGAAGGTGTTGGCGTCGATGCGGTGCATGCGCGTCACGGTCGACAGCGAGTCGCTGTGGATGGCGCCGGTGCGGTCGACGATGGTGTGGGGCCAGCCCTGCAGGCCGATGGTGTCGAACACCAGGGTGTCGCCTTCCCAGTGACCGACGCTGTCGCCGGTGAAGGTCGGCCACACTTCGTCGGACGGCGGGTGGGCGCGGCCGTCGGTGTAGATACGCACCACGTTCGGGCCGTTTTCGGTCAGGATCCAGCTCTCTTCCGGACGGTTCACGAACTCATAGGTGTCCGGAACGTTCAGGGCGCGCGGGAAGCCGGCGACGATGCCGCACGAGGTTTGCGGGTCGGGCCAGCGGTCGTCGTCGACCATCTTCTGGTTGGCGGTGTACTTGGCCTGCCATTCCTTGTTGTAGGGGATGGTCTCGTGGGTGCCCGGAGCGCCCGCGGCGGTGCCGACCTTGGTCGCCTGGTCGAACACGGTGTTGCCGGTCATGGTCCACACACCGGTCCAGTCGGGCAGAACCTTGCCTTCCTTGGTGGTGATGGTTTGAGCCTGGGCAGCGGCGCCGCCCATCAGGGCCAGCGTCAGGGCCAGCCCGGCCAACGGAAACTGCTTCATCGTAAGTATCTCTCCCTCCGAGGGCCTGTGATCGGCCCTTTGATGATGTGCCCGAATTCTTGCGCCAATAATCGCGCAGAGAAAAGAGTGCTCAAAGCGTATACATCAGCTCCATAGCCGTTTTGTTGCGATCTCCGCCCCTTCGGCCAGGGCCTTCAGCTTCTTATAGGCGATCTCGCCGTCCAGCTTGCCGTAGCCGGCGAAGGTGCCGAAGCCGCAATCAGTGCCCGCCAGAACCCGCTCGCGTCCGACGATGGCGGCGAATCGCTCGATCGTCTGGGCCACCAGTTCGGGGTGCTCGACATAGTTGGAGCAGCTGTCGATGGTCCCGGGGATCAGCACCTTGTCGTCCGGAATCTTGGCTTCGGACCACACCTTCCACTCGTGGGCGTGACGCGAGTTGGCGGCCTCGAACAGGATGCCGGCGGGCTTGGCCTTCAGGATCACATGCAGAATCTTGATCAGGTCGATGTCGAAGTCGTGCGGACCTTCGTAGTTGCCCCAGCAGACGTGGAAGCGGACCTTCTCGGCGGGAATGCCCTCCAGCGCCGCGTTCATCGCCTCAACGTGGATTTCCGCCCGCTTGACGAAGTCGGCCTCGCTCAGGTCCTGGAAGCCGGTGTGACGGGCCATCGCCAGATCGGGGCAGTCCAGCTGCAGGATCAGGCCGGAATCGATGATCATCCGGTATTCCTGCTTCATCGCGTCCGACAGAGCCCAGACGTACTCCTCGTGCGTCGGATAGTACTGGTTGGGCTGGAAGGCGGTGACCAGGCCGGGCGAGGCGGAGTTCATGAAGCCTTCGGTGACGCCCGCGGTCTTCATCGCCGCCAGCATGTTGGCGATATCGGCTTCCAGCGGCTTCAGGTCCTTGACCGCGATCGGTCCGATGCAGGACGCGCGGCGGAACTCCTGCGAGCCGGTCATCCGGCCCATCTTCTCGCGGAACTCCGGATAGGGGGCCAGGTCCAGCGCCACCTTGCGCTGGTTGTCGCCGCCAAAGCCGGTCAGCCGGTCCATCATATAGGTCGAATAGCTGACCTTGGATGCCTCGCCGTCCGACGGGATGTCGATGCCCACCGCAGTCTGCCGCGCCACCACCGCCGCCACGGCTTCCTTGATGGTCTTGTCGAATTCGGCGGGATCGTAGGCCTCGCCGTGGTCCTTGCGCAGCAGGGCGTCCACCAGCTTCTGCGGCCGGGGCATGCTGCCGACGTGGGTGGTCAGAATCCTGTCCGTGCTCTGGCGCATGGTTCCTCCTGGGCGCCGTCTTCCCGTGGCCGGCGAACGGCCTTTCCGGGAGACGCGTGTTTATCGTAGACCCCTATAGCCGATGGATTGAGCCGTCTTCCATAGGCCCGGGAGATTTGCGTGAAACAGCGCCGCTTGTTCAAGGATGTCGTTGCGCCGGTGGTGGCCCTGTCGCTGGGCCTGGCGGGCGCCGCCGTGGCCGCTGCGCCGGACGCCTATGTGCGCCGCCTCGAAGTCCTGGCGCTGCTGCAGACCCTCAACGCCGACCTGCTCAGCCATGACAGCGCCACCGCCGTGCTGCAGACCTGGTGTGACGCCCACGGTCCGGGCGGCCTCAAGATGGTGGCGCAGCGCGTGCGCGGCCAGGACAAGCCCCTGCCGCCGGAAGCCAAGGCCGCTTTGGGTCAAGGTCTGGGGGGCGATGCCGCTGGGCAGACGGTGCGCTACCGCCGCGTGCTGCTGGCCTGCGGCGACCGGGTGCTGTCGGAAGCCGACAACTGGTACCTGCCCGCCCGCCTGACGCCGGAGATGAACCGCCAGCTGGATCAAACCGAGACCCCCTTCGGCGTGGCCGTCAAAGCCTTGAACTTCCGCCGCCGTAACCTGTCGGCGACCCTGGTGTTCGAGCCCCTGGCGCGCGGTTGGGAAAACGCCCCTGTCGGCCGCATCAAGCCGCCGGAAATCCCGCCGCAGGTGCTGGAGCACACCGCCGTCCTGTCGACGCCGGACGGCGCGCCGTTCAGCTACGTCATCGAAACCTACACCGGCCAGACCCTGACCATGGCCATGCCCAAGCCGGTTCCGGGCGGCTTCTGGCGCTGATCCCTATTTGGAGGCTACCGCCTCCGGATTGGCCAGAGTGCAGATGTATTCGCTGAACTCCGTGTCGTCGGGCAGGCGCTTGAAGGTCGCCTTGGTCTGCCAGGTGCTGGTGAAAGTCTTCGGATCGTCGATCGTGAAGGTGTCTTCCAGCGTATCCTTGTCCACCAGATGCAGCTTCTCGGTCAGCATCAGGTCGACCGAGTGGGGAATGCCCGCGGTGTCGATGGTGGTCTTGTCGTTGAACCCGCGGCTCTGGACGATCAGGTCGCCCTTCTCCCAGCGGCCCGCCGAAAAGCCCAGCCAGTTCTGGTCCAGGTCGTCGTTGATCGGCAGCTTGGCGCCGACATAGACCATGCGGTGCAGGTGCATCAGCTCGTGCAGGAAGCTGACCTGATCCGGCTCGACCTTCAGCAGGAAGGGCTGCGGATAGAACATCGAGCGCGGCAGGCCGGGGATCAGGCACTTCTGCGCGGTGTCGAAGTCCGGATGGCCGGCCTTGCGCGCGGCCAGATTGGCCTCGTACTTGGCCTTGGCCGCCGGCCGGAACGGCGGCAGCTTGCCTGAGGTGGTCTTGATCGCCGTATGGTCGCCCTGCAGCTGCCAGATGCCCTGCAGCTTCATCTGATCGGCGGGGGCGGCGGGCGGATCGGCCTTGGCGCTGGGCGCGCTGATCGCTGCGGCGACGCCGAGGGCGGCCAGCAGGGCCAGGACGGGTCGGTTCATTCTACGCTCCAGACGACGCATCAGCGGGCCACCGTGGTGCCGCCCTGGGGCGCGTTGCGGTTGTTCTCTTCGCAGGAATATTCGGTCAACCGCAGGTCCGGCCGCCAGGCGTAGGTGTCGCGGAAGGTCCAGGGCTTGGTGAAGAACACCGGGTCCTCGACGGTGACCACATCCTCGATCGCCTTGCCGTCCTGGATCTTCTTGATCCGCTCGACGGTGTGCAGCTTCTCGCTGTGGATGATGCCCTGCTCGTCGATCCAGGTGCGGGGGTCAACGCCCAGGGTGTCGATCACCAGGGTGTCGCCTTCCCAATGGCCGACGCTGTCGCCCATGAAGCTGGCCTTGATCTGGGCCGGGTGGCCGCGCTGCATATGGATGTAGCGGGTGTTGTGGGCGACCTCGTGAGCGATGACGGTCTCCGCCGGGGTCTGGAAGATCTGCAGCGGATAGGGCGAGTTCATCACCCGTGGGGTGCCGTGGGGCCAGCAGTAGCTGGAGGCGTCGGCCATCGGCGCGCCTTGGGACTCCGCGATGATCCGCTTGGCCCATTCCAGCTTACCGCGCTCGGTGAAGGGCGGCGGGGTGCCGTCCACGGTCGGGATGATCCGGTTGTAGCGCAGCAGGAACCAGACGCCGCTGAGGTCACGGGGGTCCTTGGACGAGGCTTCGGGGCGATAGAGCGTGGCCGCTCCCGCCGCCGTTCCCAGGATGCCGAGCCCGACGGCCAGCGCCGCCGCAATCTTCGCCGCGCGGGAAACCGCCATGGCCTGATCCTTCCTGAAGTCCGCGAGCCTTTTCAGCGCCGCCCGCCGGTTATGTATACGAAACGGTATGGACCGGGCATGGCCCCGTCAAGGCGACGCTTACCTAGCCAGATGCTTGCCGAAGAAGGCGGCGATCTCGCCGAAAGCTTCCTGGGTTTCCGGCGCGGTGTCGTCGCGGCCGTACTGGGCGTGCGACTGGCCCTCATAAACCTGCAACACAGCCTCCACGCCCGCCTGGCGCAGCTTCCTGTGCGTGCGCACGGTGTTGCTGTGGCCTGCCCCCAAGGGGTGATCCATCTTCAATGTTAGTGCATGGCGTGTTCTGAAGCCACGGTTTGGTTGGGCGAGCGCGCGCCTTCAACAGCTGGTGCGCTCGCCCATGGCGCGACGCCTCCGCTGCGAGGGACGAAG
>CAIYVC010000167.1 GCA_903929535.1 uncultured Caulobacteraceae bacterium | reverse complement strand
GTGGCCGGGGGTGTCGACGACCACCACGTCGTTGCCGGCCAAGCGCTGCAGTGCGTCCGCGACCTCGCTGTCAGCGCGGTCCGGCGTGATGGCGATATGGCTGGGGAGCGGAAGGGCGCCTCCCTTTTGCAGCTGCGCGGTCCGGGCACGGTTGGCGATATATCGGGTCAACGTGCCCTGACGTGCGTCGAGGTCGAGGGTGCCGACCTTAAGTCCCCGCGTCAGCAGGCCGACAATCAAATGCATCGCGAGGGTCGACTTGCCGGTGCCGCCCTTTTCATTGCCGAAAACGACGATTTTGGGAGTGGCGTTGGGCATCAAACGCATACGCCCGGAGAAAAATGAAAATGCATAGAAGACATTAACCTTGGAGGGTTGACCGATATAGACCTTGTTATAACGCCTTGAAAATTTGATCCTAGTGGCTGGAGTGAAAGGCCGGGCGGACTATGGAAACGGTGGATTGCGTGGTGATCGGCGCCGGGGTGGTGGGCCTTGCGGTGGCCCGGGCCATGGCGCGCAAGGGCCGCGAGGTCTTGATCCTCGAAGCCGAAAGCGCGTTCGGCAGCGTTACCAGCTCGCGCAACAGCGAGGTCATCCACGCCGGGATTTTCTATACCCACGGCAGCCTTAAGGAACGGCTGTGCATCGAAGGCCGCGACAAGCTCTATGCCTTCTGCGACGCCTATAAGGTTACCTACAAACGCACAACCAAGCTGGTCTACGCCGGGGACGAATCCCAGGTATCGGCCCTGCGCAACCTCCAGGCCCATGCCGCCGTCAGCGGCGTCTATATGACCTGGATGGATGCCAAGGAAGCGAGCCGCCTGGAGCCGGCGCTGCACTGCGCCGCCGCGCTGCATTCACCTCTGTCGGGGATCGTCGATAGTCACGGACTCATGTTGGCGCTGCTCGGCGATGCCGAAGCCCATGGAGCGACCATCGCCTATAACAGCCCGGTGACCGGCGGCAGCGGCGCCGACGGTCATGTGGTCCTGTCCGTTGGGGGGGCCGAGCCCATGCAACTGGCGGCGCGCACGGTGATCAATTGCGCCGGGCTGGGGGCGCAGGCGCTGTCGCGCACCATCAACGGCATCAAGGCCGGCAGCGTGCCGCCGCAGCATTACGGCAAGGGCAGCTATTTTTACCTGTCAGGGAAACCGCCGTTCACGCGGATGATCTACCCGTTGCCCGGGATCGCCAGCCTGGGCCTGCACTACACCCTGGACCTGTCGGGCCAGGCCCGGTTCGGGCCCGACCTGCAATGGGTCACCGCCATCGACTACCATGTGGATGAAGGCCGGGCGCAGCTGTTCTATGACGAGATCCGTAAATACTGGCCGGACCTTCAGGAGGGCGCGCTGCGCCCCGGGTACAGTGGAATTCGTCCGAAAATTCAAGGTCCTGGCGAGCCTAGCGCGGACTTCATGATCCACACCCCGGAAGCCACCGGCGTTAACGGTTTTATCGCTCTTTACGGCATAGACTCGCCCGGTTTGACGTCGTGCCTCGCCATCGGCGACGCAATCGCGGAGCGCGTGCCCTGAAACATCCCGTCCTGTCGATTTTTGCCTTCTGCGTCACGGCCGCCCTAGCGGCCAGTGCGCCGAATGCCGTCATTGCGCAGCAGCGCCAGCTGGGTCCTCCCCCGGGCGCCGGCTCCGGCCTTGAAGGCGGCGAGCCCGCCGAGGAAGCGCCCAAGCCGGAAGAAGCCCCGCTCCTGCCCGTCCCCGCCGCCAAAGCGCGTCCCACCCCCGGCGCCGAGGCCGAAGCGCCGCCCGACCGTACCCGCATGCTGCTGGGCGAGGTCGAGGTGCTCGATATCCCCCTCACCGGCATCCCCAATTACCGCGACTACATGCGCACCATGATCGAGGACCTCTCGATCTATGCCCATGGCCGCAACCCCAAATTCGTCGTGGTCACTCAACCGGGCTTCGATCTGACCAGCTGGAGCCGGCGCGAATTCGACCTCGATGAGATCAAGCGCGGCAACGCCAAGATTTCTCCGGATGCGATCATACCTGTGGGCGCCCCGATGCGCCGTTACCTGCAGCGTATCGACGGCGTGATGCTGGACGGCCAATTCTGCGCGCCGTTGCGCGTGCCCCGCGCTGATGTGGCGGCGATGATGAAACAAGGCCTCAAGATGCTGTCGGTCGACCATTGTGATGACGCCGCTTCCGCGTCCGCCGCCCTGCAGGCTGCGGTGCGGATGGGCGTGGTCGCCCATATCGACCTGGACGAGAGCGATCTGTTCGACCACGTGCCGACCCGCCGGCCCTCGCCCGAGAACGCCGGCAACGTCGAGACCCTGGCCGACGCCCGCAATATGCTGATGATGCTCAATAGCCGGCCTTACGGCTCGAAAGAGGAATGGATCTCGGCCCTCTCGGCCACCAATTACGACGTCCTCATCACCGACGCCTTCTACCGGGGCAACCAGCCGCTGTCGAAGGACGCCATTCATAGCTTGAAGTTCAAGCAGATGGGCGCCCGCCGCCTGGTGTTGGCCCGCGTGAGCCTAGGGTTCGCCGAAGACGAACGGTATTACTGGCAGCGGGACTGGAAGATCGGCGAACCGAGCTGGATCCAGGGCCGCGCGCCGGGCAAGCCCGGCAGCTATACGGTGGAATTCTGGAACCCGGCGTGGAAAGCCATCATCGGCAAGTACTTCGCCGGGATCATGGACCTGGGCTTTGACGGCGTGGTTCTTGATGGGGCCGAAGCCTACAGGAGATGGGAGTTTATGACTCCTATCGATGCCACAAGAGGCTAGACGCCTACTGCGCCGCCGGCGGGGCGTCGCCCGCCATCTTCTTGATCACCGCACCCAGGCCGGCCACGATCTTTTGCCCAACCGGGCCGCCATCGCCTTCCATCTTCTGCTGGATGATCAGGCGGATGGCTTCGACGTGGACCTTCACGACTTCAAGCTGGGCATTGGTGAGGTCGTCGCCGCTGTCCTCGATGAACCGGGCAAGCTGGTTGCCCACGGCGCTGACCAGGGGATAGCCGAAGCTGGTCCCCTGCCCTTTGACGCCTTGGACTTCGACATAAAGCGCGCGCACGTGATCGGCGCGATTGGCCGGGTCCTTGAGGGCGATGTCGTAAGCCGCCGTCAGGCGCGTGAGGTCTTCCTGGACCGCCGTGAGGTAGTCGAATTTGGCGGATAGCATCGAGCGTTCGGCGGCGTCCATCCAGGCGCCGTCGATGGTGCCGGTCACACCGGCCAGCTTCTGCTTCTGGCGCAGATTGTTGGGCGGCTGGATGAATTGGACTTCTTTTTCGGCCATCTGCGCTCTGGGTCCGGCGGTTGGGGGCCAAGTGTACCCGCCCGAGGGAGGCTTGGCCACCTCTAGAGCATGATCCAGGTGGCCAACCCGAGGAACGAGAAAAAGCCCACCACATCGGTAACAGTGGTGAGGAAAACCACCGCCGAATCGGCCGGGTCGGCGCCCCAGCGGTCCAGGACCAGCGGGATCGCAATCCCGGCGAAGCCGGCCGCGATCAGGTTGATGATCATGGCGCTGGCGATGACGATGGCCAGCAGCGGATCCTTGAACCACAGGTATGCGATCGCCCCGGTGATCGCGGCGAACAGGAAGCCGTTAATCAGCCCGACGAAGATTTCTTTCCAGGCGATGCGCAGCGCGTTGCTGGCATTGAGATCGCGGGTCGCCAGCGCCCGGACCACGGTGGCCAGGGTCTGGGTGCCGGCGTTGCCGCCCATGGAGGCGCAAATCGGCATCAGCACCGCCAGCGCCGACAGCTTCTCGATCGAACTCTCGAATATGCCGATCACCGAGGACGCGAGGAAAGCCGTCCCTAAGTTGATGAACAGCCACAGGAACCGCGACTGCGCGGTCGACATGATGGAGCGGTAAAGGCTGGATTCATCGGTCGCGCGCACACCGGCGAATTTGAGGATGTCCTGGCCCGCCTCTTCATCGATCACGTCGACCACGTCGTCGATGGTGATTTGCCCGATCAGGCGCCCGGACTTGTCGGCCACCGGCGCGGCGGAGAAGTTGCGCTGGCGGAACAGGAAGGCCACCTCCTCGCGGTCCATGTCGACCGGGATGACGTCGATCTCGGGGTCGACGATGTCGGCCATCTTCACCGGACGCTTGGAGGTCAGCACGCGGTGGAGTTCCACCACCCCTTGGGGCCGGTGGCGCGGATCGACGACGAAGATCGCGTGGAACTTGTCGGGCGTGGTGCGGGTCGAGCGCAGGTAGTCGATGGTTTCGCCCACGGTCCAGTAATTGGGCACCGCCACCAACTCCCGCTGCATCAGACGGCCGGCGGAGGACTCGGCGTAAGACAGGCCGTGCTCGATCAGCGCCCGGGTAGCCTGGGGCATGCGCGCCAGCACCTGGTCACGCTCGGCGGCGTCGAGTTTGCCCGCCACATAGACCGCGTCGTCCGAGTCCAGTTCCGTCAGCGCGGTGGCGAAATCCTCGAAGCCAAGCGCGTCCATGACCTCGTCGCGCACGTCGGCGGCCAATTCGGGCAGGACATCGGCGTTGAAGTCGTCGCGGATGGCCTCCACCAGCAGCCGGCGGTCCTCGCGGTCCAGGCGTTCCAGCAGGTCGGCCATATCGGCGTAGTGGAGATCGGAAACCAGCGATCGGGCCCAGGGCTTGTCGTCGGCCCGGAGCGCCGCCGCCACATCCTCGACGAACGCGGGGTCGAGCTCAAAGCCCTCATCCAGCGCGTCTTCCCCCACCGGCAGCATTGCATGTGGCGGCGTAGCAGAAGCGTTGGGCGGCACTGCCGCCACGGCATGCGGCGGCGTCGCGTGCGGAGGCACGCCGGACGGAGGCGAAGGAAATTCGGTGCCGGTCATTGCGCACCCGAAAGCGCGGATTTTGAGGAGACACCGCCCCGAAGGTCGGTGTCCGCCCCTTGTGCCGGAGGAACGCGATCAGGGCAAATAAAAAAGCCGAGCGCCACGGCAAACGTCGCGTATGCAAAAGCCCGCCTTCGTTCCTGCCCTGGCTCTGACGCCTTACGGCGTCAGACGGATCAAGCCCGAGGATGACAATTGGGAGTTGGAACCACGTTTGGTGCGCCCCGCCGGGAGGCCACTTGAGGCCGGACCGGCCTTAAAAAAAGAATCGACCGCGCCACACGGAAAAGCCCGGCCCTGAGTTTTCAGGATGCCGGGCTTTAGTTCCAAACACGAAAATCGAGTGGTGCGGTCGAGAAGACTCGAACTTCCACGGGTTGCC
>CAIYVC010000166.1 GCA_903929535.1 uncultured Caulobacteraceae bacterium | reverse complement strand
TCGAACATGTCGCGCACGCGGCTGGCGCCGACGCCGACGAACATTTCCACGAAGTCGGAGCCCGAGATGGTGAAGAAGGGCACGCCCGCCTCGCCGGCGATGGCGCGGGCCAGCAGGGTCTTGCCGGTGCCCGGAGGGCCGATCAGCAGAGCGCCCTTGGGGATCTTGCCGCCCAGGCGTTGGAACTTGCCCGGGTCCTTCAGGAAGTCGACGATCTCAGACAGCTCGTCCTTGGCTTCATCGACGCCGGCCACGTCATCGAAGGTGACGCGGTTCTTGTTCTCGGTCAGCAGCCGGGCCTTGGACTTGCCGAAGCCCATGGCGCCGCGCGCCCCGCCCTGCATCTGGCGCATCATGAAGATCCAGACGCCCAGCAGCAGCAGGATCGGCAGGCTCTGCACCAGCACGCCCAGCAGGGTCACCTGGTTGGCCGACTTCACGTCGATGTCGGCGCCGGTCGTCCCCAGGCGCTTCAGCAGGTCGTCCTGATTGGCGGGGGTGAGGGTCGTATAGGTCTTGCCGTCGGAATCGCGGGCCTCGACCACCTCGCCTCGGATCGTCGCGGCCTTGATCCGGCCGGCGTCAACGCGGTTGAGCAGTTGCGAATAGGTGATCTGCGCGGGCCCGCCCTGGCGGCCGCCACGGTTGAGCACGCCGTACAGGCTGATCAGGAGGACGACGATCACGCCCCAGATGGCCAGGTTTCTCAAATTCATCCGTCAGTCCTTACCTTCCGCACCAACATAGGGTGACGGATGGAACTTCGCCATGCGGGCGATTGTCATAGTTTCGGCCTCGCACCGGATCAGGCCACATGCAGCCTTAAAACGGCGTTCAACCAGCAGGCGGACACACCCGCCTGCTCCATCTAAGTGATCGTCATGCCCCGGCTTGGCAAGGCGCGCCAGCCGAACCCGGTCCCGGCTATCCCGTAAAACAGGCAATGAGGGCCGATCCGAGGCGGGAATGCCGACCAAGGCGGCGGCGTCAGAGGGGGCAAGTTGGGCCGCATGACCGGCCAGGGCGAGGATTTGCAGACCCTGGCAGCCTTCGGCGAGCCAGCGTCCGTCCCAGACCGCGGGCGACCCGAGATCCACAGGCTCCAGCCCGCCCCGGGCCGCCTCCCCCGCCTCGCGAACCAGGCGCAGGTCCTGCCCGGCGATCACCCGCGCTCCGGCCAGGCCGGCGATAAAGGTTTCCTGACTACGCAGACGGTCCAGCAGGCCGCCGACCCGCGCGGCGCGGGCCATGCCCGAGGCGCCGGAGGCGCAGGCCAGGGCGATCTGCAACAGGCGCTGGGCCTCGGCGTCCGGCGCTGCGCTGAGCGCGGCGCGGTCGATCTCGATGGCGCCCCAGGGCGTCACGCGGCAGGCGGCGGCCAATCGAGTGATGTCGGCGGCGAGGGGCGGTTCGGCTCCGGCGCCCTGCGGAGCCTGGCGCGCCCGTGCGCGGGCGTAGCGAAGGTCGGCGTTGGCGGGGTCGTCGATCCAATCCAGCCCCTCAGCCCGCAGCCACTCACGCAGGGCCTCGCGGCGCACCGCCAGGAGCGGGCGGCAGTGGAACAGGTCCCTGCCCTGCGGCCACACCGGAGACGGACTCCATTCCCGCAGCGGCCCGACCGGGACCCCGGCGCCGCGCATCAGGGCGTTTTCCAACTGATCGTCCAGCGTATGGCCGAGCAGGACGACCTTGGCCCCTACCGCCCGAGCCGCCTCGGCGATCAACCCATGCCGGGCTTCGCGCGCCGCCGCGGGAAGGCCGGTCGACGGCTTTTTTCCGATCCAGAGCAGCCGCTTGAAAGGGACGTCCAGGCGCGCCGCCGCCGCCTCGGCGCGATCGGCCCAGGCGATGCTTTGAGTTTGCAGGCCGTGATCGACATGAAGGGCCAGCAGGGGCCGACCGTATCGCCTCGCCCACGCCTGAGCCGTCAGCAGCAGAGCCAGGGAGTCGCCGCCGCCGGAAAAGGCCACGGCCACCGGACCCTGCCCCTCCGGATCGAGCCGGCGGCCGCAAACGTCCAGGCCCGCGTCCAGCGGCTCCGGCATGCTAGGCGCAGGCGGCCAGGGCGCGGGCGTCCTTGGCGCGGGCCTTCAAAGCCGGAGCGGCCTTGGCCCCGTAGTGGGTCGCGTATTCGTCCAGCGCCTTGCAGGCGTCCGGGTTGCGCTTAAGCTCGACCAGAGAAGAGGACAGGCGCACCACCGCATCGCCGCCCCAGGTGGTCTGCGGCCAGCCCTTGAGCGAGCGGGCGTAGGCCGACGCCGCCTCCGCGTGCATATTGCGCAGGGCCAGGGTCCGGCCGAGCCAATAGTTCGCTTCCGGCGCCCGGGCGCTCGCAGGATAGCGTTGCAGGAAGTCCTGCAGGGCCGAAGCGCCGCCGACGTAGTCGCCGCTGTCGAGGGTGGCGCGGGCCTGGCGGTAGGCGGTCTGTTCATCGGGCGCGTCGCCTCCAGGCGCCGAACCGGGGCTGCTCAGCTGGCCGAGAACGCCCGATCCCGGATTGACGGCGCCGCCGGCGCCCGACGGAACGGCGGTGGGCTGGGGCGGAGCGGCGGCCAGTTGCTGCTGTTGCTTTTCCAGCGTGTCGAGGCGCGCCTGCAGGGCCTTGGCGGCGTCGTTGGCGTCGGCGGCGGATTTGGCGGCCACGGCGGCGTCATGCGCCATGGTCTCCATCTGACCGGTCTGACGGCGCAGGGTTTCTTCGAGGTCGGTAATGCGGGTGCGCAGTTCGGTGATCTGCGGATCGGGGCCGGAGTCCTTGACCTCCACCGGATTGCCCTGAGCCTTGGCCTGCAGGACGATCTGGCGCAGATCGCGCAGCGCCTTCTCCTCGCGCTGCAAACGCTGCTCCACCCGCTTGTTGTCGAGCATCTCCGACGGGTCTGCCAGCGGCAGGGCCGGCTGCGGCAGCGGCGGCGGGGCCTTCTGCGCCAGGGCCAAGGAGCCGCCCGTCAGGGTCAGGCCGAGGATGCTCGCCAAAAGAAGGGTGCGGGTCTGGGGAAGCGCCATGGCGGTAAAATCCAGGAGGTCGGCGGCGAAATTGCGACGCCCCGAAGGCGTCCTAGAATCTGAAACGCGAGGATAGCGCAAAAGCAAAGAGGGAGCCCTCGCGGACTCCCTCCCTGTCTTGGATCACACCGGTGGCTTAGTTGGCGCCGGCGGTGATGGCCGTGTGGCCGTTACGGTTCTTGGCGTAGGCCTCTTCGCTTTCGCCGCCGTCGATCGGCTTTTCCTTACCGAAGGAGACGGTTTCGATGCGCGTGGCGGCCACGCCCTTGCCGACCAGGAAGTCCTTAATCGAGTTGGAGCGGCGGGCGCCGAGGGCGAGGTTGTATTCACGCGTGCCGCGTTCGTCGGCGTTGCCTTCGATGCGGACATTCACCGAGGGGTAGCGAGCCAGCCAGGCCGCCTGGGCGGACAGGATCGGCTCGGCGTCCGAGCGCACGGTGAACTTGTCGTAGTCGAAATAGACGCGGTCGCCGACGTTGACGATGAAGTCCTGCATCGAACCGGGCACCGGACCCACCGGAGCCTGCGACACCGGCGGCGGCGCGGGGCGCGGCGGCGGAGCGGACGGGGGCGGCGGAGGCGGCGGCGGAGGAGCCGGCGGCGGGGGTTTCGGGGTGGCGCAGGCAGCCAGTGCGGCGGCGGCAGCGGCCAGAGTCGCCAGTCTAATGGTGTAACGGAGGTCGGGCTTCACGATCTGCTCTCCTTATAAATCCTTTTGGGTGCAACGGTTTTCGGCCCCCCGTTTCACCGTCATGCTCATCTAACGACGTAAATACTCGGCTACTCTAAACCCGCTCTTGGTTTTTTTTCCATGACCTTTTGTCAATTCAAGAGGGGCGACCAGGCCGGATCGGAGGCCTGGCCCGGATAGGGCGCCTGCTGCTGGATGCGGCCGGTGATGTCCACCGTCCAAAGCCGGGGCCCGGCCCCGCCCTGCTCGCGGAAGAACATCAACACACGGCCATTGGGCGCCCATGTCGGGCCCTCGTCGAGGAAGGACGACGTAAGGATACGCTCGTCGGACCCATCGGGTTTCATCACGCCGATATGGAATTCGCCGCCGGTCTGTTTTGTGAAGGCGATGAAGTCTCCGCGCGGCGACCAGACCGGGGTGGTGTAGCGGCCGGCGCCGAACGAGATGCGGTGAGCTCCCGAGCCGTCGGCATTCATCACATAGATCTGCGGCGAGCCGCCCCGGTCGGAGTTGAACACCAGATGCTGGCCATCCGGCGCGAAGGACGGGGAGGTGTCGATGGACGGATCGGTAGTCAGGCGAGTGGTGGCGCGGCTGCGCAGGTCCATCACATAGACGTCGCTGTTGCCGGCCCGCTCCACGGAGAAGGCGACCTTGGCGCCGTCCGGCGAGAAGCGCGGCGCGAACACCATGCCGGGGAACTTGCCGAGGGTCTCCTGACGGCCTGTCTCGATGTTGAACAGATAGAGGCTGGCCCCGGTGTCGCGCAGGGCCATGTAGGTGATCTCCTGCGTGGAGGTGGAGAAGCGCGGGGTCAGCACCTGATAGGAGCCGTCGGTCAGGAAGCTGGGGTTGGCCCCGTCCTGGTCCATGATCGCCAGCCGCTTGATGCGTTTGATCTTGGTGCCGCTCTCGGCGACGAACACGATCCGCGTATCGAAATAGCCCTCTTCGCCGGTCAGGCGCTTGTAGACGGCGTCCGAAATCTTGTGCGCCACCCGCCGCCAGTTTTCAGGCGTGGAGGTGAACTGCAGACCCTGCAACTGCTGCTCGGACACCACGTCCCACAGCCGGAAATCGACCCGCAGACGCCCATCGGCGTCCACCGTCACTTGGCCGTTGACCAGGGCCTGGGAGCCGATCGTCTTCCAGTCCGGGAAGCGCGGCTGCACGTTGACGTCGAGATTGCGCTCCAGGAAGGAATTGGGATCGAGCGGCTTGAACAGGCCCGACCGCTCCAAATCGCCCGAGATCACCTTGGCGATGTCGGCGCCGACCGTATTGGCGCTGTTGAAGCCGGGGATCGAGATCGGCAGCGGCTGGGTCACGCCCTGGTTGACGTTGACGGTGATCTCCGCCCGCGCCCTGGCCGTGGTCAGCCCCAGCACCAGGCAGACCGCCAGGATGAGGTGCGAGAGGGGTTTCAGGCGCATCGCGCGCTCCATGTTCGAAACAGCCGTCATTGGTTCTGGCACGCCTCTTTGCCGTTGAACACGGCGTTGAAGGTTCTCCACTGGCCATAGGTCTGGCGAGGGAGTTCGCTGAACGGCGCGGCCTGCACAACGGCGCGCACCGCGCGGTCGGCGGCCGCCTGCCAGACCGAATTGCCGGCCTGGGGCGGATCGAGCACTTGAGGCGCGCCTTGCAGGCCGCCCTCCGGCGTCAGGTTGAATTTCACGTGGATCACCACGTCGCGGAATCCCTCCACGCCGCAGCTCTTGTTCCAGATGCGGTTCAAACGCGCGCCGACCGCGTCGGCTGCATTGGCGGTGGCCTGCTCGGCGCCTGGATCGGTGCGCGCGACAGGCGCGGTCTCCTGGCGGGGCGGCCCCTTGGTCGACGCGGACGGCTTGACCGTCTTGTCCAGGCTAGAGCTCAAGGACGACAGGAAATCGGGTTCGGCCGGCTTGGGCTTGGCCGCCACCGGCTTGGGGATGCCTTTGGGGTCGATCTTGGGCGGCGGCGGGGTCGGCTTGACCGGCTTGGGCGTGGGCTGCGGCTTGGGCGGCGGCGGCTTGGGCGGTTCGGGCTGCGGGACGGGCTCGGGGGCCGTGGCCTGCTGCTCCTCGGGCGCCTGCAGGGCGGGCGGCGGCGGCGCGGCCTTGGTCGGGGTCAGGGTGATGGCGGTGACGTTGGCGATCTGCACCGGCTTGCCCATCCACGGCCACGCGATCAGGCCAGACACAACCACCGCCAGGTGGAGGGCCACGGCCGCGACCATCGACGGCTTCAGGTCTGTGCGATTGTCCCCGCGCATCTGCCCTTAGCGGCTGGCCGGCGCGGGCGGCTGCGCCGGAAGCTTCTGGGTCGCTCCAGAGCTGGGCCCGCCCGTGTCGGTGATCAGGTTGATCTTGGTGAAGCCGGAGGTCGACAGGGCGGCCATCACCTGGGCCACCGCCGCATAGGGGGCCTTGCCATCGGCGCGCACGAAGATCGGCTTGTCGAAGCCCTGGCCGGCAAGAGCCGTCAGCCGGATCGACAGCTCGCGGAACGCGGTCGGCGCTTCCTGCACATAGATGCTGCCGTCCGCCTTCACCGTGATGCTGAGCGGCAGGGTCTGGTCGTCGACGGCGGCGGCCTCGGTCTTGGGCAGTTCGACCGGCACACCCACGGTCAGCAGTGGCGCGGAGATCATGAAGATGATCAGCAGCACCAGCATCACGTCCACCAGAGGCGTGACGTTGATCTCGGCCAGGGCGGCGCGGCGGCGCCCTCCCCCGCGTCCGCGACGGCGGCGTCCCAGTGCGAAGGCGTCGTTGGCGGACAGGGCCATCGGTCAGGTCCGCTCGGCGGCGGCGGGCCGGTCGCTCAGACGGCGAGCCACGGCGGTCGCCAGGTCGTCGGCGAACCCTTCCAACCGGCCGGAGAAGCGCCCCGCATCGGTGGAGAACTTGTTGTAGGCGATATAGGCCGGGATGGCGGCCACCAGGCCGATGGCGGTGGTGAACAGGGCCTCGGCGATCGAGGGGGCGACCACGGCCAGATTGGTGTTCTTCTGCGCCGCGATGGCGACGAAGGCATGCATGATGCCCCAGACGGTGCCGAACAGGCCGACGAAGGGCGAGGCCGTGGCGACGATGGCCAGGGAGCCCAGCCCCTCCTCCACGCGCCGCGTCTCCCGCGCGATGATGCTGTCCAGCAGCCGGTCGATACGCCCCAGCAGCATGGCGGCGTGGCTGTCGGCCCCCGGCCCCTGGAGCCCGCCCTTGGCGCGCGCGTCGCGCCATTCCTTGAGCGCGGCCTGCAGCATGCGCGGTAGGGCCTGGCGCGGCCGCTCGCCGGCTTCCGCCGCCACATCCTCCAGCGACCGGCCGGAATTGACCTGATCCTCGAACCGGTCAGCTTCCTTGCCGAGGGCGTGGAAGCGGAACAGCTTGTCGATGATCACGGTCCAAGACCACAGCGAGGCCAGCATCAGGCCCAGCAGCACGCCCTTCACCACGAAATCGCCGCGCATGAAGATGGCCAGCGCGGAGAAGTTGGTCGGGGCCAGGGCTCCTGCGAGTGAGTCCATGAGCGTATCGGCTCCTCAAGTCGACCGGACAGGCCATCGCTTGGCCTGTCCATGGGGTGAAACTATGGCGGCGGCTGTTCGAACCAGCCGGCCAGTCGATCCATGAACGCCTGAGGCGGGCGGCGGGGCCGTCCGTCCAGGTCGATGCATGCAATTTCCTCAACCGCTTCGGCGATCACGTCCAGGCCCCGGGTGATGGTCTGGCGCACATGCACCCGCGCGCGGGCCGCCCGTTCGTAGACGGTGCGCACCACCAGGGCGTCATCGATCCGCGCCGCCTTTTTGAAATCGATGGCCATGCGGATCACCGTGAAGGCGGTCGGCTTATCCTGGGCGCCCAGGTCGGCGTGGGTGACGCCCACGCAGCGCAGGAACTCCGAACGGCCCCGTTCGAAATAGCGCACGTAGTTGGCGTGGTAGACCACGCCAGTGAAGTCGGTGTCCTCGTAGTAGACCCGCACCGGCAGCAGGTGTGTCTTGCCGTCGAAGCCGCCGGACGCCGGCTCCGGAGCCGTCACTCCCCGCCCCCGTCGAACATGTCCGCCTGCCCAGGGCGCGAGGGCGGCGCTGTGAGGCCCAGGTGCAGGTAGGCGCGGCCAGCGGCCATGCGGCCCCGGGGGGTACGCTGGATGAAGCCCTGCTGCATCAGGAAGGGCTCGATCACGTCCTCCACGGAATCGCGGGCCTCGGCGATGGCGTAGGCCAGGGTCTCCACCCCGACCGGCCCGCCGCCGTAGTTCTCGATCATGACCCGCAGATAGCGGCGGTCCAGGCTGTCCAGCCCCGCCTCATCCACCTCAAGCCGGGCCAGGGCGCGGGCGGCGCACTGACGGTCGATGGACACGGCGTTCTCGGCCCCGGCGAAGTCGCGCACCCGGCGCAGTAGCCGCCCGGCCACGCGGGGGGTGCCCCGCGCCCGCGCCGCGATCTCGGCCGCGCCGTCGCTGGTCAGGGGTGCGCCCATCTTGCGCGCCGCCTGCTCCAGCACCCGCTGCAGTTCGGCGGGGGTGTAGAATTCCAGGCGAAGAGGGATGCCGAAGCGGTCGCGTAGCGGCGTCGCCAGCATGCCGGCGCGGGTGGTGGCCGCCACCAGGGTGAAGGGCTGCAGGTCGATGCGGATCGAGCGGGCCGAAGGGCCGTCGCCGATCATCAGGTCCAGCACATGGTCCTCCATCGCCGGATAGAGGATCTCCTCCACGGCGGGGGCCAGGCGATGGATCTCGTCGATGAACAGAACGTCGTTGGCTTCCAGATTGGTCAGGATGGCGGCGAGGTCGGACGCCTTGGCCAGGACCGGACCGGATGTGGCGCGGAAGTTGACGCCCAGTTCGCGGGCCACGATCTGGGCCAGCGTGGTCTTGCCGAGCCCGGGTGGGCCGAACAGCAGGACGTGGTCCAGCGCCTCGCCCCTGCCCCGCGCCGCGTCGATGAAGACGCTGAGGTTGGCCTTGATCTGCTCCTGACCGACGAACTCGGCCAGGGTCTGAGGACGCAGGGCCTTGTCGGTCGCCTCGAAGGCTTCGGGCTCGCCGGAGATGATCCGCGTCAACGGGCCAGTTCCTGCAGGGCGCCCTTGATGACCGCCGCCAGGGGCGCATCGGCGCCGAGCCTCGCAACCGCCTGTTCCACGGCGCGGCGGGCCAGCACTTCGGCTGTCCCCAGGCCCATCAGCGCGGCCACGGCTTCACCGGAGACGGAGGGTGGCGGCGGGGCGGCGGCGTTGAGGGCGGCCTGGGCGTGGAAGGCGGCGATGTCGCCGACGCCGATCGGCTTGTCCTTCAGTTCGACCACGATGCGCAGAGCCAGCTTGGGGCCGACGCCCTGGGCGCGGCCGACCATGGCCTTGTCTTCGCGCGCGATGGCCTGGGCCAGTTCGGCGGGCGGCAGCACGTCCAGCACCGACAGCGCAGCCTTGGGCCCGACCCCCTGCACGCCCTGCAGAAGGACGAAGGCGTGGCGCTCCTCGCGGGTCAGGAAACCGTAGAGGCGCGTGCCGTCCTCGCGGGTCTGGCTGTCGATATGGATCAGGGTCTCGTCGCCGACCGGCGGCAGACGCGACAGGGTGCGCGAGCCGCAGCGGACCAGATAGCCGACCCCGCCGACATCGATCAGGGCTTCTTCGTCCGAGACTTCGGCCAGTACGCCACGCAGCCTGCCAATCATGCCGCAGCTCCTTTTCGAGCCGTTCTGGCGTGGGCGTGGCAGATGGCGACGGCCAGGGCGTCGGCGGCGTCGCTGGAGGGATCTCCCGCGGTCGGCAGCAGGCGGCGGACCATGAAGCCGACCTGGGTCTTGTCGGCCCCGCCCGTGCCCACCACCGCCTTCTTGACCACCGTGGCGGCGTATTCGGCCACCAGCAGGCCGGCCCTGGCCGGGGCGATCATGGCGGCGGCGCGGGCATGGCCCAGCTTCAGTGTCGAGGACGGGTTGTTGTTGACGAAGGTCTCCTCGATCGCCGCCTCGTGCGGGCGGTGCTCCTCGAGGATGGCGCTGACCGCCTCGAACATGGCCAGCAGGCGGTCGGACAGGGGCAGCTTGTCGTCGGGCCGGATGGTCCCATGCGCCACGTGGGTCAGGCGGGAGCCTTCGACCGAGACCACGCCCCAGCCGGTGCAGCGCAGGCCCGGATCCAGTCCCAGAATGCGAATCGCGTTCGTCATGCGTTCGCACAGTAGCGGTTCGCGCCGCCCTGTGCAGCGGCGGCGCTAGTCCTCGTCGCCGCCCGCCTGCTCGTCGGTCAGTTCGACGTTGGAATAGACGTTGGACACGTCGTCATCGTCGTCCAGCGCGTCCAGCAGCTTCATCAGGCCCGCTGCGTCGTCATCGGAAACGGGCGTGCCGGTCTTGGGCCGCCAGACGTGGGTGGTGGACTTGGCCGCGCCCAGCGCCGTTTCGAGGGCTCCCGCCACTTCGGACAGGTCCTCGTAGGCGGTGAAGATCAGGTGGCTTTCGGCGTCGGAGGCCACATCCTCGGCGCCCGCCTCGATGGCGGCTTCCATCACCTTGTCTTCCGAACCGGCCGCCGGCGGATAGGTGATCTGGCCCAGCCGGTCGAACATGAAGGCCACCGAGCCGCTCTCGCCCATGTTGCCGCCGTTCTTGCCGAAGATGGTGCGCACATTGGCGGCGGCGCGGTTGCGGTTGTCGGTCAGCACCTCGATGATGATGCCGACGCCGCCGGGGCCGAAGCCCTCGTAGCGGATTTCCTCGACGTTATCGGTTTCGCCCGACACCCCCTTCTTGATCGCCCGCTCGATATTGTCGCGCGGCACGCTCTCGGCGCGGGCGTTGGCCACGGCCAGGCGCAGGCGGGCGTTGGAGTTGACGTCCGGCACGCCGGACTTGGCCGCCAGGGTGATGTCCCGCGACAGCTTGGAGAACAGCTTGGAGCGCAGCTTGTCCTGCTTGCCCTTGCGGAACTGGATGTTCTTGAATTTGGAGTGTCCGGCCATGGTCCAGCTATCTTTACGCGCGGCTTCTTAGGCTGGCGCTTCTAGTCCCAAGCCTGCCGAAAGGCTAGCGCGAGACGTTGGCGAAGGTCTGCAGCAGCTCCGGGCTGAGGGTCCCGTTGGCCGCCAGCCCCCGGTCCTTCTGGTAGGACTGGATGGCCTGACCCAGGCTCTGGGACACCGCGCCGTCGTCCGCGCCCTGATAGTAGCCGAGCTTGGCCAGGGCCCGCTGGGCCAGGGCCCGCTGCTGCGGCGTGGCGTTCTGCAGGCCGGCCGTCATGGACATGGGCGGCGCGGCGGGATCGGGCGTGAAGGCGGCGGCGGCCTTCTCGCCGGTCGCCCGCTGTTCGGCGGTGAGCTGGGCCTTCAGCAGCTGGCCGCGCGACGCGGCCTCGGTGTCACCCGCCCGGCCGGCGATCAGGTACCACTTGTAGGCGGCGGGCAGGTCCTACTTCACCCCCAGCCCGGCTTCGTAGAAGCGGGCGAGGTTGTACTGGCTGTCGCGCAGGCCCAGCTCGGCGGCGCGCTCGAACCATTGAGCGGCCACGGCCATGTTCTTGATGCCGCCGACGCCCTCGTAATAGTCCAGGCCCAGGTTGTGCATGGCGTTCTTGTCGCCGTTGGTGGCGGCGCGCTGGGTCCAGCGGCGGCCCTCGGCGGGGTCCTTCTGCACGCCGGCGCCGCCATCCTCATAGAGCTTGCCGAGGCGGCGTTGGGCGGGGGCGTAACCGAGATTGGCCGCGGTGCGCAGCGAGGCCACGCCCGAGGCGTCTCCCGCGTCGACCTTGGCCGAGCCGTCGGTGAACAGGGCGGCGGCGTCGGTGTTGTCCTCGGCGGGCTTGGCCGTCGGGGTCGTCAGGGTCATGGCCTGCTGTTAAGGCGCGGGCGGAGCGGCTGCGGGGCCGACCGGAATGGCGGTCGTGCTCTTTGGCGCCGCGCCGGCCTTCAGCGAAGCCAGGATGTCGGGGTGCATCACCACATAGCCGGTGGCGGCCAGGCCGATGGAGACCACCGCGCCGCTGGTCAGCAGCACGCCGCGCATGGCGCCGGTACGGCGTTGCGGACGCTGCGCCGCGCCGGCGAACACGGCTTCCGATTGCGTGGCCTCAGCCAGGTCCGCGTGGCGGAAGACGGGCTCTTCGACGTTCTGACGGGCGGCGGCGCGGGCGGCGGCGATCAGTTCGCGGGTCGAGGGACGCTGCCCTTCCGGCGGCTCTTCCTCGACGGCGTCCATCGGCCGAAGCGGAGGCGGCCTGAAACCGGTCGGCGGCAGGATTTCCAGATCGCTGTCTTCGCGGAGGTAGGCGCGGTCATCGAGATAGACTTCACGCCTGGGCGCCTGGACCGCTTCGGCGATGGGCCGGGGCGGAGGCGGCGCGGCGGCCTGCGGCGGAGCAGCGACCGGTTGCGGCGCGGGGGCCTGGATAGGCGTCTCGAGGATCAGCAGCGGCGGCTCGACGAAGGCGGGAGGCTGCGGCGCGAGCGCGGCCTGGACAGGCGTCGGGGTGGGCGCGGCCTGCACCGGAGCCGGCGTGGGAGGTTGATACGCTTGGGGCTCAGGCGCGAGGGCCTCTTCGACCGGGCTCCAGCGCGAGGCGAACACGCTGGCGGCGGCGTCCTCGGCGGCGGGCGCGGCCTCATCAGCGGCCAGCTTGCCCAGGCGGCGCTCGATCTTCTCCCGGGCCTCTTCCAGCAGCTTGGCGGTGCGCTCTTCGCTCTGGCGCATGCGGTCGGCCAGTTCGCTGGACGAGCGTTCCTGGCGCTGATGGATGCGGTCGGTGACTCGGGCCATCTGCTCGCCGACATCGTCGATGGCCTGGGCCGAGCGGCGTTCGGCGGCGGCGATCCGTTCGGACAGGCGCTCGGTGATGCGGGCGATCTCGGCGCCCAGCTTTTCCAGAGCCTCGGCCTGGGCGTCGTCGGCGCGGCGCAGGCGCTGCTCGACCACGGAGGCCACGCGGGTGACCTCGGCGCCGACCTGGGCGATGGCGTCGGCGCTGCGGTTCTTGACCGCCAGAACCTTCTGGCCCATCTGCTCGGCGACGCGCTGAACCTCCTGGCTCATTTCCCGGCGCAGGGCCGCCACGGTCTGGGTGTTGCGGGCCTCGCCTTCCTGCAGATGCCCGGCCACACGGCCCAGCGCCGCTTCCAGGGCGCGCAGGGTGTCGGCCTTGCCGCCGCTTTGCTCGGTCGCCTGGGCCTGCCGCGCGGCGCGCTGCTGGTCGGCGCGCAGATCGCGCAGGGCCGCATCAAAGCGGACGGAGGTTTCAGCCCTTTGGCGTTCAGCGGTGTCGACCCGCTCGGACAAGTCCTCCAGCGCCTCCAGCACCCGGTCCATGTCATCGCTGCTGCGCTTGGGCGGACGGGACTCGGTAGGCGGACGGGTCGGAGTCGTAGCGGAGGCGCGCACGGGCGCAACGCCGCTCTCTTCGGCTTCGCCATCGACGAAGATCATCTGGTTCAACCACTCGCCCAGGGTCATACCCGAGCGGCGCGCGAGATCCTTGGCGATCTCACGGGCTTTCGGATCGATGCCCTTAACGGACCAGGGGGCCCCTGACGTCATCCGAATCGTGCTCCACGAACTGTATCCACCGCACGGTAGGCGCCCGAGCCCTGGTATGTAAACGTGACGTTAACACTATATGTAGGGTCTGACCGCGAATCCTGTGGATGACCCCCGGTCTCCCAACTGAACGGATGGGGGCCGGAAAATATCCAAATTCGCCTCAGATGCGAAACTCTTCAATTATAACATGAGCTTAGCGGAAACGCCTAACAAGGCTCCCCGAGTAGCGCGGCGTTTGATATCAGATGGGCGGCGTATAGGGAGTGCGGCCATGAGTCTCGACGGCGCCTACGACGACGACAACATCTTCGCCAAGATCATCCGCGGCGAGATCCCGGCGGCCAAGGTCTATGAGGACGCCCACGTGCTGGCCTTCATGGACGTCTTCCCGCAGTCGCGCGGCCATGTGCTGGTGATTTCCAAAAAGTCCAAGGCGCGCAATCTGTTGGACGTCAAACCCGAGGTGCTGTCGCACGTCATGCTGGACGTGCAGAAGGTCGCTTTGGCGATTCGCAAGGCGCTGAAGCCGGACGGCATCGTCCTGACCCAGTTCAACGGCGCCCCCGCCGGCCAGAGCGTCTTCCACCTGCATTTCCACCTGATCCCGCGCTGGACCGATCAGCCGCTGAAGGCGCACGGCGAAGGCGGCATGGCCGACCCCAAGGAGCTGGCCGCCCTGGCGCAGCAGATTGCCGCCGAAATCGGATGAACGCTTCGCAGATCGCCGCCGCCCTGCCCGAGCGGGCAGTGCTGACCATCGAGGGCCTGCCCTTCCCCCACGTCGCGTCCGGCAAGGTGCGCGAGATTTTCGACCTCGGCGACGCCCTGCTGCTGGTCGCCACCGACCGGCTGTCGGCCTTCGACGTGATCCTGCCCGACGGCATCCCCGGCAAGGGCGCCATCCTGACCCAGATCAGCAACTGGTGGTTCGCCCAGACCGAGGGCCTGATCCGAAATCACCTGCTGCCGGACCAGGCCGGCGAGTTCGACCGGCGCGGGATCACCGATCCGGACCTGCGCCTGCGCTCGATGGTGGTGAAGAAGCTGAAGACCGCGCCCATCGAATGCGTGGCGCGCGGCTACATCATCGGTTCGGGATGGTCGAGCTACCAGAAGGACGGGACCGTGTGCGGCATCACCCTGCCCCCCGGTCTGAAGCAGGCGCAGAAGCTGGCCGAGCCGATCTTCACGCCCACGACCAAGGCGCCCAAGGGCCAGCACGACGAACCCATCGATGACGCCGAGGGGCGGCGCATCGTCGGCGGCGAACTCTATGAAACGCTGAAGGCCAAGAGCCTGGAGCTCTACCGTTTCGGGCACGAGAAGGCGCTGGCTGCGGGCGTGATCCTGGCCGACACCAAGTTTGAATTCGGCACCGACCAGGACGGCGGACTTTGGCTGATCGATGAGGTGCTTACGCCGGATTCCTCGCGCTACTGGCCAACCGACAGCTACGCCCCGGGCCAGAGCCCGCCGAGCTACGACAAGCAGTTCGTGCGCGACCACCTGCTGGCTATCCACTGGGACCAGAAGCCGCCCGCCCCTCACCTGCCGGCGGACGTGATCTCAAGGACGCGGGACAAATACCTGACGGCCCTTAAGGCGCTGATCGGCTAGGGCCTATTCCGAGCCCTTGTGTGGCGAGTCCCCGCTGGGGTGCACCAGCACCGACTTGATGTTGACGAACTCGCGGATACCGAAGGCGGTCAGTTCGCGGCCGTAGCCGGAGTGTTTGACCCCGCCGAAGGGCAGGCGCGGGTCGGAGCGGACGTTCTGGTTGACGAAGCTCATGCCTGCCTCCAGCTCCTCGACCGCGATCCGCTCGCCGCGCGCCAGATCGCGGGTCAGGACGCCCGAGCCCAGACCGTATTCGGAGCTGTTGGCGATGCGGATGGCGTCCGCCTCGTCCTTGGCCTCGATGATGGCGGCGACCGGGCCGAACACCTCCTCGTCATAGGCGGGCATCCCGGGCTTCACGCCCGCCAGCACCGTGGCCGGATACCAGGCGCCCGGCCCGTCCGGAACCACGCCGCCGCACAGCAGACGCGCGCCGGCCTTGATGCTCCGCGTGACCTGATCGTGGATCTCGGCGCGGGCCTTGACGCTCTGCAGCGGGCCCAATTTGGTCGCGGTCTGGCGTGGGTCAGCCATCTCGAACGCCTGCATCCGGCGCGTCAGGGCCTGCTCGAACGCCTCGCGCACCTGGGGCAGAACGATGAAGCGCTTGCCGGCGATGCAGCTCTGACCGGCGTTGACCATGCGGGCGGTGGCGGCGATCTCAGCGGCGTGCTCGGCGTCGGCGTCTTCCAGCACGAGGTAGGCGTCGCTGCCGCCCAACTCCAGCACAGCCTTCTTCAGCACCGCGCCCGCCGCGCTCGCCACCTCCCTGCCCGCCCCGACGCTGCCGGTCAGGGTCACGGCGGCGATGTTGGCATTCTCGATCACTGCCTTCACATCGCGGCTGGGGATCAGCAGGGTGCGGAACAGCCCCTTGGGAAAGCCCGCTTCCTCGAACACCTGTTCAAGCGCAAGCGCCGAGCCCGGCACGTTGGAGGCGTGCTTCAAGAGGCCGCCGTTGCCCGCCATCAGCGCCGGGGCGGCGAAACGGATCACCTGCCAGAAGGGGAAGTTCCACGGCATCACCGCCAGCACCACGCCGATCGGGCGGAACACCACCATGGCCTTAGAGCCATCCATGTCGACCGGGATGGAGGCGAGATAGCCCTCGGCCTCGGCGGCCAGCACCTCGCACGTATGGGCGCATTTCTCGATCTCGGCGCGGCCTTCGGTCAGGGTCTTGCCCATCTCGGCGGTCATCAGGTCGCTGAATTCGTCGGCCCGCTTACGCAGCACGGCAGCGGCCTTGCGCATCAGGGCCGAGCGCTCAGTGAAGCTGGTGCGTTTCCAGATCAGGTGGGCGGCATGGGCCTCAGCCGCCATCGCCTTGGCCTCGGCGGGGGTGTGGCCGTCGTAGCGTTTGCCCGGCTGGCCGGTAGCGGGATCGACGGTCTGGAAGGACGGGCGGTCGGTATCGCGGGAAGCGTCGTCGGCCATGGTCGGGCTCCGGTACTGAAATCCCCGGACGCACAACCCGCGCGCGCCCAGGCGGTTGCCGAACATCGCGCCGCCGCATCGTGAAATGCAAGAAGGGCCGGGAAATGCAAGAAGGGCCGGCTTGGCGGCCGGCCCTTCTGTACGCACGTCCTTTGCGCGGGGGAGACGATGGGCCGGACTGGCCGCATGGGACGCGAACTTATACGTCCCGTCACCCCCGGTGGATCACCTGGCTACTCGACCAGCAGGCTCTCCGCTGAACCGTCTTCGGACGCATCGGACTTGTCCGAAACCTCGATCACCGTGGGCGCCGCCGGGGGCGACGCCGCGTCGATGTCGAATACCAGCTTGCCGTCCTTCAGCTCCACGCGGACGTGACCGCCGCGCACCAGCTTGCCGAACAGGATCTCGTCCGCCAGCGGCTTCTTGATGTGCTCCTGGATGACCCGGGCCAGAGGCCGGGCGCCGTAAAGCTCGTCGAAGCCGTTCTTGGCCAGCCAGTCGGCCGCGTCGTCGCTCGTCTCGATGGTGACGTGACGGTCGGCGAGCTGCACTTCAAGCTGCAGGATGAACTTCTGAACCACCAGGCGGATGATCTCCGGGGTCAGCGCCTTGAAGCCCACCACCGCGTCGAGGCGGTTGCGGAATTCCGGAGTGAAGACCCGCTTGATCGCCTGTTCTTCCTCGTCCTCCGCGCGGCCCCGGCCGAAGCCGATGGTGTTGCGCTGGGCGTCGGAGGCGCCGGCGTTGGTGGTCATGATCAGGATGATGTTGCGGAAGTCGACCTTCTTGCCCACCGCGTCCGTCAGCACCCCGTGATCCATGACCTGGAGCAGGATGTTGTAGACGTCCGGGTGCGCCTTCTC
>CAIYVC010000165.1 GCA_903929535.1 uncultured Caulobacteraceae bacterium | reverse complement strand
GCCTGCAGAAGGAACTGGATGCGCTGGGCTTCAACCTGGTCGGCTATGGCTGCACCACCTGCATCGGCAACTCCGGCCCGCTGCCGGAAGCCATCTCCAAGGCGGTTCAGGTCGGCGACCTGGTGGCCGTGTCGGTGCTCTCGGGCAACCGCAACTTCGAAGGCCGGGTGAACCCGGACGTGCGCGCCAACTACCTGGCCTCGCCGCCTCTGGTGGTGGCCTACGCCCTGGCCGGTTCGATGCGCATGGACGTGGCGACCCAGTCTCTGGGCAAGGGCAAGGGCGGCAAGGACGTGTTCCTGAAGGACATCTGGCCGACCAGCGCCGAGATCGCCGAGATCCAGCGCAAGGTCGTCACCAACAAGCTGTTCGCCGCCCGCTACACCGACGTCTTCAAGGGCGACAAGAACTGGCAGGGCATCAAGATCAAGGGCGGCCAGACCTACGACTGGCAGGGCGACAGCACCTATGTGCAGAACCCGCCCTACTTCGAGGGCATGAGCATGACCCCGGGCATGGTCACCGACATCGTCGAGGCCCGCGTCCTGGCGGTGTTCGGCGACTCGATCACCACCGACCACATCTCGCCCGCCGGCTCGATCAAGAAGAACGGCCCCGCCGGCGCCTATCTGGTGGAGCACGGTGTCGATCCGCTGGACTTCAACTCCTACGGCGCGCGCCGCGGCAACCACGAAGTGATGATGCGCGGCACCTTCGCCAACACCCGCATCCGCAACAAGATCACCCCCGAGATCGAAGGCGGGGTGACCAAGCACTTCCCCTCCGGCGAGACCATGGCGATCTACGACGCGGCCCTGAAGTACCAGACCGAAGGCCGGCCGCTGGTCGTGTTCGCGGGCAAGGAATACGGCACCGGCTCGTCGCGCGACTGGGCGGCCAAGGGCACCAAGCTGCTGGGCGTCCGCGCGGTGATCACCGAAAGCTTCGAGCGCATCCACCGCTCGAACCTAGTGGGCATGGGCGTGCTGCCGCTGCAGTTCAAGGAAGAGGGCTGGCACAAGCTGGGCCTGACCGGGGAGGAGATCGTCTCCATCCGCGGCCTGGAGAACCTGTCCCCGCGCACGACCCTGACGGTGGAGCTCTACCGCCCGTCGGACGGCCGCATCGCCCGCTTCCCGGTGGTCTGCCGCATCGATACCCCGACCGAGCTTGAGTATTTCAAGAACGGCGGCGTGCTGCCCTACGTCCTGCGCAACCTGGCGCGGGCCCCGGCGGCTGCGGAATAGGCGCCAGCGCTTAAGCGAAGATCGGGCCTCGAGGGCGACCTCGGGGCCTTTTCTTTTGGGGGCCTTTTCTTTTAGCCGACCCAGCGATAGCCCACGCCCGCTTCGGTCAGGATCAGGGCGGGCGCCGACGGATCGGCCTCGATCTTCTGGCGAAGCTGGCCGACGAAGACGCGCAGGTACTGCACGTCCTGCTCATGGGCGGGGCCCCAGACGGCGGTCAGCAGCTGTCGGTGGGTGACCACCTTGCCCGCGCCCTGCACCAGCTGGGCCAGAAGATCGTATTCGCGGGGCGACAACCGGATCGGCACGCCGGACCGGGTGACCAGCCGCTTGATCAGATCGACCGTCAGATCGCCCGCCGTCACCACCGGCTCGGCCCCGCCATCCTTGAGCCTGTGGCGCAGGGCGGCGCGGATGCGGGCCAGCAGTTCGCCGATGCCGAACGGCTTTTCCACGTAGTCGTCGGCGCCCAGGTCCAGGGCGTCGATCTTCTCGGTCTCGCGGTCGCGGGCCGACAGGATGATGATCGGCCCTCCGTAGAAGGCGCGGGCCTTGGCCAGGGCCTCCTTGCCGTCCAGGTCCGGCAGGCCGAGATCCAGCACCACCACGTCCGGCGCCTTGCGGGCCAGCTCGCGCAGGCCTTCGGCGGCGGTATCGGCGCGCACGCATTCGTAACCGGCCGCGTCCAGGGCCGGTCCCAGGAAGCGGTGGATCTGCGGCTCATCGTCGATCACCAGGATGCGGGGGCGGTGCGCGCTCATTCCGCTTCGCTCCTGGGAGCGCCCCTTGGGCAGGCTGATCAGGATGCGGGTGCCGCGCCCGTCATGGATCGGGCTGGCGGCGGCGATACGTCCGTTCATGGCCTCCACGAAGCCTTTGGCGATGGCGAGGCCCAGCCCCGCGCCCTTGCCCCGGTCGGTTGCCTCTTCCATCCGGCGGAAGCGTTCGAACACCCGCTCCAGCTCGGTGGTGGGGATGCCGCGGCCCTCGTCCTCGATGCTGATCACCACATTGCTCCGGTCTTCATAGGCGGCGATCTCGATCGTGGTGTCGTCGGGGCTGTAGGCGATGGCGTTTTCCAGGATGTTGACCAGGGCCTGTTCCAACAAGGACGCATCGGCCATGACCATCGACAGCGGATCGGGAAAATCGCGGTCGATGCGGCGCTTGTCCAGCCGCCGCCGCACCCGGTCCTCGGCCGCGCGCAGCACGTCGCGCACATCGATCCATTCGCGCCGGGTCGCCAGGCCGCCGCCCTCTAGCCGGGTCATGTCCAGAAGGTCGCCGACGTAGCGGTTCAGCCGCTCGGCCTCCTCGCGGATGGAGATCAGCAGATCCGCGCGGACCTTGGGGGCCAGGGACTTGCCGAAGTCGATCAGGGTGGTGGCGGCGCCCAGGACCGTGGACAGAGGCGTGCGCAGATCATGGCTGATGGAGTTGAACAGGGCCGAGCGCAGCCGGTCGCTGCGGCGCAGAGCCTCGGCCCCCGCCGCCTCGGCGGCGAATTCCGCCCGCTCCAGAGCCACGGCGCCCTGATCCAGCATGGCGCTGACGAAGCGCTCGCCGTCCTCGCTGGTGACCGCGCGGGCCTCGACCCCGACCACCCCGGCCCGCGAGCGGACGCCCTGCAGGGGGCGGAAGGTCCAGGCGGCGTTGGGCAGGGTGCCGGTGCCGGCCCCGGCGGGCTCGCCCTTCTCCCAGGCCCAGCGGGCGGCAGCCATGTCCCCGGCGGCGGAGGACAGGCGGCGGGTGGCCGACAGGACGGCGGCGATGCCCGAGGCGCGGCGGGCCACAGCGCGGGACTGGTCGCGCACCCGCCCGGTCAGCCAGCCGGTGGCCAGGGCCACGGCGAAGAAGACGGCGAAGGTCAGCACGTCGGCGGGATGGCCGATGGTCAGGCTTAGGCGAGGCTCCAGGAAGAAGAAGTTGTAGGCGAAGGCGGCGGCGCCCGCGGCGGTCAGGGCGGGGCCCAGGCCGAAAGCCAGGCCCGAGACCAGAACGCTCAGCATGAAGACCATGGCCAGGTTGGCGCTCTGGGCATAGCGGTCGACCAGATCGGCCACGGCCCCCGCCGCCGCCACGCTGGCCAGGGCGCCCAGATGACCGCGCCAGGGCAGAGGGCCCTTGGGCCGTTCAACGGGTTCCGGGGGCGCGGCGCTGTCGGCGGATTCGGTGATCACATGCACGGCGGCGCCGGTGGTCCCATCCAAAAGGGCCTCCAGCAGCGGGCGGTGGAACAGGCTTTTGCGGCGGCGGGTCTTGCCGATCACGATCTGGGTCAGGTTGCCCCGCCGCGCGTAGTCGATCACCGAGCCCACTAGATCATCGCCGGTCAGGGTCACGCCCGAGCCGCCGAGCTGCTCGGCCAGCTTCAGGGCGTCGCGCAGCTTCTGCGCCGCCTCGGCGGTCGGGGGCGGCTGGTTGGGGCGCTCGACGTGGGCCACGGTCCAGGGCGCGTTCATCATCATGTCCGACAGTCGCCGCCCCGCCCGCACCAGGGAGGCGGCCATGGCGTCCGGCCCGACCAGCACCAGGATCCGCTCGCCCGCCGCCCAGGGTCCCTCGACCCCGGCCCGTTTCATGGCCCCGATCAGCTGGTCGTCTACGGTCTGGGCGGCGCGGCGCAGGGCCAGTTCGCGCAGCGCGGTCAGGTTCTCGGTCTTGAAGAAGCGCTCGGCGGCGATACGCGCGGTTTCCGGCAGATAGACCTTGCCCTCGGCCATCCGCTCCCTGAGTTCCGCCGGGGTGATGTCGATCAGCTCGATCTCATCGGCCCGCGACAGGGCGCCGTCCGGCACCGTCTCGCGCTGGCGCACCCCGGTGATCTTCCAGACTACGTCCACCAGGCTTTCCAGGTGCTGGACATTGAGGGTGGTCCAGACGTCGATGCCGGCGGACAGCAGCTCCTCCACGTCCTGCCACCGCTTGGGATGGCGCGAGCCGGGCGCATTGGAGTGCGCGTATTCGTCCACCAGCAGCAGGCCGGGCCTGCGCTCCAGCGCCGTATCCAGATCGAATTCGAGCAGCGTCCGCTCGCGGTGCTCGATGGGCCGGCGCGACAGCACCTCCAGCCCGCGCAACAGGCTCTGGGTGTCCTTGCGTCCGTGGGTCTCCACCACCCCCACCAGCACCTCGCCGCCCTCGGCCTTCCGGCGGCGGGCGGCGCGCAGCATCTCGTAGGTCTTGCCGACCCCGGGCGACATGCCCAGGAACACCTTCAGCCGCCCGCGCCCCGGCCGCGCTGTGGCGGCCAGCAAGGCGTCGGGATCGGGCCTGCGGGGTTCGTCGGGGGACATGGCTCCCTAAGGGTGCGCCGCCGGGAATGCGGCGTCGAGGGCGATGTTGGCCTTCAGCACATTGACGCGGGGTTGGCCGAACAGTCCAAGCCATGGACCCTCGACGCTGGCGCTCACGACATGCTCAACGGCGGAGGCGGGCAGGCGCCGGGCCGCGGCGATGCGGTTCACCTGGCGCAGGGCGTTGGCGGGCGAGATGTCGGGGTCCAGGCCCGAGGCGGAGGTGGTCACCGCGTCGGCGGGAACCGGGCCGGGACCTTCGCCGCGCAGGGCGTCGGTATCCTTGGCCACCCGCTTGGCCAGATCGGGGTTGAGCGGGCCGAGGTTGGAGCCCGAGGAGTTGGCGGCGTCATAACCGGACCCGGCCGCCGAGGGGCGCGGATGCAGGTATCTGGGCTGGCTGAAGCCCTGGGCCAGCAGGGCCGAGCCGATCACCTGACCCTTGGCGTCGCGGATCAGGCTGCCGCCGGCCTGGAAGGGGAAGGCCAGGGCGCCGATGCCGGTCACGGCCAGGGGGTAGGCGACGCCCAGCAGCAAGGTGAAGAAGAGGGTGGCGACGAAGGCGGGGCGCAGTTGGGCGAGCATGGCGTTCCTCACGCGAGACCGAGCGCCGAGACGGCGAGGTCGATGATCTTGATGCCGACGAAGGGGGCCGCGATGCCGCCCAGTCCGTAGACCAGCAGGTTGCGCTGGAGCAGGCGCGCGGCGCCGATGGCCCGGTACTTCACGCCTCGCAGCGCCAGGGGGATCAGGGCGACGATCACCAGGGCGTTGAAGATCACGGCCGACAGGATGGCGCTCTTGGGACTGTGCAACCCCATGATGTTCAGCGCGCCCAGGGCCGGAAGACCCACCACGAACAGGGCCGGGATGATGGCGAAATACTTGGCCACATCGTTGGCGATGGAGAAGGTGGTCAGGGCGCCGCGGGTGATCAGCATCTGTTTGCCGACCTCGACGATCTCGATGACCTTGGTCGGGTCGGAGTCCAGGTCGACCATGTTGCCGGCCTCCCGCGCGGCCTGGGCGCCGGTCTGCATGGCCACGCCGACGTCCGATTGAGCCAGGGCCGGCGCGTCATTGGCGCCGTCGCCGCACATGGCCACCAGGCGCCCCTTGCCCTGCTCCTCGCGGATCAGGCGCAGCTTGTCCTCGGGGGTGGCCTCGGCCAGGAAGTCGTCGACCCCGGCCTCCGAGGCGATGGCGGCGGCGGTGACCGGGTTGTCGCCGGTGATCATGACGGTGCGCAGGCCCATGCGGCGCAGGTCCGCGAACCGCTCCTTCACATTGGGCTTCACGACGTCCTTCAGGTGGATGACGCCGAACAGCACCCCGTTTTCCGACACCGCCAGGGGCGTGCCGCCCGAGCGGGCGATGCGGTCCACGGCGGCGGTGAATTCAGCGGGCGCCTGGGCGGGCTCGAGCCCCGCGTCCTTGAGCACCGCGTCCACCGCCCCCTTGCGCCAGCTGTGACCGTCGGCGTCCAGGCCCGACTGGCGGGTCATGGCGCTGAAGGGGATGACCTTGGCCCCGGCGGGGGCTTCCAGGGTCAGGCCCTGATTGCGGGCCAGTTCGACGATGGAGCGACCCTCAGGGGTTTCGTCGCCCAGCGAGGCTAGCAGGGTGGCGCGCAGCAGCATGTCGGGGCGCACGCCGGGGACCGGGACCAGTTCGGTGGCCATGCGGTTGCCGAAGGTGATGGTGCCGGTCTTGTCCAGCAGCAGGGTGTCGACGTCGCCGGCGGCCTCCACCGCGCGCCCGGAGGTGGCCAGGACATTGACCTTGAGCAGCCGGTCCATGCCGGCGATGCCGACAGCGGAGAGCAGACCGCCGATGGTCGTGGGGATCAGGCAGATGAACAGGGCGCCCAGCACCATCGGGTCCAGCGTCACGCCGGAATAGGCGCCCAGGCCCAGCAGGGTGACCACCGCGATCAGGAAGATCAGGGTCAGGCCCGCCAGCAGCACCGCCAGGGCGATCTCGTTGGGCGTCTTGCGGCGGTCCGCGCCCTCGACCATGGCGATCATGCGATCGAGGAAGGTGTGGCCGGGCTCCGAGGTGATGCGCACCTTGATCCAGTCGGACACCACGGTGGTGCCGCCGGTGACGGCGGACCGGTCGCCGCCGCTCTCGCGGATCACGGGCGCGCTCTCGCCGGTGATGGCCGCCTCGTTGACCGAGGCCACGCCTTCGATGATCTCGCCGTCGGCGGGCACCACGTCGCCGGCCTCCACCAGGACGATCTGGCCGACGCCCAGCTGGTGGGCGGGGGTCGGGACCATCAGTCCGGTCTTCTCGTCGACGATGAGCTTGGCCTTGGTGGTGACGCGGGTGGCGCGCAGGCTGTCGGCCGCGGCCTTGCCCCGGCCCTCCGCCACGCTCTCGGCGAAGTTGGCGAACAGCACCGTGGCCCAGAGCCACAGCGCGATCTGCAGGGCGAAACCCCAGGCGGTGTGATCTCGGATGGCAAGGGCCGTAGAGACGCTGGCCAGGATGGCGACGATCTCGGTGGCGAAGATCACCGGATTGCCGGTCAGCTTGCGCGGGTCGAGCTTGACGAAGGCGTCGCCCAGCGCGCGGCCGAGCATGGCGGGCGAGAAACTGTCGCCCATCCGCGCATTGGGAACGGTCGAGGTCATGGTCATGTCAGGCGCCGATCAATGGGAGGCGGCGACGGCGTGGAGCGCCTGGAAGTGCTCCACGATCGGGCCGAGGGCGAGGGCGGGGAAGAACTGCAGGCCGCCCATGATCAGGATCACCCCGATCAGGAGGCCGATGAACAGCGGGCCATCGGTGGGGAAGGTGCCCGCGGTGGCGCCGAGCTTGGGCTTGACCGCCATCGAGCCGGCGATAGCCAGGACCGGGATGGCGTAGGCGAAGCGGCCCAGCAGCATGGCGATGCCCAGGGTGCTGTTCCACCAGGGGGTGTTGGCGCTAAGGCCCGCGAAGGCCGAACCGTTGTTCCCGGTCGCCGAGGAGTAGGCGTAGAGGATTTCCGACAGGCCATGGGGTCCCGGATTGGCCAGGCCCTTCAGCGCCACGGGCAGCACCGCCGCCACGCCGGAGAAGCCGAGGATGGCCAGGGGCAGGATCAGCACCGCCAGCATGGCGTATTTGATTTCCCGCGCCTCGACCTTCTTGCCCAGGTACTCGGGCGTGCGGCCGACCATCAGTCCGGCGACGAACACGGCGATCAGGGCCAGCACCACCATGCCGTAGAGGCCGGAGCCCACCCCGCCGGGCACGATCTCGCCCAGCTGGATCATGAACATGGCGACGCCGCCGGCCAGGGGCATCAGGCTGTCGTGCATGGCGTTGACGCCGCCGTCCGAGGCGCCGGTGGTGGCGGCGGTCCAGATGGCGGTGGAAGGCGCGCCGAAGCGGACCTCCTTGCCTTCCATGTTCACGCCCGCGTCGGCGTGAGCGGCGGCCAGGGCGGGAGCGGGGCGTGTCTCGGCGGCGTAGACCGCGCCGGCGGCGGCCAGCACGAACAGCGCCATCACCATGACCAGAGCGCGGCCGTCCCTCTTGGCCATCACGACCCGACCGAAGGCGACCGCGCAGGCGTAGCCCAGCACGTTCATCGACACGATCTCGATCAGATTCGTGGCGGCGTTGGGGTTCTCGAACGGATGGGCGGAGTTGGCGTTGAACACGCCGCCGCCGTTGGTGCCCAGCTGCTTGATGGCTTCCTGGCTGGCGGTCGGGAACAGGGCAATGGTCTGTTTGGCGCCCTCCACGGTGTGGGCGGTGACGCTGGCCAGCAGGCTCTGCGGCTCGCCCAGGGCCATGTAGGCCACGGCGATCACAAGCGAGAAGGGCAGGAGGATGTAGAGGCTGATCCGGGTCAGATCGACCCAGAAGTCGCCGAGATTTTCCGACCGGTTGGCGGCGAAGGCCCGCGCCAGGGAGGCGGCCACGGCGATGCCGGCGGCGGCCGACAGGAAGTTGTGCGAGGTCAGCCCGGCCATCTGCGAGAAGGTCGAGACGGTCGTCTCAGGCACATAGGACTGCCAGTTGGTGTTGGTAACGAAGCTGATCGCCGTATTGAACGACAGGTCGGGCGTCAGGCCCGCGAAGCCCTGCGGGTTCAGCGGCAGCAGGTTCTGGAAGCGCAGGATCAGGTAGAGCACGACGAAGCCGGCGATGCTGAACGCCAGGAAGCTCATGGCGTAGGCGAGCCAGGACTGGCCCTTTTCGAGCCTTAGACCGCAGGCGCCGTAGATCAGGCGTTCGACCGGCCTCAGCACGGGGTCGAGCCAGGTGCGCCCGCCCTGCCAGACGCGGGCCATGTAAATCCCCAGCGGCCAGGCCAGAACGACCGAGACCGCCAGCGTGAGGACGATTTCCGCCCACCCCTGCCCGTTCATCAGAACTTCTCCGGACGCAGCAGGGCGGCGACCATGTAGCCGCCGATAACGAGGGCGCCGACGCCCCAGATCAGGTTCGCCAGCATCAGATGCGCCTCAGGGCGACGGCGTAGGCGGCGAACAGGACGAACACGCCCACGCCGAGCGCCAAATAAAGAAGATCGAGCATGACAGCCTCACGTGCGCCGCGAAGGAGCGCGGCCAGGCTGCAGGATCGCGCCGAAGCGGATCAGGGTTCGAGAGGGGTCTGGAGCTTGGGGGATAAGGGAGTCGTAAGGATGGCGGCCCTTGGCAGGGCAAACAAAAATGTTACGGGCGCCGGCCCTGCTTCTCCGTTTTAGTGCGGGCGATGCCTAGACCTGCGCTCCTCCTCGCGCTCCTCTCCGCCTGCCTGCTGGTTCCCTTCGCTGGAGCGGCTGACGCCAAGACGGCTCCGCGCCGTCCGGTGGTGGTGGAGCTGTACACCAGCCAGGGCTGCGCGGCCTGCACCACCACCAACGCCCTGGTGGCCGACCTGGCCGAGCGCAAGGACGTGCTCGCCCTGACCTTCCCGGTCGACTACTGGGACTATCTGGGCTGGAAGGACACCTTCGCCAAGCCGGACTTCTCCGAGCGCCAGCGCGCCTACCAGAAGGCGCTGGGCCTGCGCGAGGTCTACACGCCGCAACTGGTGATCGACGGCGCCGCCCAGATGGGCAAGACCATGCCGGACCGGGCGCCGGAGATGATCGCGGCGGCGGCCAAGGACCACGGCCCGGCGCCGGAGATGTCCGTCAGTCGGGGGCGGTTGATCGTAGGACCGGGGCGTCTGCCCGCCGGCGGGGCCGAGGTCTGGCTGGTGCGCTACGAGGGCCAACCCCAGGAGACCCAGGTCAAGGACGGCGAGAACCGCGGGCTGACGGTGATCTACCGCAATGTGGCCCGGGAACTGGTGCGGCTGGGAAGTTGGGCCGGCGGGACCAAGACCTACGCCCTGCCCAAGCCCGAAGAGGACGACGCCGACTTGAAGACCGTGATTCTGCTGCAGGGCCGGACCTCGGGCCGCATCCTGGGAGTCCTGAAACGCTAGGGTCCTTGCGCGCTACCGCCTAGCAGCTGCTTGAGCGCATCCCTTCGCGCTACCGCCTAGCGGCTGCTTGAGCGCATTCCTTCGCGCTACCGCCTAGCGGCTGCTTGAGCGCAAAAACCAAAAGCCCGCACCAGCGGGGGGCGTGCTGGGCGGGCGATTGGTTCTGTATTCAGGGATAGATGTCGGCCAGCCGAATATCGCGATCCCAGGGGGCTGGGGGGGCTGTTCAGGGTCCAGGACCGGCAATTCCCGGCTGGCCGACCATCAGAGAATGGGGGTCCAAGGGGGCCGCGAAAGGGCGCGAATAAGGCCATTTGAAGGTCGTTTCGCCGTCGCGATTACAAAGCCGTGAGGGCGTGTCGGTTTGGTGACACCTTCAATCGGCCCCGACTCATGCCTAACTTCAGTCTCATGAGCCTCGACGCCTTCGCGCCCCAGCCCTTCGTCCCGATGGTCTTTTTCGACCGGCGGGAGTTGGACCAGTTGTTGCGTCTGTACGGTCGCCGGGTCGCGGCGGGGGAATGGCGCGACTACGCCATCGATGGATTGAAGGACGCCGCGGTGTTCTCAGTGTTCCGCCGCACCGCCGAGGCGCCCGCCTACCGCATCGAGAAGCGGCCTTCGCTGGCCCGCCGCCAGGGCGCCTGGGCCGTGATCGGCCAGGGCGGGGTGATCCTCAAGCGCGGCCACGAGCTCAGCCAGGTGCTGAAGATCTTCGACAAGGGCAAGTTTGCGGTGGTGGAATGACCGCGCTCAAGTAGCGAAGCGGTAGCGCCAAGAGAAACCCCGCGCTCAAGCAGCGGAGCGGTAGCGCCAAGAGAAACCCCGCGCTCAAGCAGCGGAGCGGTAGCGCGATCAAGAATCAAAAAGGCCCCGGAGTCGCCTCCGGGGCCTTTCCTGTCTTTGGCTCTGAAGGCGCTTAGCGGCGGTTGCCGAGGAAGCCCATCAGGAATTGGAACAGGTTGATGAAGTTCAGATAGAGGTTCAGCGCGCCGTAGTTGGTGGCCACGCCCAGGGCCGCGGTGTCGCCGCCCAGCTGGTAGTAGGTCATCTTCAGGCGCTGGGTGTCGTAGGCGATCAGGCCCGCGAAGATGAACACGCCCAGTGCGTTGACGATGAAACCGATCGCCGACGAGTGCAGGAAGATGTTCACAACGCTGGCAATCATGATGCCGATCAGGCCCACGATCAGGAAGCTGCCGAAACCGGTCAGGTCCTTCTTGGTGGTGTAGCCGGCCAGGCTGAGCGCGCCGAAGGCGGCGGCGGTGATCAGGAAGGTCGAAGCCACCGAGGCGCCGGTATAGGCCAGCACCCAGACGCCGAGGCCTACGCCGATCAGCGAAACCAGGGTCCAGTAGAAGATGCCCGAGCTGCGCGGGGTGACGTTGCGCATGCCGAACATGCCGACCAGGAGGGCGAGGATCGGGGCGAAGCGGGCGATGGTGCCCAGCATGGTGAAGCCGACCAGACGGCCCTCGGGGGTGGTGACGTACAGCAGGTCGCGCACCGGCGCGAAGGAGGTCGTCGCCCACGCCAGGGCGGCCGAGAGCAGCAGGCCCAGGGACACCTTGTTGTAGACGCCGAGCATGAAGGAACGCAGTCCGGCGTCCACCGCCATGTCGGCGCGACCCGCGGGGATCGATGTGTAGCCGCGGTTGAAGTCGCTCATAGGATTTGAAACCCTTGTTGAACGCCCACATGGGCGCAGTGGGAATATCGGCCTCAGCGAGACCAAGTGCAAGGCTCGCCCAAAAAGGTCACATTTTGGTTAGCCCTACCGCTGCGCTGCTTGAGGGCGGGGTTTCAGCGGAACACCATTTCCCACATCAGCCGGCCGGGGATGAAGGCGAGCAGGCCGGCCAGCAGCAGGCCGCCTGTGAACAGGCTGGTCATGACGCGGGCGTGCATGCGGATGTTGTGGCGGCGGGCGGCGTAGACGGCGAACGGCAGGACGATGATGGTCCAGCCCGACAGCAGGTGAATGAAGCTCAGCGAGCCGTGGTTGATGATGCGGATGAACAGGGACGACACGGCCCCGGTCATCATCGCCAGCACCCAGGTCCAGCCCAGGGTCCGGTGCATCAGCGAGCCCTTGACCCCGATCAGCAGCACAACCCCGATGGCGAAGGCGGTCAGCACGGCGGCCAGATGGATCTGGACAGCGGGCGGGGCCTGCAGGATCAGGTCGAGGCGCGGCGCGTGCGGATGCATGGCGGGCAGGTGGGCGATGCCCATTCGTCCGAGGTTGGGGATCACCGTCACCCCGACGATGGCCAGAGCCGCCGCGCAGGCCGCGGCTGAGCGCAACAGATTGTCGCGTGAGAAAAGCGCGGGCTCGGAAGCGATTTGCGGCGTGGTCATCGGGGGTCCTTGTCTTGGGCGGGGCCGGCGTGGCCTGATGGCCGCAACCCACCCGATCCGAAGAGCCGACGCACCTGACGATGCACGAACCGCCGCCTGCCATGCGTGAACGGCGCCCCGCCGCCACTGGCGCTTCGTCAATGGCGGGGGCCTTGAGGCTGCTGAGCCGTCCGGTGCTGATCGCGGCCATCGCCGGGCTATTCATGGCCTACATCGGAGCGTTCGGCACCGAGGCCGCGCCCCTGGCTTCGCGATTCGGCTACTGGCTGACCACCATGATCGCCGCCAGCCTCATCGGCTTCGGCATCTACTATCCGGCGCAGGCGGGCGGCTGGCTGGAGCGGCGGCCATTCGCGGTGATGGCGGTCCTGGCCCTGGTCATGGCCCTGCCGCTGACGGTGCTGGTCTGGCTGATGACCGCCCTGTTCTTCCCGCAGAGGATGCGGCTGGACGCGCGGCTGCTGATCGTCAACTTCCCCCCGGTGCTGATGATCTCGGCGATCATGACGGCGATCAACTATCTGGCCGCCAGCCGCGTCCCCCGCAGCAACCCCACCCACGCCGCGCCCGCCCCGGCCAAGTTCCTGGAGCGCATCCCCTTGAAGCTGCGCGGCGGCGAGCTTTATGCCGTCCAGGCCGAGGACCACTATCTGCGCCTGCACACCTCCAAAGGCTCGGACCTGATCCTGATGCGGCTGGCCGACGCGGTGGCCGAGCTGGAGGGCATCGAGGGCGCCCAGACCCACCGCTCCTGGTGGGTGGCCAAGGCGGCGGTGACCGACGCAAAACGCGCGGACGGACGGGCGGTGCTGACCCTCAGGAACGGCGCCGAGGCCCCGGTGAGCAGGAGCTATTCGGCGGCGCTCAGAGAGGACGGCTGGTTCTAGCGCGCCACTGCGCCTTCGTCTGACCCCAGACCTCCAGCTCGATGTCGATGGGCGCGGGTAGGCGGTCCTGGCGCAGGTAGGTGGACCCGAGCCGACCGGCCAAGGCCTTGGAGGGCGCGTTTTCAGACGCGATGGTGTGGATCACCTCGCTCCAGCCCAGCGTATCGAACGCCCAGTCGATCGAGGCGACGGCGGACTCGGCGGCGTAGCCCTGGCTCCAGGCCGAACGGATCAAGCCCCAGCCGACCTCGGTTCCCGGCCAGCCTTCCGGCGACCAGGGCCCGATGCGGCCGATCCAGCGGCCGCTGGACCGCTCGATCACCGAGAACATGCCGAAACCCTTGAGCGCCCAGGAGCCGGCCATGGAGGACATGCCGCGCCAGGCCGTCGAGCGAGCCTGGACCCCGCCGATGAAACGCGCCGACTGCTCGTCGGCCATCAGGGCGGCGAATCCATCGAGGTCCGCCTCGATCGGCGGCCGCAGGGTGAGGCGTTCGGTTTCCAGAACAGTCATGAAAAAGGCTCCAAACCTGGCGGTCCGGAGCCTTGATCAGAGCGCCGGCCACCGCCAGCGATTGACGGGAAAAATCTACTTCAGCGAGCCGTCGATGGCCTTGCAGGCTTCCATCAGACCCTGCACCGACTCCACGGACTTGGCGAACATCGCCTTCTCGTCGTCGTTGGTGGGGAACTGGATGATGCGCTCGACGCCGTCCTTGCCGATCACCACCGGCACCCCGACGTACAGACCCTTCAGGCCGTATTCGCCGTTGAGATAGGCGGCGCAGGGCAGGACTCGCTTCTTGTCCTTGAGGAAGGACTTGGCCATGGCGATGGCGCTTTCGGCCGGGGCGTAGAAGGCCGAACCGGTCTTCAGCAGGGCGACGATCTCGCCGCCGCCGCCGCGGGTGCGCTTGACGATGGCGTCCAGCTCGTCCTGGGTCATCACGCCCTGGTTGACCAGTTCGGGCAGCGGCAGGCCGCCGACCGTGGAGTGGCGCACCATCGGCACCATGTCGTCGCCGTGACCGCCCAGGGTCCAGGCGTGGATGTCTTCGACCGAAACACCGGTCTTCTCGGCCAGGAAGTAGGCGAAACGGGCGCTGTCCAGCACCCCGGCCATGCCGATCACCTTGGTCTTGGGCAGGCCCGAGAACTGCTGCAGGGCCCAGACCATGGCGTCCAGCGGGTTGGTGATGCAGATGACGAAGGCGTTGGGAGCGTGGGCCTTGATACCCTCGCCGACGGCCTTCATGACCTTCAGGTTGATGCCCAGCAGGTCATCGCGGCTCATGCCCGGCTTGCGCGGGACACCGGCGGTGACGATGCAGACATCGGCCCCGGCGATCTCTTCGTAGGTATTGGCGCCCTTCAGCGAGACGTCGCTGTCGAACACGGTGGTGGCTTCGGCCAGGTCCAGCGCCTTGCCCTGGGGGGTGCCTTCGGCGATGTCGAACAGGATCACGTCGCCCAGTTCCTCGCGCGCGGCGATGTGAGCGAGGGTGCCGCCGATCATGCCGGCGCCGATCAAGGCGATTTTCGCGCGAGCCATGCGAGGTCTCCGAAGTGGGGTCGAGAAGGACGATGGGAGGAAATGATGCGCTGCGGTCTAGCTCTCCGCAGCGCGCGCCGCAAGCGCGGTCGCACATGACGCATGGACGATGTTCAGCAATGGGTCTATGAGCCCGCCCGCGCGGCCCGACTGCGCGCACAACGGACAGCTTCCGTGGACAAGTTCGCCCTCTCTCCCGCCTTCGTGGCGACATCGCAGGCCGTGGCCGATCTGAAGCTGTGCTCAGCCCGGCTGCAGCTGGACGCCCGCTGGCCCTGGATCGTGCTGATTCCCCGCAAGCTCGGGGTGCGCGAGCTGGAGCACCTGTCCCCCGCCAACCGCGCGCAGCTGATGGACGAGATCGTCCTGGCCGGCGGCGCGGTGCGGGCCATCGGCGCGGCCCTCGGCCGGCCGATCGACAAGCTCAATGTCGGCCAGCTGGGCAATGTTACCCCGCAGCTGCACGTGCATGTGGTGGGTCGCCGCGCGGACGACGCCGCCTGGCCGGGCCCGGTCTGGGGCGTAGGTGAAGCGGCTCCTCACAGCGCTGAGGCGCTGGATATCGCCATGAGCGCCGCCGAGAGCGTCCTGCGCCTGGCCGTCTAGCCCGCCTTCAGCGCGAAGGCGGCGATGCGCTGGGCTTCGCGCAGGTGCAGCCGCTCGATCATCTGACCGTCCACCGCCAGCACCCCTGCATGGGGCTGCGCCTCGTAGGCGGCGATCACAGCGCGGGCCCAGGCGATTCGTTCGCTGGAGGGCGAGAACAGCCGGTTCGTCGGTTCGATCTGAGACGGATGGATCAGGCTCTTGCCGTCGAAGCCGAGGTCGGCGCCCTGGCGGCACTGGTCCTCGAAGCCGGAGGCGTCCTGCAGATCGGCGAAAGTTGAGTCGAGCGCCAACAGCCCGTGAGCGCGGGCGGCGATCACCGTCTGGGTCAGGGCGCCCAGCAGGGCCTCGCGCCCCACGGTCAGGCGGCAGCGCATCTCGGCGGCAAGATCATTGGAGCCGACCATCAGGGCGCCTAGGCGGGCCTGCTTGGCGGTGGCGGCGATGTCGGCCAGGCGCAGCACCCCGGCGCAGCTTTCGATCATGGCCCAGATCTCGATCCGTTCGCCGATGGCGCGGGTGACGGCCAGCACCGTCTCGGGCGCGGCGACCTTGGGCAGGACCACCACGTCGGGCGCGGCCTGCACCACCGCCTTCAGGTCCGCCTGGCCCCAGGCGGTGTCCAGGCCGTTGCAGCGAAGCGCCACCGTCTTGCCGGGGAAGCCTTCGGCGATGGCCTGGACCGCAGCCGTCCGCGCCGCGTCCTTGGCGTCCGGGTTCACCGAATCCTCCAGGTCGAGGATCACCGCGTCGCACGGCAAGGTGCGCGCCTTCTCGACAGCCCTGGCGTTGATCGCGGGCACATAAAGCAGGCTGCGGCGAAGTCCCTCAGTCATGAACCGGTGTCTCCCTTGGCGTCGACCCGGCAATAGGGGCTATGGTCGGGCATGACCATGCGTTTTGACGAAGGCGCCCGCAATGTCCTGGGCGGCGAGCTGGCTCCCTGCTCCAACAGCCCGCTGACGGGCTTCTTCCGCAACGGCTGCTGCGAGACCGGGCCTGACGACACCGGCCTGCATACCGTCTGCGCCGTGATGAGCGACGAATTCCTGGCCTTCTCCAAGGCGCAGGGCAACGACCTCTCCACCCCCATGCCGCAGTACGGCTTTCCAGGCCTCAAGGCCGGCGACCGCTGGTGCCTGTGCGCGCCGCGCTGGAAGGAGGCGCTGGACGCCGGCATGGCGCCGATGCTGGTGCTGGAATCCACCCACGAAGAGACCCTAGCCATCGCGCCGCTGGGCGTCCTCAAGGACTACGCGGCCGACTAGAGCGGGTAGTCCCGTTCCAGGGTGTAGACCGAGCCGCTCCGCCCCAGGGTGCTGGAATAGAGACCGAAGCTTTCCACACGGAAGGACGGGGAGAGGAGCAGGTTGTTGGCCTGGATCCACTCAGCGACCGCCACCGGATCGGCGCCCGACAGATAGGCCAGGGTGACGTGGGGTTTGTAGAGGCGGGTCTCGCCCTTCAGCCCGGCGCGGCGGGCGGCGGCTTCGCAACGCGAGGCCAGCTGGCGCAGGGCGGCGTTGTCCTGCACTCCGGCCCAGACGGCGTGGATATCGCGCCCCTCGCCGAACGAGCCGACGTTCTCCAGGGTCAGGTCGAGAGGCGCGCCCGCGATGCCCTGAAGCTCCAGATCGAGGTCCTCGGCAGTGTCCTCGCGCACATCGCCGAAGAAGCGCAGGGTGATGTGCAGCGCCTCCAGCGGACGCCAGCGGGCGCCCTCCAGCCCGTGCTGGCGGCGGGCCAGGCCTTCGCCGATCTCGGGCGGGACATGCAGGGCGGCGAACAGGCGCAGCATCAGGCGGTCCCGGCGCCGGCGGCCATCAGCCGCTTGCAGCGCAGCCACATCTCGATGCGCGCGGTGGCGATCATGCCCACGCCGAACAGCAGCAGGGCGTCGGCGGCGGCCAGGAAGGGACCGCCCTTCTGCGGATGCTGCTGCAGCCAGAAGCGCAAACCAAAGCGCAGGGCGAACACCGCCACGATCAGCACGATCGCCGCCGGCGAGGCCTGGCTGGTGAGCACCCCGGTGTCCGCGTCCAAGCTGATGCGGGTCAGCTTGCCCCTCTGCCAGCCCACCGCGACTCCGATCAGGGTGGCCAGGACGATACTGGCGATCCCTGCCGGATCGGCGGGCGGGCTCTGCATCAGGACCATGACCGCCGCCACGATCAGCAGCACCGGAATGACCCAGAGCTGGTCGACCTTGACCCGCCGCGCCCGCAGGCTGCGGCGTAGGACCATGGCCAGGATGAAGACCGCAATCAGGTAAGGCAGATAGCCTTGAGGCATAGAGCTCTCCGCTTGTTCAGCGCGGGCGGGATTTTAGCGCCGAGGCCACGGCGGGCGCCAGACGGGCCACGATGATCTTCACGCCCTGCGGATTGGGATGGATGCCGTCCGCCTGGTTGAGCGGAGAGCGGGACATCACGCCGCCCAGCAGGTCCGGAAAATAGGGCACGCCCGCCGCATGGGCGGCGTCGGGGAAGATGGCGTCGAAGTCGTGGGCGTAGCCGGCGCCGATCACCGGCGGGGCCCGCATGCCCGCCAGCATGGCCGGGATGTGGCGCGCCTTCAGCTTGGCCAGGATGGCCTGGAGGTTGGCGCGGGTGGTCTTGGGGTCGACGCCTTGCAGCAGGTCGTTGGCGCCCAGGAAGACGAAACAGAGGTCGGTGTCGGATTTCACGCTGAAGTCGGTCCGCGCCAGGCCGTCGGCGCTGGTGTCGCCGGAAACCCCCGCCGCGCGCACCTTGACCTTCACCCCGCGCCGATGGAGCTCGGCCTCCAGCTGGGCCGGCAGGGCGTCGCCGCTTGGCAGGCCGAAGCCGGCGGTGATGGAGTCGCCGAGCATTGTCAGGATCATGGGCTTGCTCGCAGCCAAGGCAGGGGGCGCCACCGCCAGGGCCAGGGCGCCGGTCAAAAGGTCGCGTTTGCGGATGGCTGGCGGCATGAGGGGCTTTTGCGGTGGATCGGCTATGCAGGCTTCCTATGTAGGGTGACGCGCCCCGCCTCAATAGAGACCCGCCGGAAAGCCTGGATGACATCCATATTGCCTTTATCGCTGGAAAACGTCGGCCTGACCCTGCCTTCCGCCGCTGGACCGGTGGAAATCCTCAAGGGCGTGGACATGACGGTGGCCGCCGGGGAGCGGGTGGCGGTGATCGGGCCGTCCGGGTCGGGCAAGTCGTCGCTGATCGCGGTGGCGGCGGGACTGGAGCGGCCGAGCGGGGGGACCGTGCATCTGTTCGGCCAAGACCTGGCCAAGCTGAACGAGGACGGGCGGGCGCGCCTGCGCCGCTCGCGGGTGTCGCTGGTGTTCCAGGCCTTCCACCTGCTGCCCAACATGACGGCTGAAGAGAATGTCGCCGCTCCGTTAGAAATTGCCGGCACGGCCGGCGCGGGCTTGATCGCCCGCCAATGGCTGGACCGGGTCGGGCTCAGCCAGCGCGGCCACCACTATCCGCACCAGCTATCGGGCGGGGAGCAGCAGCGGGTGGCCCTGGCCCGGGCCCTTGCCGCGCGGCCTCAGCTGCTGTTCGCCGATGAGCCTACCGGCAACCTCGACGGGACCAACGCCGCCGCCGTGGCCGATCTGATGTTCGATCTGGTCAGGGAGACCGGCGCCGCCCTGGTCATGGTCACCCACGATCCGGCCCTGGCCGCCCGCGCCGACCGGCAGGTGCGCATGGGCGAAGGCCGGGTGGTGGCTTGAAGCTTCCCCTCTCCCTGCGTTTCGCCGGGCGCGAGCTGCGCGCCGGGATCAAGGGATTCCGCATCTTCCTGGCCTGTCTGGCGCTGGGGGTGGCGGCCATCGCGGCGGCCAGTTCCACCGCCGAGGCCTTCCGCCGGGGTCTGGCGTCCGAAGCCCGCACCATTCTGGGCGGAGACGTGGCCGCCGGGGCCGAGCGCCGCTTCACGCCCGACGAGCGCGCCGCCTTCGAAGCTCGGGGCGTGGTCAGTTATGCGGTGGCGACCCACGCCATGGCCGAGGCGCCCTCCGGCGTGCGGCGGCTGGTAGAGCTGCGCGGCGTCGACGGCCTCTATCCCTTGGCTGGGACCGTCGATCTGCAGGACGCGGCAGGAAAGCCCGTCAGCCTCGCCGACGCCCTGAAGCCCGGCGCAGGTCCGCCCCCGGCGGCGGTGGAAAGCGCCCTATTGGAGCGCCTGGGCCTGAAGCTCGGCCAGACCTTCAAGGTGGGCAACCAGACCCTGACCGCCGCCGCCGTCCTCGCCGCCGAACCCGACCGGATGAGCCGGGGCTTCCAGCTTGGCCCCCGGGTGCTGACCCGGATGTCGACCGTGGAGCAGGGCGGCTTTCTGGGAAGCGGCGCCCTGTTCAATCAGACCGCCCGCATCGCCCTGAAGGCCGACGCAGACCCCAAGCAGGCCCGTCAGGACATCGGCGACGCCTTCCCTAAATCCGGTCTGCGCCTGCGCGACCGTTACGACGCCGCGCCGGGCGTGCGCCGCCTGATCGACCGGCTGGAGTATTTTCTGGGCTTCATCGGCCTGGCCTCGCTGGTGGCGGGCGGGCTCGGGGTATCGGGGGCGGTGACCGCCTACCTTGAGACCAAGAAGCCTTCCATCGCCGTCCTGAAGGCGGTGGGAGCCGACGGCGCCCTGATCCGCAACCTCTATCTGGTGCAGATCGCGGTCCTGGCCCTGCTGGGCGTCGCCATCGGGGTGGCCATCGGCGCGGCCTCGCCCTTCCTGATCGCGGCCCTAGCAGCCAACAACCTGCCGGTCCCGGCCCTGTTCGCCGTCTACCCGGAGCCCCTACTGCGCGCGGCGGCCTTCGGCGCCCTGTCAGCCGGAGCCTTTTGCTTGGCGCCCCTGGCCCGGGCGCGGTCGACGCCGCCCGCCGCCCTGTTCCGGCATAACCTCGGCGGGCGCCTGACCCTGGGACCGGAACTGATCGGGGCGGTGCTCTGCGCCATCGGCCTGGCGGCGGTGGCCATCCTAACCGCGCCCTCGCGGACCATGGCCATCTGGATGATCGGCGGCGTGGCCGTGGCCTTTGTCGTGCTGTGGGGACTGGGTCTGCTAGGCGCCCTGGCGGCGGGGCGGGTCCGGCGTTTCGCGAAAGGACCCGCGCGGCTAGGCTTGGCCAATCTGGCGGGACCGGGATCGGCTGCGCGGACCGCCGCCCCCGCCGTGGGCCTGGGTGTCGCCCTGCTGGCGGCGGTGATCTTGATCCAATCAGCCCTGCTGGGGCAGGTGCGCGAGGTGGCGCCCAAGACCGCGCCGTCCCTGGTGTTCACCGAAATCCCGGCCGACGCCGCCGCGCGGTTCGACCGCGAGGTCGCGTCCGCCATCGGCGCGCTGAACGACCAGACCTATCTGCGCATGCCCATGTACAGCGGCCGCATCACCGCCATCCGCGGCGCGCCGGTGGAGCGGGACAAGATCGATCCGTCGGTGCGCTGGGCCTTCGACAACGACATCCAGATGAGCGCCGCCGGCGCCCCGCCCAAGGATATCGACGTCACTGAAGGCGCCTGGTGGACGCCGCAATACGCTGGCCTGCCCCAGGCGGCGCTGGGCGAGGACCTGGCCAAGGCCGGCCATATCAAGCTCGGCGACACCCTGACGGTGACGGCGCTCGGCCAGGACATCGAGGCCAAGGTGGCGGCGATCCGCAAGGTCGACGTCGGCGGCTTCGGACCGGGCTTCCAGGTGATCCTGAACGCCCACGCCTTCGATGGCGCGGCGCTGCGCCAGGTGGCCATCGCCAAGACCGACAAGGCGGGCGAGGAGCGGGTGCTGAAACGGCTGGGCTCCAGCTTCCCCGAGGTCAATGTGATCAGCGTGCGCGAGCAGCTGGAATCGGCGACGGCCCTGTTCGACAAGCTGGCCCTGGCGGTGCGGGCGGCTGCCGGCGTGGCGGGTCTGGCGGGCGTGCTGGTGTTGGCAGGCGCCATCGCGGCGGGCGCGAGGGCGCGGGCCCGCGAGGCGGCGCTGCTGAAGGTGCTGGGCGCGGCGCGAGGGCAGGTGCTGGCCGCCTACGCCATCGAATACGGCGCGGTGGGGCTGATCGCAGGCGCGGCGGGCGTGGGGCTGGGAGCCCTGGCCGCCTGGCCGGTGGTGGTCAAGGTGTTCGAGGCCCACTGGAGCGTGGACTGGGCCGGGGTGTTCGCCCTGGTCGGCGGCGCCGTGCTGCTGGCCGGGCTCGGCGGGACCCTGGCGGCGCTACAGGCCCTGGCCAAGCGGCCCGCACCTGTCTTGCGCGCGGATTAGCGCTTGGGATCGCGCGAAGACATGACGCTGGCGGCGTAGTTGGGGATCACCGCGTAGCGCTTGAGGTGCTCGTTGGCGGCCAGGGCCAGCCAACCGGAACGGTTGCCGCCCGCCACCGCGTCGATGCGGCGGACCAGGGCCGCCGGCAGGGTGACGTTGAGGCGCAGGTGCGGCCCCCCGGCGGTGGGCGTGTCCGTCTCCACCAGGATGACGTAGCTGATGACGTCCTGCGGCAGTTCGATGGCTTCGGCAGGAGTGGCGCGGGGGATGATGTCGCCGCTGTCGGCCATCTGGTCCAGGCGGCGGGCCAGGGCCTTGCGCGCGGCGCCGGCGGCGGCCACCAGATCGTCGCCCTGGCTGACGCAGCCTGGGAAGTCGGGAAACCAGACCCCGAAGCCTCCGGCGTCAGTCTGCTCCATGACGGCGGCGTATTTGACGGTCATGCGTCCCTCGCGTTCCGCCGCCGGTTTATACCAGTGTGTATCGAGTGCGCATCAAAAATCGCCGCTCTGGCTTAACAATGTGTATTTGATGTGTATCCATTTGCTTGATTTTTGAAGAAACAGTCGATTTCCGCCCGCGCGCCGCCTTCAACGGTTGCCCGGCTCCGCGGACCTCTATAAACCGCGCCGAAGACCATCACACTGAGGTGATCGGCCGATCGGACTTATGATCGACCCCTCGCCCCGCACCGCACAACGCGACGGGCCCCGATGAACATTCACGAGTATCAAGCCAAAGCCGTCCTCAAGGAGTATGGCGTCCCCGTTCCGCGCGGTCTGCCCGCCTTTTCGGTGGAGGACGCGGTCCGCGCCGCCTCCGAACTGGGCGGCCCGGTCTGGGTGGTCAAGGCCCAGATCCACGCCGGCGGGCGCGGCAAGGGCGGCGGCGTCAAGGTGGTCAAGAGCCTGGACGACGTTCGCAAGGAAGCCGAGCGCATGCTGGGCATGACCCTGGTCACCCACCAGACGGGCCCCAAGGGCCGCCTGGTCAATCGCCTCTATGTCGAGGAAGGCGCGGCCATCGCCCGCGAACTCTACCTCTCGCTGCTGGTCGACCGTTCCACCTCGCGCGTCTCGGTGGTCGCCTCCACCGAAGGCGGCATGGACATCGAAGAAGTGGCCGCCCACACCCCCGAGAAGATCGTCAGCTTCTCCATCGATCCCGCCACCGGCGTCTTCCCGCATCACGGCCGTTCGCTGGTGAAGACCCTGGCCCTGACCGGCCCCGCCGCCAAGCAGGCCTTCGGCCTTCTGAAGGCCCTCTACAAAGCCTTCGTCGAGAAGGACATGGACATGCTGGAGATCAACCCGCTGATCGTCACCGCCGACGGCGACCTGCGCGTCCTGGACGCCAAGGTCTCGTTCGACTCCAACGCCCTGTACCGTCACGACGACATCAAGGCGCTGCGCGACATCGCCGAGGAAGACGAGAAGGAAATCGAGGCCTCCAACTACGACCTCAGCTACATCGCCCTGGACGGTGAGATCGGCTGCATGGTCAACGGCGCGGGCCTGGCCATGGCGACCATGGACATCATCAAACTGTACGGCTCCGAGCCCGCCAACTTCCTGGACGTCGGCGGCGGCGCCTCCAAGGAGAAGGTCACCGCGGCCTTCAAGATCATCACCTCGGACCCCAACGTGAAGGGCATTCTGGTCAACATCTTCGGCGGCATCATGCGCTGCGACATCATCGCCGAGGGCGTGATCGCCGCGGTCAAGGAGGTGGGCCTCAAGGTCCCCCTGGTGGTGCGCCTGGAAGGAACCAACGTCGAGCAGGGCAAGGCGATCATTCGCGACTCCGGCCTGAACGTCATCGCCGCCAACGATTTGTCCGACGCCGCCGAAAAGGTGGTCAAGGCTGTGAAAGGGACCGCGTAAGTCTCATGTCGATCCTGATCAACAAGAACACCAAGGTCATCTGCCAGGGCTT
>CAIYVC010000164.1 GCA_903929535.1 uncultured Caulobacteraceae bacterium | reverse complement strand
CCCGGCACCCTGACCGAGGACGGGCTGCTGGACGCCCGCGGCTCCAACCGGCTGGCGGCGGTGGCGGTGCGGGCGGGCCAGGCGGCTGTGGCCAGCGTCGAAATCTCCACCGGCGAAGTGGAATGCATGAGCGTCGGCCGCCACGGGGTGGCCGCGGCCCTGGCGGCCCTGCAGCCCTCCGAAATTCTGGTCCCAGACCGCCTGTTCAACGACGAGGTCCTGGCGGCGGCCCTGAAATCGCCCGGCGGCTTGGTGCAGCCGATGGCCAGCGCCCTGGCCGAGCCGCAGGCGGCGGAGGCGCGGCTGAAGCGGCTCTATGGCGTCGACACCCTGGACGGCTTCGGCGCCCTGACCGGGGCGGAGGTCTCCGCCCTCGGCCTGATCGCCGCCCATCTGGAAACCACCCAGGCGGGCCGCATGCCCGCCCTGTCGCCGCCGCGCCGGGCTGGCGAGGCCGACGTCATGGCCATCGACCCGGCCACCCGCTTCTCCCTGGAGATCGAGCGCACCCAGACCGGCGGGCGCGAAGGCTCGCTTCTGGCGGCGGTGGACCGAACCGTCACCTCCGGCGGCGCGCGCCTCCTGGCCGCCCGCCTGGCCCGGCCCCTGCTGGACCCCGTCGCCATCGAGACCCGGCTGGACGCCGTGGCCTGGTTCCTGGAGCGGCGCGACCTGCGCGAGCGGTCTAGGAAGCTGCTCAAGGGCTCGGGCGATCCGGCGCGGGGCCTGTCGCGACTGGCGCTGGGGCGGGGCGGACCGCGCGATCTGGGGGCGCTCAAAGGCGCCCTGGCCTGCGGCGAAGCTTTGGCTGGGCTGATTAGCGCTGAGGCCGATCCCCTGGACGGCGCGCCTGAGGAGGTCCGCCGCGCTGCCGACGCCCTGACGCCCGACCTGCATCCGGCCCTGGCCGAATATCTGCGTACCCTCAATGACGGCCTCGGGTCGGATTTGCCCGCCCAGGCCCGCGACGGCGGCTTCGTCGCCCCCGGCGTCTCGCCGGACCTGGAGCAGGCCCGCGCCCTACGCGATGACAGCCGCAAGGTGGTGATCGAGCTGGAGATGCGTCTGCAGGCCGAGACCGGCGTCGCCCTGCGTATCCGCCACAACGCCGTGCTCGGCTATTTCGTCGAGGCCAGCGCCAAACAGGCAGAACCCCTGTTTCAGCCGCCGCTGAACGCGGTCTTCATCCACCGCCAGACCCTGGCCAACCAGACCCGCTTCACCACCGTGGAGCTGGCCGATCTGGACGCCCGCATCGCCCAGGCCGCCGAGCGGGCCCTGGCCATCGAGGCGGAGATCTTCGAGGCCTGGCGCGTCGAGGCCTGCCGCCTCGCCTCCGACATCCAGGCCGCCGCGCAAGGCCTGGCCGTGCTCGACGTCGCCGCCGCCCTGGCGGAGTGGGCTGAGGACGAACAGGCGGTGCGGCCCAGTATCGACCGCTCCCTGGTGTTCCAGGCCGAAGCCGGGCGCCATCCGGTGGTGGAGGCCGCGGTCCGCCGCACCGGCGCGCCCTATACCCCCAACGACTGCAAGCTCGACGGCGCGGGGGAGACCTGCGCCCGCCTGGCCATCGTCACCGGCCCCAACATGGCGGGCAAATCGACCTTCCTGCGCCAGAACGCCCTGTTGGCCATCCTTGCCCAGGCCGGAAGCTTCGTGCCGGCCAGGTCCCTGCGCCTGGGGGTCGTGGACCGCCTGTTCAGCCGCGTCGGCGCGGGCGACGACCTGGCCCGGGGCCGCTCCACCTTCATGGCTGAGATGGTCGAGACCGCCGCCATCCTGACCCAGGCGACTCCGCGCTCCCTGGTGATCCTGGACGAGATCGGCCGGGGCACGGCCACCTATGACGGGCTAGCCATCGCCTGGGCCTGCGCGGAGGCCCTGCACGACACCAACCGCTGCCGCGCCCTGTTCGCCACCCACTATCACGAGCTGGCCCGGCTGGAGGGCCGCCTGGCCCACGTCTGCAACCTGTCGCTGAGGGCCAAGGAGTGGAACGGCGACCTCGTCTTCCTGCACGAAGCCCGCCCCGGCCCCGCCGACCGCTCCTACGGCGTGCAGGTGGCGAAGCTGGCGGGCGTGCCGCCGGCGGTGGTCAGCCGCGCCCGCGAGGTGCTCGAGCGCCTGGAGGGCCAGGCCGCCAGTCCCGCGCGCCTGGACGATCTGCCCCTGTTCGCCGCCGCCGCCGAACCGGCCGCTCCGGCCTTCCAGGGTCCCAGCGAGGCGGACAAGGCTCTGGCCGAACTCGATCTGGACGGCATGTCGCCGCGCGAAGCGATAGACGCCCTTTACCGCCTCAAAGGCCTAGCCCGGCCCGGTTGACGCCAACCGGCGGCGCGCCTCCTATGGGGCCAATCAAAAAGCCCTCGGGGGAGGAACCCATGTCCACTCGCATTCTGTTTGGCGCCGCCTGCGGCCTGACGCTGGCCCTGGCGTCTACCGCCTGGAGCGCGACCGTTCCGATGCCTGCCGGGTCCTCGCCCGAAAGCCTGAGCATCACGCCGGGCGGCGACATCATCGTCGGGAGTTCGACCGCGCCGAAGATCTACAAGATCAAGAAAGGCTCGACGAAGGCCGAACCGTGGATCGACCTCTCGGCGGACGGGCCTAAGGGCTCGGTGCTGGGCGTCCTGGCCGACCCGGGCCACAAGACGCTGTGGGCCTGCCAGATCCTCGACGGTCAGCCGGGCGCCGGGCGCAAGACCGCGCTCAGGGGCTTTGACCTGGACAGCGGCGCGCCCAAGTCGCGCTGGAACCTGCCGGGCGAAACCAACCTCTGCAACGATCTGGCCATTGGGCCGGACGGCTTCGCCTATGTCACCGACACCTTCGCCGGGCGTATCTGGAAGGTGGGCCCGGACGGCAAGGACGGGACTCTGGTGGTCGAGGGCCTGAATCTGGGCGGCGCGGACGGGATCGCCTTCCTCGGAGCCAAGCTCTACGTCAACACCGTCTTCCCCGGGAATCTCTACCGCATCGACATCGGCGCCGACGGCAAGGGCAAGACCGAGGAGATCTGGATGGACCGCCTGGTGCGCAATCCGGACGGCATGCGCGCGATGGGCGGCAAGCTGCTGGTGGCCGAGAACGCCGCAGGCCGCATCAGCACCCTGACCATCACCGGCGAGAAGGCCCATGTGACCACGGTCAAGACCGGCCTGAAGACCCCCACCGCCATGCAGGCCGCCGACCGCCAGATCTGGATCGCCAACCGCGCGGCGGACGAGGTGCTGTCGGTTCCCCTGCCCAAGTAGCCGCCCACAGCGCTAGGGGCCGGGGCGCTCTGCCCAGGTCCCTCGCAAATTGGCGCGAACCCCACTATCTCTAACGCCCCATGCCGCCCCGCCTTCGCCCCACCCGCCTGGAATACGTCGTCGACGGCGAGAAGCTGCGCTCGCAGCTGTCCACCGCCGCGCGCGCCAGCATCGGCGACCAGGCCGAGCAGCGCCGACGGGCGCTGGATGTGCTCAAGGCGGCCCTGTTCCGCGGCCGGATGATCGCCAAGGAGCGGCTGGGCGCGGGCGCCGGCGGCATCGAGACCGCCACGCTTCTGTCGGGCGTCACCGACGAGGTGATCAGCGCCCTCTACGACTTCACCACCGTGCACATCTTCCGCGCCCGCAACCCCACCGAGGGCGAGAGGATGGCGGTGATGGCGGTGGGCGGCTATGGCCGGGGCGCGCTGGCGCCCTTCTCAGACATCGATCTTCTGTTCCTGCGCCCCTACAAGCCCACCGCCCATACCGAGAGCGTGATCGAGTTCATGCTCTACGCCCTGTGGGACCTGGGCTTCAAAGTGGGCCACGCCTCGCGCACCGTGGACGAGTGCATCAAGCTGTCGCGTGAGGATTTCACCATCCGCACCTCGATCCTCGAGGCGCGGCGGCTCACCGGCGACGAGGTTCTGGCCGAACAGCTTCGCCGACGCTTCCTGGACGAGGTGGTCAAGGGCACCGGCCGTGAAT
>CAIYVC010000163.1 GCA_903929535.1 uncultured Caulobacteraceae bacterium | reverse complement strand
GCGGCGACGACGGGACATGTCTTATTCCTTGTTTCTGCGCTGGGCTTATTTAGGACGCTTGGCGCCGTATTTGGAGCGGCGCTGCTTGCGATTCTTGACGCCTTGCGTGTCGAGCACGCCGCGCAGGATGTGATAGCGGACGCCGGGCAAATCCTTGACGCGGCCGCCGCGGATCAGCACCACCGAGTGCTCCTGCAGGTTGTGGCCTTCGCCGGGGATGTAGCACACCGCCTCGATGCCCGAGGTCAGGCGCACCTTGGCGACCTTACGCAGGGCGGAGTTGGGCTTTTTCGGGGTCGTCGTATAGACGCGGGTGCAGACGCCGCGGCGCTGGGGGCAGCCCTTCAGGGCCGGCACCTTGTTGCGCATCACCTTGGGCTGGCGAGGCTTGCGGATGAGCTGGTTGACTGTAGGCATTGATGCTCTTCGCTATGGAGGCCTGTGTCTTTCGACCGGAGGGCCTCGGGGTCAGTGTTGATCGCTCTCAAGGGCGTTCGATGAACAAGCAAGATCGCCGGAATGCCCTCTCTGGCTTTCCGGCGGCCTCTCGGCGAACCTTTTCAGGGCGCCGGTCCATCGGCCGCAGGGCAAGCGAAACGCTTTCCCGGGCCTCGAAAATGAGCGCGGTAGATACTCGGGAGGGGGCTTGGGGTCAAGGGCGGCGTTCCGGTGAGGCAGGTCAAGCCGCCATCGTCGTGAATCGTTCTTTAACCCGCCTCTGGCAAAGGTCGCGATTCCAGCAGTAGGCGGAGCCGGTCACATGACCTTCGGTGCGGAAACCATCATCCAGGGCGATTGCGTCGAGCAGCTGGCCAAGCTGCCGGACAAGTCGGTCGACCTGATCTTCGCCGACCCGCCCTACAACCTGCAGCTGGGCGGCGATCTGCATCGCCCCGACAACTCCAAGGTCGACGCGGTCGATGACCATTGGGACCAGTTCGCCTCGTTCGAAATCTACGACGCCTTCACCCGCGCGTGGCTTAGCCAGTGCCAGCGGGTGCTGAAGGATGACGGGTCGCTGTGGGTGATCGGCAGCTACCACAACATCTTCCGGGTCGGCTCAACCCTGCAGGACCTGGGCTTCTGGATCCTCAACGACATCATCTGGCGCAAGACCAACCCCATGCCCAACTTCAAGGGCACCCGCTTCACCAACGCCCACGAGACCATGATCTGGGCCGCCAAGGGCCGGGGCCAGCGCCGCTACACCTTCAACTACGACGCCATGAAGATGGCCAACGACGACCTGCAGATGCGCTCAGACTGGTCTCTGCCCCTGTGCACCGGTGAAGAGCGGGTCAAGGACGAGGAGGGCAAGAAGGCCCACCCGACCCAGAAGCCCGAAGCCTTGCTGCACCGCCTGATCCTGGCCTCGTCCAAGCCCGGCGACCTGATCCTCGACCCCTTCTTCGGCGTGGGCACCACGGGCGCGGCCGCCAAGCGGCTGGGCCGACGCTTCATCGGCATCGAGCGCGAAGAGACCTACATCGAGTTCGCCCGCCGCCGGATCAGCCAGGTGGCCCCGGCCAGCGCCGAGGACATGGCGACCATGGGCTCCAAGCGCTCGGAGCCCCGTATCCCCTTCGGCCAGATCGTCGAAGCCGGCCTGCTGCGCCCCGGCGACCAACTGTTCTGCCCCAAGGGCGAGCGGGTGGCCCGCGTACGCGCCGACGGCAGCCTGGCGATCGGCGACCTGACCGGCTCGATCCACAAGGTCGGCGCCATGGTCCAGTCGGCCCCCGCCTGCAACGGCTGGACCTACTGGCACTTCAAGACCGACAAGGGCCTGGCCCCCATCGATGTGCTGAGGGCCAAGGTCCGCGCCGAGATGTAGAGCCTAGAAGTGGGCGCGCAGGGTGACGCCGTAGGTCCGCGGATCGCCGGGCGTGCCCACCACCAGGCCTGAGTTGCCGGCCTGGATGGTCACGTTCTGCAGGTAGTTGGTCCCCGCCAGGTTGCGGGCCCACAGGAACGCCTCCCAGCCCTTGTGCGCGCGGAAGCCGAGACTGGCGTTCACCACCGTGTAGCCCTGCAGCAGGGTGTACCGGGAATCCGTCGGATCGCCGTACATGTCGCCGCGATAGGCGGCCTCGGCGTGCAGATAGGCCTCGCCCTCAGTCCGTCCGAGGGCCGTGCGCTGTTTATATTCGCCGCCGAAGTTCCAGGCCCACTTGGGCACGCCCGGCAGCGGACGTCTGGACAGGTCGCAGACGCTGGTGCTGGAGCCGATCCGCTCCAACGGGCAGGGCCCGGCGGCATAGGAGATGAACTTGCCGTCGATGTAGGTGACCGAGGCGTGGGCGAAGAAGTGGTCGTTCCAAACCAGATCGCTGTCGAGCTCGCCGCCCTGGTCGCGCACCAGCGGGATATTGGCCAGATAGCTGCGCAGCGCGCCGGGGCCGGTGTCCACCACATTGGTCTGGTAGTCGTGGATCTCGGTGTGGAACAGGTCCGCGTTCAGGCGCAGGCGGTTTTCGAACAGCCGCGTCTTGATGCCGACCTCATAGGTCTCGTTCTTCTCCGGCCTGACCACCACGGTGTTGAGCGCCGGCAGGTTGGCTGCGTTCAGCGGCAGGCCCGCCATGTTGATGCCGCCGGACTTACCGGTGTGGGCCCAGCTGACATAGGCCATGATCCTGTCGGTCACGTCGTAGGCGGCCACCAGGCGGCCGGACAGGTCACCGTTGTAGTTTGACGCGGAATAGGCCTGAGGCCGCAGGATCGACAGCTTGGCGGTGTTCTGCGTCGCGTTGGCCGGAGTACCGCCACCAAAGACGGGAGAGGTGTAGTCCCCGGTCTTGGCCTCGTAGGTGTAGCGCATGCCGCCGGTCAGGTTCAGCTTGGAGGTCAGCCGCCAGGTCAGTTCGCCGAAGCCCGCGAAGCTGTTGCTCTCGAAGCGGGTGTGGCCGTCGGTGTAGTAGCCGTCCAGCAGGCTGCCTGGATTGCCGCTGGCGGGCAGCAGCCAGTAGCTGGCCAGAGGGCCATAGCCGGTGATCGGCTCGCCTGTGATGACCTGGCGGAAATAGTAGAGACCGGCGACGTACTCCAGGGTCTGGTGACCGTTCGAAGCGATGCGCAGTTCCTGGCTGTACTGATCCTGGCGCGAAGGGATGTGCTGCAGTAGCTGGATCGGCAGGCGGGTGTAGTCGCGGTCGTTGGCCGCGTCCCAGTTCCACCAGCGCCAGGCGGTGACCAAGGTCACCGTGGCCTTGCCGAGGTCCCACTCGCCGATGCCCGAGAGGCCGCCGTCATCGGTCCGGGTCTTCAGCGAGGCGTCGATATCTGTCAGCCGGTCATAGGGGTTGGTCGAAGGCGGCGCATAGCCGACGCCCGCCGCCAAGGCCGCGTACTGCTGAGTCAACGGCTTCAGGGTGGTTCCGACCCGCACGAACACCTGGGTGCAGCACTTTTCGTCCAAGCGGCTGTCGTCGAACGATAGGCGGTAGGAAAAGGTGGAGGTTGGCTTGAACAGCAGCTGGGCGCGCACGCCGAGACTGTTGAGGCCGTTGTCCCATCCGCCGAGGTTGACGTTCCTGAGCACGCCGTCGCGGACGGTGTCGACAACCGATAGGCGCACGGCGACCGCGTCGCCCGCGATCGGCCCGGACACCGAGGCCTTGGCCTGACGATAGTTGTAGCTGCCGTAGCTGGCCTCGCCGTCCGCCTGGAAGGTGAAGCTGGGGATCTTGGTGACGATGTTGACGGCGCCGGCGGTGGTGTTCTTGCCGAACACCGTGCCCTGCGGCCCGCGCAGGATTTCGACCCGGTCGATGTCGTTGAAGTCGAACGACGAGGTGGCGGCGCGCGCGTGGTAGACCTGATCGACATAGAAGCCGACCCCCGGCTCCAGGCCGTCGTTGGCTTGGGACACCGCGACCACGCTGGACCCCAGCCCGCGAATGGTCAGGGAGGTGTTGCGCGGGTTGGGCGAGTTGTAGTTCACGCTCGGCGACAGCTGCACGAGCTGGGTCATATTGTAGGTCGAGGTCGCCGCCAGCTCCCTGGGGCCGACCACCGACACCGAACCCGGCACGGTTTGCACATCTTCTGCCCGCAGGCGCGCGGTGACGATCACCGGCTCCAGGCTGGCCGCGTCGGTAACAGCAGCGTCGGCCGCCATGGCGCTCGTCGACAGTGACGCGAAGCTCACCCCGGCCAGCAGAGCCACGATCGCCACACCACGGACCTTACGTCCGCTTTCAATCTTGAATTCCACACCGTCCCCCAGAATCGAACCTATCGTTATATCCGGCGATATATAGTTCTAGGCGCACCGTGCAAACCCGCCGCCTTATGACTTGTCATTGCCGGGGCGTTTGATGGCATGCTGCCTCCAAAATCAGGAGGAACGCCCATGTCCATCGCCAAAGCCGCACTGTCGGCCGTGCTCGCCCTGACGGCGTTCGGCGCCGTCTCGCCCGTCGCCAGGGCGGCGGACCCCAAGGAAGTCCTGCTGACCGCGCCCGATCAAATCGTCTGGACCGGCGACAAGGTGAAGAAGGCCATCCTCTACGGCGACCCCGACAAGGAGGGTTCGCACTACGTCATGCTGCTGCGCTGGCCGCCCAACTTCTCGACCCGCCCGCACAGTCATCCGCACGACCGCATGCTGACGGTGCTGGAAGGCACGCTGTGGGTGAACTCAGGCAAGACCTATCACCCGGAGGGCGCGACCCCGATGAAGCCCGGCAGCTTCATCGTCGATATCGCGGACCAGGCTCACTACGAGGTGACCAAGGGCGACGGGGCGCTGATCGAGATTACGGGGATCGGCAAGGACACCCTGGTGCCGAGAGAAGAGAAGTAACGCTAGGCCTCGCCCAGCGTCTCCAGCATTCCCCGCCGCGCCAGCTCGTCGGCGCGTTCGTTGAACTCGTGCCCGGCGTGGCCCTTGATCCAGCGCCAATCCACGGTGTGGCGGGCGCGGGCGGCGTCCAGCCGCTGCCAGAGGTCGACGTTCTTGACCGGTGACTTGTCGGCGGTCTTCCAGCCCTTGGCCTTCCAGCCGGAAATCCACTGGGTGATGCCCTTCATCACGTACTGGCTGTCGGTGTGCAGCTCCACGCGGCAGGGCTTGTTCAGCGCTTCAAGGGCGGCGATGGCGCCCATCAGCTCCATGCGGTTGTTGGTGGTGTCGAGCTCGCCGCCCCACAGCTCCTTCTCGTGGCCGCGTGAGTGGAGGATCGCGCCCCAGCCGCCCGGGCCGGGATTGCCGCGGCAGGCTCCATCGGTGTGGACCACCACCTGAGGGGTCAAGCGCCGGCTCCGAACAGGACCAGACCCTCGCCCGAGGCGAAGGCGGCGCGGTGGACGGCCAGCTTGCGCTCGTATTCCAAGGGGTCGTGCGGCTTGATCAGCGCGCCTTCCGGCGTCGGGCCCCAATCCTGCAGGCGGGTGAGGAAGAAGCGCATCGCCGCCCCCCAGGCCAGGATCGGCAGGGCCTCTCGCTCGGGCGCCGACAGGGGACGTTCGGCCTCGTAGCCGCCGACGAAGGCGCGCGCTGCGGTGACGTTCAGGCTGCCGTCCTGCTCGAAGCACCAGGCGTTCAGGCACACCGCCAGGTCGTAGGCGAAGGCGTCGGTGCAAGCGAAGTAGAAGTCGATAGCGGCGGCGAACTTGCCGGCTTGGAAGAAGACGTTGTCGGGAAAGAAGTCGGCGTGGATCACGCCAGACGGCAGACCCTTGGGCCAGAGCCGCTCGAACTGGACGATATCCTGGGCCACGGTCGCGGCCAGCCCTGGTTTCAGGCCCTCCGCCGCCGCCTCATGCCCGGCGAACATGCCTGCCCAGAAGGGTTGCCCCAGATCGTTGACACGTGTCCCGCCGAAGCCGTCAGCCGCCTTGTGCAGCAGGGCCAGTCCCCTGCCCGCCTCCCGGCAATGGGCGACGGTGGGACGCCGCACCGACATCCCCTTCAGGAAGGGCACGATCGCCGCCGGCTTGCCGCGCACCCGCTTGTAGAGCGCTCCGTCCCTGGCCGGCATTGGCGGGGCGCAGGGATAGCCGTGGTCGGCCAGCCAGCGCAGCAGGCTCAGGAAGAAGGGCAGGTCCTTCTCGTTGGTGCGCGCCTCATAGACGGTCAGGATGAAGCGGCCGGCGTCCGTCTCCAGCAGGAAGTTGGAGTTGGAGACGCCCTCGGCGATGCCCTTGAACGCGGTGGGCTGGCCGAGGTCGAACTCGGCCATGAAGCCTTCCAGCTCCGCGTCGGTGATGTCTGTGTAGACGGCCATGCCGTCTGTTGGGCGAGGCGCGCCCCGCGGTCAAGACGAAGCTCTACAGATGCCGGGTCTCGGACGGCGGCTCGAACCAGTTGTCGTGACGCCCGTCCATGTAGCGCACCGGCGCCTCGGCCAGCGTCGAGGGGGCGAGGTCGTCCAGGCAGGCCAGGCTGATGGAGACATAGTCGCCGCCGATCTCCTCGACATGGCCCTTGCCGAACGAGGCCACGCCGCATGTGCCGCAGAACAGCCGGTGGGCGACCTTGTGGCCCCACTGGTAGTCGCTGAGCGCATCCTCACCCGCCAGCAGGCGGAAGGCGTCCGGCTTGATGATGGCGCCCCAGTTCCGGCTCTTGGTGCAGAGGGTGCAGTTGCACTTGCCGGTCCCCTGATCGAGGTCGAGATCGGCTTCGTAGCGCACGGCGCCGCAATGGCAGCTGCCGCGATAGGTCTGGATGGTCATGGCCGTATCCCCTGATTGGAAGGTCTGGGCTTAGAGCGCGGCTGCTGCCACCATACTGTCAGCATGATGCCGCCAAGGTAACCGGATGAGACGCGCAGACCGCCTGTTCCAGATCATCCAGATCCTTCGCCGGGGGCGCGGGCCGCACACCGCCGACGCCATCGCCGCCGAGTTGGAAACCTCCAAGCGCACTGTCTATCGCGACATCGCCACCCTGATGGGCCAGCGGGTGCCGATCCGGGGCGAGGCGGGCGTGGGCTATGTGCTGGAGGGGGGCTTCGACCTGCCGCCGCTGATGCTGACGCCGGACGAGATCGAGGCGGCGGTGCTGGGCGCCCAATGGGTGGCGGTGCGGGGCGGCGATCCCGTGCTGGCGCGCGCGGCCCAGGACCTGGCGGCAAAGATCCTCACCGCCGTGCCCGAGCGGCTGCGCCCCCTGATCCTCGACCCAGCGGTGCATGGCCCCAATCCCTACACGCCGTCCGCCCCCGACGGGCTCGACCTGTCGGCGGTGCGCCAGGCCATCCATGCGGGCCGCAAGCTGCACCTGCGCTACCGCGCCGAGGACGGTCGCGAGAGCGAGCGCAAGATCTGGCCCATCGCCATCGGCTATCTGGACTATGCGCGGCTTCTGGTCGCCTGGTGCGAGCTGCGCGCGGACTTCCGCCATTTCCGCGCCGACCGGGTGATCGAGGCGACCTTCCTGGACGAGCGCCATCCCGAACGGCCCGCCATCCTGCGCGCACGCTGGCGGCGGTCCCAGCAGCAGGCTTAGTCCAGCAAAGCCCTCGGCAGCTTGAAGGTGACGTTCTCGCGGGTCGGGCTGACTTCCTCGACCTCCAGATCGTAGCGGGTGCGCAAGGCGGCGATCACGCCCTCCACCAGCACTTCCGGCGCCGAGGCGCCCGCCGTCAGGCCGATCACGCCGACCTCGTCGAGCCAGCTCCAGTCGATCTGCGAAGCGTCGTCGATCAGCTTGGCGTCGCGGGCGCCGGCGCGCATGGCCACTTCCACCAGCCGCAGGGAATTGGATGAGGTCGGCGAGCCCACCACCAGGACCAGGTCGCAAGGCTCGGCCATCCGCTTGATCGCCTCCTGACGGTTGGTGGTGGCGTAGCAGATGTCTTCCTTGATCGGCCCGGCGATACCCGGGAAACGCGCCTGCAGCGCCGCCACGATCTCGGCGGCGTCGTCCAGCGACAGAGTGGTCTGGGTGACGAAGGCCAGCCGGCCGGCGTCTTCGGGCGGGAAGGCGGCGGCGTCCGCCACCGTCTGGATCAGGGTCACCGCCCCCGGCGGCAGCTGCCCCATGGTGCCCAGCACCTCAGGATGCCCGGCATGGCCGATCAGCAGCACATGCAGGCCGTCCTCGAAGTGACGCTGGGTTTCGATATGCACCTTGGAGACCAGCGGGCAGGTGGCGTCCAGATAGAAGACCCCGCGTTGATCCGCCTCCGCCGGCACCGACTTGGGCACGCCGTGAGCGGAAAACACCAGCGGCCGGTCGGACGGGCAGTCCTCGACATTGTCGATGAATACGGCCCCTAGCCCCTTCAGCCGTTCAACCACATAGGAGTTATGGACGATCTCGTGACGCACATAGATGGGCGCGCCGTATTTGGTGATGGCGCGCTCGACGATCTGGATCGCCCGCTCCACGCCCGCGCAAAAGCCGCGGGGGCTGGCCAGCAGCACCTTCAGCGAAGGCCGAACCAAGACGTTCATCGCGGCAAATCCATACAGAAACTGCGGCTTATGCGACCGGGCGCGGCGGGCGCGCGTTGCGGCGAAGCAGAGAAGCCGGTATCAAAGCCATCAACTAGCACAACCGTGTAAGCGGGTCTTCCCGCCTCCCTTGTCTTCGTGGAGCGCCCCATGCGCCGCCCCCTCCTCTGCGCCCTTGCTCTGGTCCTCGCCTGGACCTCGCTGCCGACCCCCCATGCCCATGCCCAGGGCGGGCCCCGTGGCGGCGGTCAGCAAGGCGGCGGTGGCGACCCGGATGACGATCCGGCCGCCAAGAAGAAGAAAGAGGACGAATGGGGCGATAGGCAGGCGCCGCTGCCGGCGCTACGCAATGCCGGCCCCTGCCCCTACGTGAAGGTGCTCTACGACGCCGCGCGCTACGTCGAGCTGAAGGACAACCGCGAGGCGGCGGCCGCCGTCGGCTACACGGGTGAAATCCAAGGCCTGACCTCCAGCTGCCAATACAAGAGCGACGATCCGATCAAGGTGGAGATGGAAGTCCTGTTCGCCCTCGGCAAGGGGCCCCAGGCGACCGCTTCGTCCAAGACCTACCGCTACTGGGTGGCCGTGACCGACCGCAACCAGGAGATCATCGCCAAGGAATACTTCAACCTGCCGGTCAGTTTCCCGGCGGGCCAGGACCGCACCCTGGTGACCGACAAGGTCTACGGCATCAGCATTCCGCGGGCCAAGGCCACGGTGTCGGGCTCCAACTTCGAGGTCCTGATCGGCTTTGACGTGACCCCGGAAATGGTCGCCTTCAACCGCGACGGCAAGCGCTTCCGGCCGAACGCCGTGGCCACCGCATCCACGGGCCCCGCCGCCAAGCAATGAGCGACCTGAAACAGGCCCTCGGCGAAGCGGTCAGCGCCGCCTTCGCCGCCGAAGGCTTGTCCGCCGACTACGGTCGCGTCACCGTCAGCGACCGTCCCGACCTGGCCGATTTCCAGAGCAACGGCGCCCTGGCCGCCGCCAAGGCCGCCGGACGCAATCCGCGCGAGATCGCCACCGGCGTGCTGGAGCGGCTGAAGGGCGACCCGCGCCTGGCTTCGCTCGAGATCGCCGGCCCCGGCTTTCTCAACATGCGCCTGACCAGCGATACCCTGACCGCCCGAGTCCGCGAGATCGCCGCCGACCCGCGTTCGGGCGCCCCCATGGTCGAGCCCCGCCGGGTGCTGATCGACTACGCCGGGCCCAACGTGGCCAAACCGATGCATGTGGGCCACCTGCGCTCATCGATCATCGGCGAGTCCCTGAAACGCCTGTTCCGATTCCTCGGCGACGAGGTGCTGGGCGACGCCCACTTCGGCGACTGGGGCTTCCAGATGGGTCTGCTGATCGTCGCCGCCTCCGACGAAAACCCTGCATGGGCGCGGATCGCCGAGCAGGACGATGGCGAGATCGAAGGCCTGGACCTGGCCGTGCTCGATCGCCTCTATCCGATGGCCGCCGGCCGGGCCAAGGAAGACAAGGATTATCGGGACAGGGCGCGCCGCGCGACCATGGCTCTGCAGTCGGGCAAGAGCGGCTACTTGCGGCTCTGGCGCCATTTCGTCGAGGTCAGCCGGACCGCCTTGAAGCGCGAGTTCAAGGCGCTGGATGTCGAGTTCGACCTCTGGAAGGGCGAGAGCGACGCCGATCCGCTGATCGCGCGCATGGTCGAGGAGCTCAAGGCCAAGGGCCTGCTGGTCGAGGACCAGAGCGCACAGATCGTGCGCATCAACCGTGAGGGCGACAAGCGCGAGCTTCCGCCTCTGCTGGTAGTGTCTTCCGAAGGCTCGGCCATGTACGGCACCACCGACCTGGCCACCATCCTGGACCGCAAGGAAAGCTTCGATCCGGCGTTGATCCTCTACGTCGTCGACCAGCGCCAGGCCGACCATTTCGAGCAGGTGTTCCGCGCCTCCTACCTCGTGGGCTACGCCCATGAGGGGGCCTTGGAGCATCTGGGCTTCGGCACCATGAACGGGCCGGACGGCAAGCCTTTCAAGACTCGCGAGGGCGGGGTGCTGAAGCTGCACGACCTGATCGAGATGGCCCGCGAGAAGGCCCGTCAGCGTCTGCACGAAGCCGGCCTCGGCGCCGAACTGTCGCCGGAAGATTTCGAGAGCACGGCGCACAAGGTGGCCGTCGCTGCCATCAAGTTCGCCGATCTGCAGAACTTCCGCGGCACCAGCTACATCTTCGACCTGGACCGCTTCACCAGCTTCGAAGGCAAGACCGGCCCCTATTTGCTGTACCAGTCGGTCCGCATCAAATCCCTGCTGCGCCGGGCCGAGGCTGAGGGCCATTCCGCCGGCCCCATCGTCATCGAGGAACCTGCCGAGCGCGAGCTGGCCCTGGCGCTGGACGCCTTCGACGCCGCCCTCACCGAGGCCTACGCCAAGCGCGCGCCCAACTTCCTGGCCGAGCACGCCTATCGTCTGGCCCAGGTATTCTCGAAGTTCTACGCCGCCTGCCCGGTGCTGATCGCCCCGACCCCAGAGCTGCGTGCGTCGCGCCTGGCGCTGTCGCAGACCACCCTGCGGCAGATGGAAACCACCCTGGCCCTGCTCGGCATAGCGACCCCAGAGCGGATGTAGGACCGGCGGGGGCGGCATGGACCTGATCTGCTACCTCCATTCCGGCTGGAAACCCCTGATCCGCCCCGCCCCGGCGACGCGGACGTGGATGGATGACACCCCCGAGGCCTTCGCCTACCGCTGCCTGCCGCTGAACATCGCCAATGCCCATGGCTGGGAGATTCTCAACCCGACCGGGTTCGAAGCGGTCTGGAACGGAGGAACGGGCGCTGACGCCGTCACTGTCACCCCAGACGCGGGCGCGCCGCCAAAGGCCCTGTCGCTGTTCGGCCAGGGCGTCCTGACCTTCCACGTCGAGGGCATATTGCGCACTCCGCCGGGCTGGGACCTGTGGGTCACCGGCTCGCCCAACCGATTCAAGGACGCCATCGCCCCGCTCAGCGGCGTGATCGAAAGCGACTGGTCGCCCTACACCTTCACCATGAACTGGCGCTTCACCCGGCCGCACGTTCCAGTGCGGTTCGAGGCGATGGAGCCCTTCTGCTTCCTGTTTCCCGTTCAGCGCGGCGCGGTGGAAGACTTCAACCCCCGCTATGAGCCGCTGGAGAGCGAGGCCGCGCTTCAGGCGCGCTTCGAGGAATGGAGCCGCTCGCGCGACGCCTTCCATGAGCGGATGAAGCAGGCCCCGCCCACCGCTCCCTCCGAACAGTGGCAGAAGCACTACTTCCGCGGCCTGGCCACGTCCGGCGAAGCCCTCTCGGAGGATCATCGCACCCGGCTACGCGCCCAGCCCTTCGACGCCTCGGCGGTTCCGGACATGCCCGTGCCGCCGCCCAAAGACCCTGCCTCCCCCGCCCTCCCGCCCGCTATCGACGAAACCGCACGCCTGCGCCTGGCCCTGGCCAAGCGGGAATGGCTGCTGGAGGCGACAGAACGGCAGCGCGACCTGGCCCCAGCAAAGGCAGGCATCCAGCGGCGCCAAGCCGTCAGCAGCGATGATTTCCTGGAAAACCACTACGCCCTGGCGCGCCCGGTGATCCTGACAGACGCCATGACGGACTGGCCGGCCCTGAAGCGATGGACGCCCCGGTATCTGAAAGAGCAGGTCGGCGGAAGGATCATCCAATATCAGGAGGGAAGCGGGCCGGAGGCGCAGACCCGGAGCATGGCCTTCGACGCCTTCATCGATCGCATCGGCGCCGACGTTCCTGGCGAGCTGGCCTATCTGACCACCTATGACGCCCCGGCCAACGCGCACGCCCTGGCTGTGCTCCAGGAGGATATCGGTAGCGTGGAGGCCGTGCTGGACCCCAAGGGCGCCGAGCCCGGCGGCGTCATGTCGATCAGCCCGGCGGGAACCCTCACTCCGTTGCACCACGACATCATCAACACCCTAGTCGTCCAGGCCGTCGGCAGGAGCCGGTTCAAAATCCTGCCCGCCTCCGAGATCGGTCGTCTGCAGAACGACAGCCATGTGTTCAGCCGCATCACCGACCTCGACGATCCCGACCTGAACGTCGCCGGCGACCCCTCTCTGGCCGGGGCGCGGGCCTATGAGTTCACGCTGGAGCCGGGCGAGGCTGTGTTCCTGCCGTTCGGCTGGTGGCGGCAGGTGCGGGCGTTGAGTTTCGGCGTGACTCTGGCCTACGCCAACTTCCGCTGGCCCAACGCCGCGCACCGAGGCTATCCGGCGGGTTGAACGTCCAGGGTCGTGGCCGGTTCGCCCCCGCACCAGCGCCGCCACATCTGCCGGTAGGCTGTTTCCAAGCCGGGCGTGAATTGGGCGCCGTCGCACAGGGGGGAAGCCGCCATCCGCGCCGGCAAGTCTGCCCGCAGCTCTGCGCGGCGCTTAGGATCGCCCGCCAAAGCGACAGCAATGCGGACGTAGTCATCCTCGGACGAAGCGGCCAGGCCGCCGAGGCCGATGGTGTTGAGAAAGCCCAACGTCTGGCGCGAAGCGGGGCGGTCGCCGGGCAGGGTCACCACTGGAACCCCCATCCACAACGCCTCAGCGCTGGTCAGGCCGCCGCAGAAGGGGAAGGGATCAAGCGCCACATCGACCTCGCGGTATTCCGCCAGCATCTGGGGATGGGGCGTGGCGCCGCGCAGATCGATCCGCTTACGGTCGACGCCCGCCGCCTCGAAGGCGGTCCGCAGGTCCTGGCGGATGGTGCGCTCGGTCAGCGACTTCCACTTCAGGATCAGCCGTGAGCCCGGAACAGCCTCCAGCACCCTGGCCCACAGCCGCACGACGTCCGGCCCGATCTTGGCGATGTTGTTGAAGCTGCCGAAGGTGACCGGCCGCGCCTGTTTCGACGCCGGCCCCACCGGGTCGGGCGCATAGTCCGGCGGCGCGTAGCAGAACCGCCCGTGCGGCAGACGCACCACCGCCTCCGAACACCACCGCTCGGCGCGCTCGGGTACGGTGTCGGCGTCCATCACCAGATAGTCGAAGGCGGCCAGTCCCGTGGTCCCCGGGTAGCCCAGCCAGGACGCCTGCACCGGCGCGGGGCGCAGGCCGAACAGGGTCAGGCGGTTCTTGTCGGTGTGCCCGGAGAGGTCCACCAGGATGTCGACGCCGTCCTTGCGGATCGCCGCCGCCGCCGCCTCATCCGAAGCGTTGGCGATCATGCGCCAGTGATCGGCCAGGCTCTGCAGGCGCAGGGTCGCCCCGTCGGTGAAGGCGCTGTTGGAATAGCAGAACACCTCCACCGCCTGCTTGTCGTGCGCGGCCAGGACGTTGGTCAGGAAGTAGCTGACCGGATGGGTCTGGAAGTCGCCAGAGACATAGCCGATGCGCAGCCGCCGATCCGGATCGCGCGCGTGGGGATAGGACGACGCCGACGGACGAGGCCTGCCGCCATAGCGCTGTTCCCATTCCTGGTGCGCCGTCAGCAGTTGCTCGGGCGAAACCTCGGCGCGGTAGTTCAGGCACAGCAGCCGATTGCCCATCGCCTCGGCGTAGGCAGGCTGCAGCTCCAGCGCCTTGTCGAATCCCGCCAGCGCCCCATCCAGGTCGCGCTGAAGCATCAGGGCTGACCCGAGGTTGTAGTGCATCTGGGCGTACTGCGGCGCCAGGGCCAGCGCTTCGCGATAGGCGGCGGTCGCCTCCTCGATCCGGCCATGCTTCTGCAGGCTGACACCAAGGTTGTTGTGGGCCTCGGCGTAGCGCGGCGCCAGGGCGATGGCCCGGCGGTAGGCGGAGATCGAGCCGTCGAGGTCATCGAGCTCGCGCAGCGTTCCGCCCAGCCCGTACCAGGCTTGCACATTGTCGCGCTGCTGAGCGACCGCGCGGCGGTAGCTTTCCGCCGCCTCCGGCATCCGGCCGAGCGCCAGCAGAGCCACAGCGCGGTGGGTCAAGGCTTCGGAGAAGATCGGCCGGGCAGCGATGGCCTGATCGATCAGCTGCAGGGCGATGTCGGGACGCTGCGCCTCCCCCGCGAGCACGCCCAGCCAGTGCAGGGCGTCCGGATGGCGCGGATCGGCGGTGATCGCTTGGCGGTAGCAGCGCTCGGCGTCCGACAGCCGTCCGGCTTGGTGGTGCTGCGCCCCTTCGGCGAACAGGGCCTGGGCGTTTGCAGAAGCCCCCGGCAGCATCCGATCCTCACCTCAGCGGGTCATTCGACGCCGCCTGCAAAGCATGGATCGGGGCGGAACCGCAATGGCTAGGGGTCGGGCGTCCCGGCCGGCAGATAGGTCGCGCCCCCCGCCGTTTCGATATCGACCCGCAGACGGATCGACAGTGTGTCGTAGCGGGCCTGCAGATCTTCGCGCTGCTTCAGGGTCAGGCCGGTCTTGCGGTAGTCGTCCTCCAGCTTGAGCAGGCCTTTGAACTGGTCGCGCAAGTCCTTCGCCTGCAGATCGGTCAGACGGCCGCTGGCTACGCCGTTGTCGATCATCCGCGAGGTGTCTAGCTGGCGTTGAGCGAGCGGAACCCAGTCGCTGGGGCGCGGCCCTTGCGCGAAGGCGGGAGCGGCTGCGCTTGAAATGGTGGCGGCGGCGAAGAGACTGAGAAGGATACGCTTCATGGGGTCACCTGTCGGTCCTTGATGCTGCCCTCCGGTTCGAACATCTGAACGGCGAATGAGTTGCGCGGCCTCGGTTGACTCCGTCCCGGCCCAAGCCCACCCTGACCTTGCTCTCGCGGGAGAGACCGGACCCTGAGTCCGGAGCCGAAGGCGCAACCACCCCGGAAACGCTCAGGCAAAAGGACCGCGAAAAGCTAAGTCACGCTGGAAAGAAGCCGCCTTGTTCGAGGGGGCTCGCCGACGGAGCAAGGGCCTTCTGGCTCGGAATCTCTCAGGCCCAAGGACAGCGGGGGTGTGCGATCAGGCGGAATCCCCGCCCGGCGCGCCCACGCGAGACCTGGAGCCCGGATGACCCATCAGCCGCTGAAGCGCACTCCCCTTTACGAAAGCCATCAGGCGCTCGGCGCCAAGTTCGTCCCCTTCGCCGGGTACGAGATGCCAGTGCAGTACCGCGATGGCGTCCTGGCCGAGCACCGCTGGACCCGCGAGCACGTGGGCCTGTTCGACGTCTCGCACATGGGTCCGGCCCTGCTGACGCTCGTGGCGCCTTCGGGCGACCCGGAAGCCGACCATGCCGCCATAGCCTCCGCCTTGGAACGCCTGGTTCCCGGCGACATCGCGGGGCTGAAGCGCGGCGGACAGCGCTACACCTTCCTGCTTAACGAGAGCGGCGGGATCGTCGACGACCTGATGATCGCGCGTCCTATTCCCGACGACAAACAGGGCCTGCTCTATCTGGTGGTCAACGCCGGAACCAAGGACGGCGACTTCGCGCTGATCGAGAAGACTCTTGGCGGCGTGGCCGTGCTGACGCCGCTCGCCGACGACGCCTTGATCGCCCTGCAGGGCCCAGAGGCCGCCGCCGTGTTCGCCGCGCTGGTTCCCGAGGCCGCCGACCTCGGCTTCATGCAGACCGCCCGATTCACCCTCCTGGGCGAAAAGGCAGCCGTCTCGCGCTCCGGCTATACCGGCGAAGACGGCTACGAGATCCTGTTCCCGGCCGCCAAGGCACCCGCGCTCTGGGCCCGCCTGCTACAGGACGACCGGGTGCGCGCTGTCGGTCTCGGCGCCCGCGACTCGCTGCGGCTGGAAGCGGGCCTGCCGCTTTATGGCCACGACCTGGACGAGACCATCTCGCCTGTCGAGGCGGGCCTGACCTTCGCCCTGTCCAAGCGCCGCCGCGAGGCTGGGGATTTCCCCGGCGGCCCCCGCATACAGCGCGAACTGGCGGGAAGCCTGACCCGCGTCCGTGTAGGCCTGAAGGTCCAGGGCGCGCCCGCCCGCGAGGGGGCCGAGATCGCCGACGCCTCCGGCGCCGTGATCGGCAAGGTCACCAGCGGCGGCTTTTCCCCCAGCCTGTCTGCCCCGATCGCGCTCGGATTCGTTCCGCCTGCGTTTTCCGCCATAGGGACTCGGCTGAATGTCATCGTCCGCGGCAAGCCTCAGCCCGCCGAGGTCGCCGCCCTGCCCTTCGTCCCCCATCACTACGCCCGCAAAGTTTGAGGAGCCCGTCATGCGTTTCACCAAGGATCACGAGTGGGTCTCGCTGGACGGCGACATCGCCACCGTCGGCATTACCGCCTACGCCGCCGAACAGCTGGGCGATGTGGTGTTCGTCGAACTGCCGGACGTGGGCAAGGCGCTGAAGCCCGGCGACGCCATGGCGGTGGTCGAGAGCGTCAAGGCCGCTTCCGACGTCTACGCCCCCATCGCCGGCGAGGTGACCGAGGCCAATACCGCCCTGCCCGACACCCCCGAGATGGTCAATCAGGACCCCGAGAAGGACGCTTGGATCGTCCGCATCAAGGTCTCCGACAAGGCCCAGATCGACGCTCTGATGGACCGCACCGCCTACGAAGCCTTCCTCGACACCCTCTAGGATTCCCATGCGCTACCTGCCCCTGACCGCCGACGACCGCGCCGAGATGCTGGGCGTCATCGGCGCCGCCGACATCGACGCCCTGTTCAGTGACACCCCGGCTTCGGCTCGGCTCAAGGGGCCGGTGGAGCTGCCGCGCCATCAGGGGGAGCTGGAGGTCGAGCGCGAGCTGGCGGGGCTGGCGGCCAGGAACCGCACGGCGGGCTCGGGCCCCTTCTTCTGCGGCGCGGGCGCCTACCGCCATCACGTACCGGCCAGCGTCGACCATATCATCCAGCGCTCGGAGTTCCTGACCAGCTACACGCCCTACCAGCCCGAGATCGCCCAGGGCACGCTGCAGGTGCTGTTCGAGTTCCAGACCCAGGTCGCGGCGCTGACAGGCATGGATGTGGCCAATGCCTCCATGTACGACGGCTCCACCGGCTGCGCCGAGGCGGTGATGATGGCGTCCCGCGTCACGCGGCGGACCAGGGCGGTCCTGTCCGGTGGCCTGCACCCGCACTACGCTGAGACCACCCGCACCCTGGCCCAGGTCGCGGGCATCCAGATCGAGCGTCTGACCGCCACCGTAGACGCTGAAGCCGCCGTGATCGCCGCCATCGATGCCGACACCGCCTGCGTGGTGGTGCAGACCCCCAATGTGTTCGGTCAGGTGACCGACGTTTCCGCCATCGCTGAGGCCGCCCATGCCGCCGGCGCCCTGCTGATCGTGGTGACAACCGAGGCGGTGTCCTACGGCCTGCTCAAGTCTCCGGGCGAGATGGGCGCCGACATCGCCGTGGCCGAGGGCCAGTCGATCGGCAACGGGCTGAACTTCGGCGGCCCCTACGTCGGTCTGTTCGCCGTGCGCGAGAAGCTGGTGCGCCAGATGCCGGGGCGCCTCTGCGGCGAGACCGTGGACGCCGAGGGCCGGCGCGGGTTCGTGCTGACCCTCTCCACCCGCGAGCAGCATATTCGCCGCGACAAGGCGACTTCCAACATCTGCACCAACTCGGGCCTCTGCGCCCTGGCCTTCACCGTCCACATGAGCCTGCTGGGCGAAGAGGGATTGCGCCGGCTGGCCCTGATCAATCACCTGAAGGCCCGGCGACTGAAGACGGCGCTGCAGGGCGTGCCGGGCGTGCAGGTTCTGACCAGCCGCTTCTTCAACGAACTGGCCGTGCGCCTGCCCATGAACGCAGACGATGCGGTCGAGGCGCTGGCGGCTTCCGGCATCCTCAGCGGGGTGCCCTATTCGCGGATCGATCCACAGGCGGGGATGGACGACGTGCTGCTGCTGGCCGTCACCGAAACCACGCCCGACGGCGACATCGACAGACTATGCGCAGCCCTGACCGGCACCCTGTCGCCCGAGACCGGAGCGGTGTCATGAGCATGCAGACCGTGGGCCGCCCCACCCGTCCCGAAACCACCTCGCAGACCGCGCCCGAGGACCGGGCCGTGGGCCTGCTGCAGTACGAACCTCTGATCTTCGAGCTGGGCGGCTGGTCCAAGACCGGCGTCGATCTGCCGGACGCCGCCCCCGGCGCGGCCGACGACCTGGGTGATCTGGTCCGCACCACGCCGATTGGTCTGCCCGGCCTGTCGGAGCCGGAGACCCTGCGCCACTACGTGCGTCTGTCGCAGAAGAACCACGCCATCGACCTGGCCCTCTATCCGCTGGGCTCCTGCACCATGAAACACAACCCGCGGCTCAACGAGAAGCTGGCCCGTCTGCCCGGCTTCGGCGACATCCACCCTCTGCAGCCGCAATCGTCCGTGCAGGGCGCTATCGCCCTGATGGACCGGCTGGCCCATTGGCTGAAGACCCTGACCGGCATGCCCGCCGTCGCCCTGCCGCCCAAGGCCGGGGCTCACGGCGAGTTGTGCGGCCTGTTGGCCATCCGCGCCGCCCACGAAGCCCGCGGCGACGCCAGGAAGCGGGTGCTGGTCCCCACCTCCGCCCACGGCACCAACCCCGCCACCGCCGCCTTCGCCGGTTATGTTGTCGAGGAGATTGCTCAGACCACGGACGGGCGCGTCGATCTCGCCGATCTGGAGTCCAAGCTCGGGCCCGATGTGGCGGCCATCATGGTCACCAACCCCAACACCTGCGGCCTGTTCGAGCGCGATGTCATCGAGATCGCCCGCCTGACCCACGCCGCCGGGGCCTACTTCTACTGCGACGGCGCCAACTTCAACGCCATCGTCGGCAAGGTGCGTCCGGGCGATCTCGGCGTCGACGCCATGCACATCAACCTGCACAAGACATTCTCCACCCCACACGGCGGCGGCGGGCCGGGCGCGGGCCCCGTGGTGCTTTCGGCGGCCCTGGCGCCGTTCGCGCCTCAGCCCTGGATCGTCAGCGAGGGCGGCGACTACCGGCTGATTGAGGCGCGTGAAGGCCCTGCCGCTCAGGCCTTCGGCCGCCTCAGCGCCTTCCACGGTCAGATGGGCATGTTCGTGCGCGCCTACGCCTACATGCTGAGCCACGGCTCGGATGGTCTTCGCCAGGTGGCGGAGGACGCGGTGCTCAACGCCAACTACGTCAAGGCGCGCCTGCAGGACCTGATGAGCCCCGCCTTCCCCGATGGCCCCTGCATGCACGAGGCTCTGTTCGACGATGCCTGGCTGGAGGGGACCGGCGTTACCACCCTGGACTTCGCCAAGGCCATGATCGACGAGGGTTTCCACCCCATGACCATGTATTTCCCGCTGGTGGTGCACGGGGCCATGCTGATCGAGCCCACCGAGACGGAGTCCAAGGCCGAGCTCGACCGGTTCTGCGCCGCCCTGCGGCGCCTGGCGACGGACGCCCTCTCCGCCAAAGACGATACCGAAGCGCTGGAGCGGTTCAAGGCGGCCCCTGTTTCGGCCCCCCTGCGGCGCCTGGACGAGACCCTCGCGGCGCGCAAACCGCGCCTGAAATGGACCCCGCCTGCGGCGCCTTTGCCACTCGCCGCGGAATAGAAATCAGCGCCTCTTAAACTTTGCTGCAAAGCCCCTACCTGGGTGTATAGAGTTTGCTGGACATGCGACCATCCTTTGGCCGCGATCCTATTCTCCAATTGCTAACGTCCGCGGCCCCAAGATCGGGGCCTCAGGGTAACGATGTCCGTTCAGTCGATCCTATCGTCCGTCCGTCAGGAGACCGCCCCCGCCCGGGCCGCGGCCCGGCGCGGTGTAAGGTGGGCTGTCCTGGGCGTCGGCTTTGTCCTGATCGCGATCGGCACGGCGCTGGAGTTCTTGCCCCTGCCGCTGCACATGCCCGGTCTCGTCATCCTGGTGGCGGGCCTGATCCTGGTGCTGCGGACGTCCTATTCCGCGCGCCGGACCTTCATCCGCGTGCAGCGCCGCCACCCCCGGATGGTCTTCCCCCTGCGCCGTCTGCTGCGCCGCGAACCCGAGGTGATGCCGGTGGCCTGGCAGCAGCTGCTGCGCACCGAGCGTCTCATTCTGCCCCGCCGCTGGCGTTTCGCCGGCCGCGCCCGCCGCCGCATGATCCGCGGCCGCCACAAGGGCTGAAACGAAAAACGCCCGCGCGTGAGCGCGGGCGTTTGATCCGTTCGATATCCTGAAGAACTAGGCCTTCAGCCGTTCGGCGATCTGCTGGGTCGCCGCGTCCACCAGCGGGTCGGACTTGGCGCCGGCTAACCGGGCGCTGAGCACGCCCTCGGCCATCTGGGTCGCCAGGTCGGCGGCGGCGGCGCGCACTTCGGCGGCGGCCTGAGCCTCGGCGTTGGCGATCCGGCGCTCGGCCAGTTCGGCGCGGCGCTTGATCTGTTCTTCCAGCTTGGCCTTGGCTTCAACTTCCAGGCGCTTGGCCTCGGCCTTGGCGTTGGCCAGCATCTCGCCGGCCAGCTTTTCGGTCTGTTCGCGCTGAGCCTTCAGCGACTCCAGCAGTGCTTGAGCCTCCTCACGCAGATGCTTGGCTTCGTCCAGGTCGGCCTGGATCTTGGCCGCCGCGGCGTCCAGAGCCTTGCCCGCCGCGCCGGGGACCTTCAGGGCCACCAGCAACAGGACGAACACCACCAGCGCCAGGCCGGTCCAGAATTCCGCATCTTGCAGGAGTTCCATCGCCGTACGTTCCTTAAGCGCCGCGGCCGGCCAGAGCCGCCTCGACATCGGCCTTGGTGGCCTTGGTCCCGGACAGTTTCTCGACGATCGCCTGGGCCGTCTCCACGGCGATGCCGCGGACGTTGGTCATGGCCTGGTCGCGGGCGGCGCGGATTTCGCCTTCCGCCACCGACAGGCGTTCGTTGAGCTTAGCTTCCTCGGCCTTCTGGCGTTCAGCCGCCTCGGCGGCGGACTTGGCCTTGGCGTCGGCGCCCAGCTTTTGGGCCTTGGCCCGGGCGTCGTTCATCTCGGCGGCGGCCTTGGCGGCTTGCGCCTCGGCTTCCAGCTTCAGGGCGCGGGCGTCGGCGATGTCGCCGGCGATCTTGCCTTCACGGGCGTCGATGGTTCCGCCGAGCTTGGGCAGCAGCACCTTGGCCAGCACCACATAGAGCACGGCGAAGATGACCAGCAGCCAGACGATCTGACCCGCCCACCAGGACGGGTCGAATTGCGGCAGTCCGCCCGCGGCGCCTTTGCCCTGAGCTTCCGTGGAGGCGGTCGTCCCCTGAGGGGCGGCGCCTTCCGGGCTGGGAGCGGGTTGGTCGGCCATGGACGCGGCTTCCGCTTAGACGAACAGGATGATGAAGGCGATGACGAGGGCGAAGATGCCCAGCGCTTCGGTCAGGGCCATGCCGAGGAACAGCATGGGGCGCTCGCCGGCGGCGGCCGACGGGTTGCGCAGGGCGCCCTGCAGGTAGCTGCCGAACAGGTTGCCGAGGCCGATACCGGCGCCGATCATGCCGAGCATGGCAAGGCCAGCTCCGATGTACTTAGCGGCGTGAACGTCCATTTGTAGTGCTCCCTTTGGGATTGGGTGGAGAGGTGGAAACGCCGCCTAGTGGCCGTGGCCGAGATTGACGACGTCGTTGAGGTACACGCAGGCCAGCGCCGCGAAAACGAAGGCCTGTAGAAAACCGACGATCAGCTCTAGGGCGGTCAGAGCGACCACCATGGTGAAGGACAGGACGGAGGGGATCAGGGCCGCATAGGCCGCGCCGCCCGTCGACAGGGCGTAGGCGCCCAGCGCCGCGACGAAGCTGCCGAAGATGGCCAGCACCACGTGCCCGCCCAGCATGTTGCCGAACAGACGAAAGGT
>CAIYVC010000162.1 GCA_903929535.1 uncultured Caulobacteraceae bacterium | reverse complement strand
GCTCGATCCCGCCCGCGCCTTGTCCACCATCTCCAGCTGATGCCGGCGCGGCGACCAGCCACGGCCGTCGAACCACGCCATGAAGCGCGGGGGCAGGACGTCCAGATCGGCAGGGATGGTTTCGGCCAGCATCGTGATCTCGCATATAGCATGTTCCTGTTCCGTTTCATCCGTGAAGCGGCTACCTAGAGAGTCGTGAACGCGCTCTCCTCCGCCCTCGATCTCGCGCCCGCCCTGGTGGTCCTGCCGGGCCCCAAGTGCGCCATCGCCGATGGCGCGGGCGCCCGCGCCGTGCGTCCGCCCGACGCCCGTGAGCTGATGGAGCAGTCCTCGGTGCTGGTGGCCCACGCCAGCCTGACCGCCCGGCGCATGGGCCTGTCGGCGCCGCCGCGCTCGCGCGACCTGTTCGACGCGCTGGAGCTCTACGCCTTCGTCCGTCCGGCCCGCTTCACCGCCCCCTCCGCCGTCGGTCTGGCCCAGGCCCTCGGCCTGCCCGAGCCCAAGACCGCCGCCGAACAGGCCGCGACCCTGCAGCTCGCCGCCCGCCAGCTCCTGACCGAGATCGCCGACCAGCCCTGGCCCACCCGCGAAGAAGCCCTCGCCCTGGCCGAGACCATGGGCCGCGTCGGCTGGTCCTGGGGTCCGGCCGTGATCACCGCCCTCCGCTCCAAGCCCGTGCGCGACGGTTTCCGGGGTTCGGGCCTGGAGGTCTGGGGCCGCATTCCCGAGTGGGAGGACCAGGCGCCGCCGGGCGAATCCGGCACCAAGCCCATCGAGCCCGAGGCGGCCAGGGCGCGGCTGTTGGAGCTGCTGGCCCGCGCGGGCCTGGACGAAGCGCGCCCGACCCAGGCGGAGTTCGCCGGCGAGGCCGCCTACGCCTTCCAGCCGCGCGAGCGCGAGGGCGAGCCGCGCATGATGCTGGCCGAGGCCGGCACCGGGGTTGGCAAGACCATGGCCTATCTGGCCCCCGCCAGCCTCTGGGCCGAGGCCAACGGCCCCGCCGTCTGGGTCTCCACCTACACCCGCGCCCTGCAGCGCCAGATCGAGCGCGAGAGCCACGCCATCTATCCCGACCCCGCCATCCGTGCGCGCAAGGCCGTGGTCCGCAAGGGCCGCGAGAACTACCTCTGCCTGCTCAATCTGCAGGAAGCGGTGAACGCTGCACAACTGGGCAACGGCGACCTGATCGGCATGGCGCTCGCCGCCCGCTGGGCCCGCGCCACCCGCGACGGCGACATGACCGGCGGCGACTTCCCCGCCTGGCTGCCGACCCTGTTCGCGGTCGGCGCCGGGGCCCAGGCCAGCGCCGCCAACCTGGTGGACCGGCGCGGGGAATGCATCCACGCCGGCTGCCTGCATTATCGGGCGTGTTTCATCGAAAAGTCGGTGCGGGCGTCCAAGCGGGCCGACATCGTCATCGCCAACCATGCCCTGGTTCTGACCCAGGCCGCCTTCGACGGCGCCCGCGCGGCGCGGGGCGGCAAGACCGACGGCGAGTCGACCTCTCTGAAACGGATTGTGTTCGACGAAGGCCACCACCTGTTCGACGCCGCCGACAGCGCCTTTTCCGCTGCCCTGTCCGGCCAGGAGACCGCCGAGCTGCGCCGCTGGATCCGTGGTCCCGAGGGCCGGGGCCGCCGGGGCCGCGGGCTGGAGCAGCGGCTGATGGATATGCTGGGCGACCGCGAGGACGCCAAGCAGAGCCTGCACCAGGCGATCCGCGGCGCCGCCGCTCTGCCAGGCGAGCAGTGGTCCGGGCGCATCGCGCCGGCGACCGGCGAGGTCAATCCGATCGGCCCCATCGAGCAGTTCCTGGTCACCGTGATCGAGCAGCTGCGCGCCCGCGCCGAGCCTTCCGACATGGGCCAGGAATGCGCCGCCCGCCCGGCGCTCGATCTGGTGCGCGAGACCGCTCGCGCCGCCGCCCGCGCCCTGGCCGAGATCGAGGCGCCGCTGCTGGCCCTGGCGCGCCATCTGGAAGACATCCTCGACGAGGAGGCCGAGACCCTGCCGCCGAGCGAACGCGGGCGGATCGAGGGCGCGTTGCGGGGCCTGGACCGCCGCGCGCGCATGACCCTGCCGGCCTGGCGCTCGATGCTGCGGGCCATCGACGAGGACTCCGAAGACGACCCCGATTTCGTCGACTGGTTCGAGTCCACCTACGCCTTTGGCCGGGTGGTGGACGCCGCCTACCGCCGCCATTGGGTCGACCCGACCGAGCCGCTGCGCGCGGCGGTGCTGGCCCCCGCGCACGGGGTGCTGGTGACCAGCGCGACCCTGGCCGATCCGGCGCTGGACGATCCCTTCGCCCTGGCCGAGATGCGCACCGGCGCCGCCCGCCTGCCCGACCGGCCCAAGACCCTGAAGCTGGCGTCGCCCTTCGACTACGCCAAGAACGCCCGCGCCTTCGTTGTCACCGATGTCGGCAGGGAAGACCCGCGCCAGGTCGCCGCCGCCATGCGCGAACTTTTCTTGGCCGCTGGGGGCGGGGGGCTGGGCCTGTTCACCGCCATCCGCCGCCTGCGCGCCGTCTACGACCGGCTGGCGGCCCCGCTGGCTGAAAAAGGCCTGCCGCTCTACGCCCAGCACGTCGATCCGCTGGAGGTCGGGGCCCTGGTCGACATCTTCCGCGCCGAGGAGAACAGCTGCCTGTTCGGCACCGATGCCGTCAGGGATGGTGTAGACGTGCCGGGCCGCTCGCTGCGCTTGCTGGTGTTCGACCGGGTGCCCTGGCCCCGTCCCGACATCCTGCACAAGGCCCGCCGCCAGCGGTTCGGCGGCAAGGGCTATGACGACGCCATCGCCCGCGCCCGCGTCTCCCAGGCCTTCGGCCGCCTGATCCGCCGCGCCGACGACAAGGGCGTGTTCGTCATGCTCGACGCCGCCGCCCCGACGCGGCTGTTCTCCAGCCTGCCCGAAGGCGTGGAGCTGAAGCGCGTGGGGCTGGTCGAAGCGATCGAGGCGACGGCCGAGTTTCTCAAGACCGAGTGATCGGCTAGGGAGGGGCATGAGCCAAACCTCAGCCGCCAGCTCTGCGCCGCCACGCCCTACCGAACTGGAGCTGTTCCTCGCCTTCCTGGGGGCCAGCCTGCGCGGCTTCGGCGGGGTGTTCGTCATGGGCCGGCGGATGCTGGTGGAGGAGACGCGCTGGCTGACGCCGGACGAGTTCGTCGAGATCCTCGGGGTCTGCCAGTTCCTGCCGGGCGCCAACATCGTCAATGTCTCGGTGGCGGTGGGCCAGAGGTTCCGGGGCTGGACCGGTTCGCTGGCGGCGCTGGCGGGGATGATCGTCGCGCCCGCCGCCCTTTCGGTGGCCCTGGCGGCGCTCTATCTGCACTACGCCTCCATTCCCATGGTGGCTCACGCCATGAACGCCACGGCCTCCGCGGCCTCCGGCCTGATCATCGGCGCCGCGCTGAAGATGGCTGAGCCGATCCTGCGCAAGGACTGGGTGCTGGCCCTGCCGGTGGCCCTGGCCACCCTGCTGGCGGCAGGCTTCCTGCATTGGCCGCTGATCGTCGTGCTGTTGGTCATGGCCCCGGCGGGCGCGGCCATCGCCTGGACGAGGCGGGCGCGATGACCCCAACCCCTTCGCCGCTGGCGTCGGTCACCCAGCACTTCCTGCTGCTGTCGATCCTGGCCATCGGCGGGGTCAACGCCGTGACGCCGGAAATCCACCGCCAGGTGGTGGAGGTCTCAGGCTGGATGAGCGACCGCGAGTTCGCCGAACTGTTCGCCGTGGCTCAGGCCACCCCCGGTCCGAACATGCTGATCGCCACCCTGGTCGGCTGGCGCGTAGCGGGGCTGATGGGCGCGGCTGTCGCGACCCTGGCGATGGTCGGGCCCTCCAGCGTGATCGTCTACAGCGTCACCCGCGTGTGGGACCGGTTCCGCGACCGGCCCTGGCGCGCCATCGTCGCGGCAGGCATGGCGCCGGTGGTGGTGGGGCTGATCGGCTCGTCCGGTTATCTGCTGGCCAAGGGCGCCGCGGCCGACTGGAGAGGCGTGGCCCTCACCGCCGCCTCCGCCATCCTGCTCTGGCGCACCCGCCTGAACCCGCTCTGGATGCTGGCAGGCGCGGCGGCCTTGGCGCTTGCGGGCATAGTTTAGCGCGGGACAAACGCGCTCAAGCAGCCGCTAGGCGCTAGCGCACAAAGATTCACTGAGCCGCGCAGCGGCTCAGTGATGATCCGGGTGGCAGTCGAAGCCCTGGCGTTCGATCTGGAATGTGGCGTGCTCGATGTTGAAGCGCCGCTCCATCGTCTTGCACAGCTTCTGCAGGAAGGGGTCGTTGTTGGACATTTCGGGCATGACCAGGTGCGCGGTCATGGCCGATGACGATGCGCCCATGGCCCAGATGTGCAGGTCGTGCACCTCGGTCACGCCGGGCTGCTTGCACAGGTAGGCGCGCACGGCCTTGACGTCGATGTTGCGGGGCGCGGCGTCCAGCGCCATGTCCATCGCGTCGCGCAGCAGACCCCAGGTGCCGTACAGGATCACCAGCACCAGGATGATGGAGGCGGCGGGGTCGATCCAGGTCGCGCCGGTCAGCAGCACCAGCAGGCCGGCCACGATCACGCCCACCGAAATCACCGCGTCGGCGGCCATGTGCATGAAGGCGGCCTTGACGTTGGTGTCGTTCTCGCGGTCGCGCATGAACATCAGGGCGGTGCCGCCGTTGATCAGCACGCCCAGGCCTGCGGTGATCATCACCGTCGTGCTCTGCACCGGTTCGGGCGAGAAGAAGCGGCCGACGGCTTCCCAGACGATGGCGCCGGAGGCGAACACCAGCATCAGGCCGTTGATCAGGGCGGCGAACACGGTGGCCTTGCCGAAACCGTAGGTGCGGCGCTCGGCGCTGGGCCGCTTGGCCAGCCAGACCGCGCCGCCCGCCAGGGCCAGGCCCAGCACGTCGGACAGATTGTGGCTGGCGTCGGCGAACAGGGCCGTGGAGTTGGACAGCACACCCGCGATGGCCTCGGCGATGACGAAGGCCAGGTTCAGGCCGATGCCGATCAGATAGCGCCAGTCGCCGATCCCGCCGGGCGGGGCGTGATGGTGGTGATGATGGCCGTGGCCATGTCCATGAGCGTGCGCGTGGTCATGATGATCATGGTCGTGATCGTCGTTGTCTTCATGATCATGGTCGTCATGGTCATGATCGTCATCGTGCGCATGGTCATGCGCCTCGTGCTCATGATCGTGGTCATGCTCGTGCGGATGGTCGTGATCGTGCGGCATCGGAGCCCCTACCCCTGCGTCTTATCGGCAGGCGCTATGCCATGATGACGGCCAAAATCAGGCTCAGCCGTTTCCTGGCCCGCTTCGATGATGCCACGGCGGATGGCGCGGGTGCGGGTGAACAGGTCCTGCAGCTTGTCGCCGTCGCCCCAGCGGATGGCGCGCGACAGGGCCTGCAGGTCCTCGGTGAAGCGGCCCAGGATTTCCAGCACCGCATCCTTGTTGTTGAGAAAGACGTCGCGCCACATCACCGGGTCCGAGGCCGCGATACGGGTGAAGTCGCGGAAGCCGCCGGCAGAGTATTTCATCACCTCGGCCTGGGTCACCTCCTCCAGGTCCGCCGCCGTGCCGACGATGTTGTAGGCGATCAGGTGGGGCAGGTGGCTGGTGACGGCCAGAACCAGGTCGTGGTGCTGCTCGTCCATGGTCTCGACCCTGGCGCCGAGCGCGGTCCAGAAGGCTGTCAGCCGATCCGTTGCGTCAGCATAACCGGCGTCTTGCGAGGCGGCAGGGGTCAGGATGGTCCAGCGGTTCTGGAACAGTTCGGCGAAACCCGCGTCGGGGCCCGAATGCTCGGTGCCGGCGATGGGGTGGCCAGGGATGACGAAGACGTTAGCAGGGGCGCTGTCGCGCATGGCCTGGCCGGTGGCGGCCTTGACCGAGCCGACGTCGGAGATCACCGCGCCTGCCTTGTAGGCCGGGGCCGCCAGGGCGGCGGCGGCGGCCACGGCGCCGACCGGGGTGGCGAAGATCACCAGGTCCGCGTCCTTGACGGCGTCCTGCAGGTCCGAGGTCACTCGGTCGGCGATGCCCAGTTCCTCGACGCGGGTCTTGGCGGCGCCCTGCTCGGCGACGACGATGGTTCCCGCCGCACCGCTGGCGCGAGCCGCGCGGACGATGGAGCCGCCGATCAGGCCGCAACCGATCACCGCCACCGTGCCGAAGACGGGCGTGCTCACGGTTTGGCCTTCATGAAGTTCGACAGGGCTTCGATCACCGCGCGGTTATGCGGCTCCAGCCCGATGGTGATGCGCAGGTGGTCAGGCAGTCCGTAGTTCTTGACCCCGCGCACGATCCAGCCCCGGTCCGCCAGATAGGCTTCGGCCGCCCCGGCGCTTCGCGCGTCCGGCGCCTTGGGAAAGCCCACCAGGACGAAGTTGGCCTCGGACGGGATCACGTCCAGCCCCATGCCGCCCAGCTGCTGGGTCAGCCACGGGCGCCATTGCTCGACCAGAGCCAGGGAGCGGTCCTGGAAGTCCTGGTCGGCGAGAGCCGCGATGGCGGCGTCCTGGCCGGGCAGCACGACGTTGAATGGCAGGCGGATGCGGTCGAGCGCGGCGACCACGGGCTCGGGCGCATAGGCCCAACCGACCCGCAAGGCCGCCAGGCCGTGCAGTTTGGAGAAGGTGCGGGTGACCACGACATTGTCGGCGGTTCGCGCCAGGTCGATGCCGTCGCTGAACCCCGGGGCGCGCGAGAACTCGCAATAGGCGCCGTCGATCACCAGTATCACATTGCCGGGCAGGCCCGCGTGCAGCCGGCGCACCTCCTCGTCGCTGAGGATGGTGCCGGTGGGGTTGGAGGGGTTGGCGAAGAAGACCAGCTTGGTCCGCTCGTCCACCAGGGCCAGCAGATTGTCGACGTGGGTGGTCAGCTTGGGCTCGTCGGCGTAGCGCACCTCGCCGCCGCAGGCGCGGGCGCCGATGGCGTAGGCGGCGAAGCCGAACTGACCCATGACGATGTTGTCGCCGGGCTCCAGATAGACCTGGTTGAGCAGGGCGAAAATCTCGTCCGAGCCGCAGCCGAACACCAGCCGCTCAGGCTCCAGCCGGTAGTGGTTGGCGATGGCTGCGCGCAGGTCGGCGTTGGTTGAGTCCGGGTAACGGCTGAGGCGTCCGCCCGCATCCTGGAAGGCGGCCAGGGCGGCGGGGCTGCAGCCCAGCGCGTTCTCGTTGGACGACATCTTGACCGGCACGATGGCCGGGTTCGGCGCCTTGGACTTGCCGGGCACATAGGCCTGGATGTCCAGGATGCCGGGCTTGGCCTGGGGAAGGGTCTTGCTCATGGGCGCTGCTTACACGTCGAAGGGCAGGGACGCAGCCCCAATCACGCCCTTGAGCTTGCCCGGCGCCAGCGCCAGCCGCTCGTCCTCGCGCTGGACGTAGCCGGCCAGGGTGAAGAGACGGACGCCTCCCGCGCTGGCCAGGTGCTCGGCGGCGAAGCCGATGGTTCCGAGGTGATCGATGAGGACGTCCGGCTGCTGCGGCGCGTCGGTGACCCAGAAGGTCTCGTCATGGCCGGAGGGTTCGACCTCCACCTGAGCCACCGCCAGGGCGGTGGTGGGGCCCCAGCGGCGCAGGTCCGGCAGCGAGGCGAAGACATTGAGCGTGGGCTCGGCCAGCAGACGGCCCCACCAGGGGACGTCCGAGGCGAGGGCCAGGATGCCGACGCCGCCCAGGCTCTTGGCCGCCGCGATGGCGTCTTCGGGACGGGCGGCGGGGCGCAGGGCCACGGCGGCGCCGAACCGCACTTTGGCCAGCTCCACGGTGCGCACCAGATTCTTGCCGCCCCAGAGCGTGATGTGGAAGGCGCCCTGCCGCGCCAGGCTGTCGGCCATGATCTGACGCCAAAGGGCGATCGCCACTTCGCTGGACACCGAGGGGTCCTTGGAGATCAGCAGGCGGCGCAGAATCTGGGCTTCGCGCGCCGGGCGCAGACCGAAGCTGGTTTCGCCCTTGGCCCGCTTGGCCTTGGCTACCGATGACGCCAAGCCCGCCCGTTCGGCCACGAGCGCCAGCATCTGGTCGTCGATCGCGTCGATGCGCTTGCGCACATCGTCCAGAGACAGGCTTTCCGGCGGCTTCTCGGCCATCGCGACGCTCTACGCTCCCCAGCGAGATTTGAAGGCGCGGACCATAGACTTTGCCGTCCGCCGCGCAACCTTTTGAGGCTCAGTAGACCTTCAGCGCCTGGCCGATCGGGAAGGCGCCGATCGAGGCGCGGCCGTCCGCGAAGGTCAGCGGCATCGATCCCGAGAAGCTCAGGCCGCCGATATTGAGCCCGCCGATATGCAGCCCGCCGAGGCTGAGGCCTCCGCCCTTGCCGACCTTCAGGGCGGCGCTGCCTTGCAGCCGCCCGTCGCCGCCGACCGTCATCGCCCCGCTGGAGCCGTCCAGTTCAAGGCCACCCAGCGCGATCTTGGCTCCGGCCACGCCCATGCTCCCGCCCGCCGCTGTCCAGGCCTTCACCGCGCCCGGCCAGTCCGCACCCTTGAGCGCTGACAGGTGGGACAGCCGCGCGTCCCAGGTCAGGCCCAGGGTCGGGGCGATGCGGGCGAGATTGGCCGAGGGGTCGAGCTTGGCGTCCTCGATCTTGATCAGCAGGGCCGCCTGATCGTCCGGCCCAGGCTGCAGATGCGCCTCGATCAGATCGGCAGAGGCGAAGGCGCTCGGCTGGCCGCCGGGCCCGGGCGCGAAAGACAGGGCGCGGCCCTCGAAGGACAGGCGCGGCTGGGCCGAGCCGAGGGCGCCGACGCTGGCTCGGATCGCCTGGCCGGAGACTGTGAGCGGCCCCTTGCCCGGCCGGGTCAGGGTCAGGCCGTCGGGCGCCACCAGGGTCCAGCGGTCGGGAACGAAGGGGATCGACTCGCCTTTGATCGACGGCGCCGCCAGCGCCCAGCCCGACGGGTCTCCGAAATTGGGCTGAGTCAGCGTCAGGTCGAACCGGAAGGGCCAGCCGGACACCTTCAGGGCGCTCCAGGAGGCCGTATACCCCCGCCCCTTCAGCGCCTCGGCCTGGCTGTCCAGTTCGGCGCCGATGCGCAGGCTGGCCACGAACCACACGCCGCTCCAGGCGATGAAGGCGATCAGCACAAGCACATAGGGCGCCCAAAGCCAGAAACGGCCGTGCTTGACGGCTTGCGGGGCGGCGGAGGGGTCGGGCATGGTCGGACCGTGCGGGATTCAAAGACAGGATCGGGCGAAGGACGCTGGATATTCGGCTACGGCTCGCTGATGTGGCGGCCGGGCTTCGCCTTTGTAGAGCGTCAGACCGCCGTGCTCCACGGGCGCCGGCGCGCTTTCTGCATCTATTCGGTCCACCATCGCGGCACGCCCGAGCGGCCCGGCCTCGTGTTGGGCCTGGCGCCCGGCGGTTCGGTGCGCGGGGCGGCCTATCGCGTTGCCGAGGCGGATTGGCCGGAGGTCTACGCCTATCTGAAGGAGCGCGAGCAGCCGACCGAGACCTATGTCGAGCGGCAGATTCAGGTGCGGCTGGCCGATGGCCACACCGTGCCGACCTTGGCCTTCCTGTCGGACACTGATCATCCGCAGTGGGCCGGCGCGCTCAGCATGGAGCAGCAGGCGCGGCTGATCGCCGGCTCTTCGGGCCTGTCGGGGCGCAACATCGACTATCTGCGCGACCTCGTCGCCGACCTGCGCAAGGACGGGATCACTGACCGGGGCATGGAGCGGCTGCTGGCGCGGGTCGAGGAGCTGGAGGCCTAGCCGGTGGCCCGCTTGCGCGCGGGCTTAGGGGCCACCGCGCCGGCGGTCAGGGGCACCTGCAGCACCCGTCCGGCCACTGCCGTCACCCGGCGCATCACCACCTTGGGGCCTGACGGATCGCCCACCTCTGCGATGACGAAGAAGGAGCCCGCGGGCAGGTTGTCGAAGGCGAAGGCGCCGCTGGAGTCGCAGCGCGAGCCGCGCACATAGCCGCGCATGGCCGGATTGTCGTTGGCGATCACCTTGGCCCGCACCTCGCTGGTGGCGATCACGGAGTATTCGGTCGAGCCGTAGAGCTTGCCGATTCGTTCGCGCGAATAGGCGGTGTCCGGGGTCAGGGCCACGGCGTTGCCGGCGCAGCTACGCGCGGGGGCGCTGAGGCCGCGGATGCGGGCGGCGCCGGGCATGGTCGACCAGGCGAAGTCCTCGGCGCGGAAGGGGGTCTGGATCATGATGCCGCTGGGCGCGGCGATCGGGGGCGGAGCCAGGGGCGCTGCGGGGGCGGGCGGACCGCCCACGGGCATGTCGGCGCAGCCGGCCAAGACGAGTACCGAGGCCGCGATGCAGGCCGGACCCAGAGCGGACCGGATGCCGAAAAGGCCGGAATTCAACACTGACGATATCTCCCGAACGCCACGCGGCACATGAGCCCCCATCCGCCGCCGCATCAAGCCTGTGGCGCAGAAATCTGGCGGTCCTATGGCTGAGCCTATTACGCGTTCTATCGGCTCCGGTTCCAGGAACATTGTTCGGCTGGCCCGGTTAATGATGACCGGGCGGTGACCCGGCGGAGCTCCCCGATGAAGGCCGACACCCAGGACATTCAGGACGCCAGGGCGCTGCGCAGCGCCGAAACCGCGCTGTCGCGCATCCAGGGCTATGCGGAAGCGGCGATGACCGACTCCATCACGCCCGGCGAGGCGATCGAGCAGATTCTGGATGAACTGGCCGCCCGCCCAGCTCTGGGCCGGGTCCGTCAGGCGCTGAGCCGCAGCTTCAGTCCCACTCAACCCCACTAAGCCGCAGGCGAGCTGCCACGCGCCTCGCTTCTGGGGATGAAGAACAGGCGCGCACCGAGCACCAGCACCTCCACGCCTTCACACTCGGGGTGCTTTTCGATCAGCGCCTTGGCCTGACTGAGGACGTCGGCGCCATGGGCGCAATGGGTGGTTTCAAGCGGCTCCGGGGTTTTGTCCGCCGCGTGGACTTTGAAAGTGTAGATCATGGCGCGGGAGATAGCGGCCCAAGCCCGGCTTTAGGATGCGGGCGTGCGTCGCGCGCCCAGGTGTCGCAGCCGTAAGGGGTTGTTCGCTCCTGGGTTGCGGAAGAATCGCTTAGAGGCCGAGATCCGAAAGGCCCGGGTGATCGTCCGGCCGTCGGCCCAGCGGCCAGTGGAACAGACGCTCGGATTCGCTGATCGGCATGTCGTTGATGCTGGCGTGCCGCTGGGCCATCAGCCCCTCGGGGTCGAACTGCCAGAGCTCGTTGCCGTAGCTCCTGAACCAGTGGCCGCTGTCGCCGCGCCACTCATAGGCGAAACGCACCGCCATCCGGTTCTCGCGGAAGCCCCACACCTCCTTGATCAGCCGATAGTCCAGCTCCCGCGCCCATTTGCGCGCCAGGAAGGCCTCGATGGCGGGGCGGCCCTCAATGAACTCCACCCGGTTCCGCCATTGGCTGTCCGGCGTATAGGCCAACGCCACCTTGGCCGGATCGCGGCTGTTCCACGCATCCTCCGCCATCCGCGCCTTCTGTTGGGCGTCGGCGAGGGTAGTGAAGGGCGGCAGGGGCGGGCGGGACATTTTGGGGCTCCGGGGGAGAAGGGCTGGCACAGAAGCATGGGATCATGGCCAGGGGAAAGACACGGTTGGTCCAGATACCACCATAGCCGGACGCCGCGGGCATAATGTTCTTGATTTGTTCTTGACTAATGGATCCGAACTCGATCATAATTCGAGGCGCCTGACGTGCCGCCGTCATTCTCTGACTGGGCGCCACGCGTTGCGGTACCGGATTTTGGATCTCTGCGTCTGGGGAATCGACGAGGTCTTTCCGGCGGGATCGCAACGCCCATGAGCAATCGTGACGACTTCTCCAGCTCCACCAAGAACGCGCTGGTCATTCCGGATAAGCCACTTCATCACGGGAGATCGGGCGACCCTGATCAACTTCATTTCAGGCTTCAGCCAAACGCGGCCCGCGCAGCGGTATGTTCTGTCCAATGACCTGGGGGAGGGCCGCACGCTGAAGGGCGCGCCGTTCCTCCAGTCCGATGCCCAGGGCTCCACCCTTGTGTGCCCGATAGACGGCCGATTTCCCCGAACGAGGGCGCAAGATCTTCCGCGCGATCTCGCACTGTCTGCAGGCGACGATCTATTCGTCAGAAACGGAGACATCGCGATGGTCAGTGCCCTGGAAGGGTTGCCCCAGAGAGTCGCCGGCGCGCTTGGGCTACAGGAGGGCGAGAGTGATTTTGCACCGGAGGCTGGCTCGCGCTTTGGCGTTCAGTTCCGGCTGTTCGAAGGATCGCCGTGGCTGGACGAGCTCCTCAAGTTGGAGACAATCCGTCAGGCCTCGATCCCGCTCCACGACGAAATGAACGGCCAAGCCTATACGCCCTTCCAATGCGTCGAGCGGGTTCTGTCGGTCGCGGTCCTCGGGCCGGCGCAGAAGCGGCGCTTGCCCGTGCGATATGATTTCGTCGTGGCGGGAGTGGGATCTTGGCAGCGCGAGGCTTCGATCTACGTGCCGGACGCCGCCAAGCGGAGCTTGGCCGAAAGCGGGCATTCGGATTTAATAGAGCCATGATCCAAACCACGAGCCGGCTGAGCCGCGGCGCCCGCCTTCGTCGAGGCGTGCCGCGATGGGCCTATTTCACCGTGGTGATCTGCGTCGCCGCCATTGCCCTGGGAATGCTCGCCTATCGGCACTAGCCAAATAGGCTCCGCGAGAGCGCGGGCATTGGCTTGGCGAATGGCCCTGCGGGCGCTAGAACGTCGGCCGCTGCCCGAGTGGTGAAATGGTAGACGCGCTGGATTCAAAATCCAGTACCGCGAGGTGTGTCGGTTCGAGTCCGACCTCGGGCACCAACCCTTCAAGATGCGGCCAAAGGTGCGCGTCGCTGTGTTTTCAGACCGCGGTGACCCATGGCCCTGCTCCACATACCCATCGCGGACATCGATGAGCGCCAGCTTCAACGCTTGATCGACGGCCGGGCGCCGGAGTCGAGGGAGATCGACTACAAGAGCGCGCTGTATGGCGGCAAAGACGCCATGGACGAGTGGCTTGCCGATGCCTCGTCGTTCGCCAACACCGTAGGCGGCGATCTCATCTTCGGCATGACCGAGGCTAAAGGCGTGCCCACTGGGTTTGCCCCTCTCGCTGAGGCCGATCTCGACAAGGTGTCGCGGGACCTCCAGCAGAGCGCGGACACTGGGTTGCAGCCGCGATTACCGGCCCTGCGATTCAAACCTAGTCGGGCGTGGAAACCGGCCCATTGGCGGAGGGCTCCGCAGCCAGCACCGGCAAGGCCAACGCTAAACAGGAAAAGGCCATGGCCGTCAGACAGGTTCGTTTGAGCACCGCAAATCCTTCATCGTTGTCGGCCCTGGCGCCTACGCTCGCGCCTTCAAAAAGGGGATCATTCTCCAAAGGACTGGGTGACCATCCAACTGGTGCTTGAGGGCCCCAGCGACATGCAAGGCGATGACCACCCAAGCGGCCCAGATCAGAGTGAAGACATGGAAGTGCTTGACCGATCTGACGAAGGTTCGGTGCGCGGAGCCAGTAAAGGCCTCCATCCCCGGCAACGCGGGCCAATTGACACCCCAGAACGTTATCGGTTCTTGCCGCATGGTCAGAAATAGCCAGCCGCTTAGGGGTAAACCGAGCATCAGAACGTACAGCAGCACGTGGACGACCTGCGCAAGGCGGCTTTCCCAGGGCGACAAATCTTGAGGAAGAGCCGGTACAGGAATGACGATGCGGGAGCCGACCCTGATCAGGATCAGCATAAGCGTGGTCAGCCCGAGCGAGACATGAATATCCTGGAAGCGGTCCTGGATCGGGGAGTGGTCGGGCAACACTTCATTGAAATACCAACCCAGGCCGATCTGGACGAAGATTAACAGGGCGATGATCCAGTGGAGCGCCATCGACAAGGGACTGTAACGCTTGCGACCGCGGCCTTGCGGGTCGTCGGCGAGAGTGACTGACCTTGTCATGTGCCCATCCTGTCTCGGATCGCTTGAAGTCCAGACCACGCGGGCATCAGAAGTACTTGCCCCTCGCGATGCAGCGGCTGCACGTTGTCAGAGTCTGAGTGAACCGCAGGCCGGCGTAGAGACCTTGACGATCGGCCACCTTCTCGTGGCCGATCGCAAAGGCGGCCACCGTTTGTGATGGCAAGGTGTAGCCAAGACTGACGGTGTAGAGCTCATCTCTCTGCAGGGGCTCTACACGGTCCGTCGTCCAGCGCTGGCTTGTCGTCAAGTCAAGGACCAGGGGGCCGCGCATGTATTCGGCTGAGGCGCTGAGGTAACTACGCGCCCTACCGGCGAAACCGTTGAAGTTTTCGCGCCGGACGCCTTCTACATAGAGGCGCAGCTGCGAATAACGGCCGCTGAGAGTGTCGGCGACGGATCCATGGAGCGGGATGTTCAGATCGGCGCCAAGGGTCCCCCACACTTCGCCCCGCTCGGCGCCATAAGTCTTTCCGAGCCGGACCACACTGGCTTGATAGTTCACCTGACCCCATCCCCCGACCGGCTGGTTGAGCACGTCATAGGTCAACATGACGTTCTCCGGATAACGCGTGTTGCCCACCCCGCCGTTTTGCAGCTTCACCATGCCTTCATTGTAGCCAAGGCTTTGATGCAGGAAGGTTCGGTCCGCCATGAAGACCGATACGGAAAGCTGCCGCCAACCTGTGCTCTCATTACCAAACACGTGCAGCCGCTCGACGCCGATCATATCGGCCAGTTCGTAACCCTCCTCAGGCTCCTCCAGAAAGTCGGCCGCGATTGGGGTTGCCAGGAAGGCGTAGCCGCGGCCGAAGTCCTGCACGAACTTGCCGAAGCGGTAGTCGCCATAACGGACGTACAGCTCCTTCATCTTGCCGCCCTCGTTGCGGCCCGCCCCCTGGTTGATGAAAAGATCCTTGTTCGGATCGGTGGTTGAGAGCGGAGAGCGCGACTTGACCTGAAACAGGCCGTCCAGCGACAGGGTGTCGTTGAATTCCGCCAAGAAGGTGGAATCCACGCGCAGGTTAACGTCGGGGCCCCGGTGCGGTCCACCGCTGGCGCTCAAGCCGGCGTATTCAAGACTAGCGAGAGTGTCGAAGCTGAGCTTCGGCCAGCCGCCGACCTCAGCCATCTCGGCCCTGGGCTTTTGAGCCGCCGCCCGCGCCATGGTCTCGGTGTTAGGCGATTGAGCGAGGGCAGCTGACGCCCCGGCGCCAGCCAGCGCCGCCGCCAGCACCACACGGCGCAAGACTAGAGTCACAGGACTAAGACGCATGCGACACGCCGGTGGGGGCGGGTTGCGAGGATTGGCTCTTGCCTGCGCCAGCCTGGCCTTTGCTGCCGCCGCCCATGTCCATGCTACCCATATCCATCCCGCCCATGCCATCGTCCTTCATGGGGCCGACCTTGGGGTCGTAGACTTCGATCTGGGCCATCATGCCTTTGTCCTCGTGCTCAAGGATGTGGCAGTGGAACATGAAGCGCCCGACGATCGCGGGATCGGTGAAGGCGATGCGCACCTTGACCTCGCCGTGGATGGGGACGTTCACCGTATCCTGGAGGCCGTCGAAGGGCACGTGTTTGCCGTTGACGCTGATTACCTGGAACGCGACCTGGTGGATGTGGAAGATGTGCAATTCCTCGGAGGCATTGCGGATCGTCCATTCCTCTGTGTTGCCGAGCGGCACCTTCACATCGACCCGTTCGTGGTCGAACACCGCGTGGTTGATGAAGAAAAGGCCCGTGACTGGATCTTCCGAGAACGAGACCAGCCTCGTCGCGTCGATGTGGTCGCCGGGAATTGGTCCCGGACCGTTGACGACGGTTAGCGGTGCCAAGGGCACAGGCGGCGCCTGTGTCGGATCGGCCTTGGCCACCATCAGCGCCATGTTCTGTGCGGCGAACATGTCGCCCACCGGACCGGTCGCGGTTTTCTCAGCGACCAGCGTGTAAGCGCCCTGCGGCCCGGCGGTCACCAGCACGTCCATCCGCGAACTGGGACCGATCATGATCTCACGGGCCGCTTCCGGATGGCTCACCGGATGGGAGTCACGGCCGATGATCGTGAAGCTGTGCCCATTCAGCCGGAGCCGGAAATAGGTGTTGGCCGTCTGGTCGCTGAAGCGCCACAGCTGGGTTTCGCCCGGACGGATATCGATGCGCGGCATCAGCTGGCCGTTGATTGTCTTAATGACGAAGTTGTTGGGCTTGGGCACGCGATCCAGGCCGCCTTTGCTGTCGCGGGCGAACTCCTTAAGGGCGAACAACCGTTCGCGCAGGGGCTTGGTCGCCGGGACCTGGTCCTGGAAGCCTTCGATGACCAGTGTGCCGCTCAGCCCGCCCATCAGTTGGCGCTCGGCGAAGCTGTGGGCGTGGGTGTGGAACCAGTAGACCCCTGGAGCATGGGTCTTGGGGATATGGATCTCGTAGTCCCATGTGTCGCCAGGCGCGACCATGTGCATGGAATTGTCGCTATGCCCCTGGGGCGAGACATCCAGTCCGTGGAAGTGAATATTCGTCGCCTGAGGCAGGTGGTTGACCAGACGCAAGCGCAGCACGTCGCCGGGTTTGAGTCGCAGTACCGGACCGCCATAGATCCCGTCGTAGGTAGCGCCCTGAATCGGAAACTTGCCCAGCATCACCGGGCTTTCCTTGGCTTCGAGGGTCACCGAAAGCTGACCGTTCTCGCTGCGATATTCCGCGGGCGTCGTCAGGGGTTCGACAGCAGCGCTCGGAGGCAGGTTGGCTGGCGAGGGGAACAGGGAATCGAATTGGCCCGCGACCGCTACGCCGGCGAGTGCTGCGGTGACCGCGAACCCCAAAACCAAAGCCATGACCCGGCTCTTGAGATGATCTGGCAGTCGAGACCTTGAACACTGGCGCATGGCCCTTCAGTCGCAGGCCAGCCTGAAACGAACCTGAAAGGGCTGCACATTGGCTCTGAGATATGCAGCGGGCTGTCGCTTAACTGCTTGACCCTTTTGCATGTCCTCGGATGTAGGGCCAAACTGGCTCCCGATTGAAGACCCATCGCTCCAACCGCCAGCGCCGGAGACCGCTATTCGAATTTTGCTCGTCGAAGACGAAGTGAACCTTGCCAACCGATTGCGTAGCGCGTTGGAAGCGAGGGATTTCGCCGTCGATTGGGCCGACAACGGCCAAGACGGCCTGCACCTGGGGCAGACGGAAGAATATGACGCGATTATCCTGGATCTGGGCCTGCCCGATGTGCCCGGCTTGGACATCCTGCAGCGCTGGCGCAGCCAAGGCATCGACCATCCCGTCCTGATCCTGACATCCCGTGCAGCCTGGACCGAGAAGGTCGAAGGCCTGAACGCCGGCGCGGATGACTACGTCAGCAAGCCGTTCGAAGCCGAGGAGATCGCAGCGCGATTACATGCCCTTATTCGCCGCAGGAGTGGCCGGGCTGATCCTGTCTTGCGTCGCAGATCGATTGAACTCAGGCCCGCCGAAGGTGTCGTCATAGCCGATGGCAAGGTTATAGACCTTACGGCCCAGGAGCGCCGTATCTTGCACTATATGATGCAACGCCCGGGTCGGATTGTCTCGGAAGCGGAGATCGCGGATCACGTCTACGACATGGAAAGCGCCCGTCAGTCCAACGGCATTCAGGTCTATGTCGGACGTCTGCGCCGGAAGCTCGGACGAGATGTGATCAGGACCTATCGTGGAATGGGATATCGTTTCGAATGAGGCTCGGCTTGGGTTGGAGGAGCCTTCAGGCGCGGTTGGTCCTGGGCGCCGCTCTGTGGGTGTCCGCCGGCCTGGCTTTGTCTGGCTTGGCGGTTTCATCCATTTTCCGTGGCCATGTTACGGATCAATTCACGCACGAGCTCAGCGACCATCTCACCGAGTTGCAAAGTCTCTTTGTCGATGGTCCGCCGAGCGCACTGATCAGGCCCGTTAGCGATCCCCGCTTCGCCGTCCCGGCTTCTGGTTATTACTGGGAGATCTGGCGCAACGGCGCACCGATCCTGAAATCTCCATCATTGGAAGGTCATAATATCGTGGCCGGCCCGGGCGCGACGCCCCAGGAGCGGGCGAGCGTTGAGCGCTCTTCCGAGCGGCTTGTGTTCGCCCAAGCAGTCAATCCTGGGGCCAGTCCAGCGGCAGCCACGCGATTTGTCGTCGGCGCTGATGACAGCGAGCTTGCCCGCACCATAGCCCAGTTCGACCGATCTCTCACAGGCGCGTTTTTGGTAGTCGCCGTCGGTCTAATCATAGCCGCCGCCGCCCAGGTCTGGTTTGGTCTCAGGCCTCTCAACCGGTTGCGTATCTCGTTGGCTATGGTCCGCTCGGGGCAAGCAGACAACCTGCCTCAGGATTTTCCAAACGAAGTCCAGCCGCTTGTCAGCGATCTGAACGACCTCATCATCGCCAATCGCAATATGATCCAGCGCGCTCGCGCCCAGGCCGGAAACCTAGCTCATGCCCTTCGGACTCCACTCGCCGTCTTGAGCGCGGAGGCCCAAAGCCTCGCAAACCAAGGGCAGGTCGTGGCCGCCTCCACCATGTTAGGGGAGTGCCGCGCGATGAGCCGGCAGATCGACTATCAGATCGCTCGCGCCAGGGCAGCGGCTAGTCGCGCCGGCATTGGTACCCACGCCGTCCCCGCTGCTGTTGTCGGACAGATTTTCGGAGCCATCGGCCGGCTACACGCGGATCGGCGGCTGACCTTCGTGAACGATGTGCCGACCGATCTAACAATCCTTTGCGACCCCGACGATCTGAGCGAGATTCTGGCCAATCTGATCGACAACGCTGCCAAATGGGCGTGCGGGCAAGTACGGGTTGGCGGCTCATGGGAGCCCGCTGGCATCAGCCGTTTGACGATCGAGGACGACGGTCCAGGCATACCCGAATCCAAACGCTCAGACGTTTTCAAGCTGGGCGAGAGACTGGATGAACGGGTCGCTGGTAGCGGTTTGGGTCTGACGATCGTCGAGGAACTCGTTGGTCTCTACGGGGGCAAGATCGTCTTGACCTCGGGAGACCTCGGAGGTGCGTTGGCTGTTGTCGAAATGCCCAGCCAATAAGTCCCGGCCTATGGCCTTTGCTGGTCTCCCGGATTCGTCGATCCTGGAGCATGGCGACGTCGAGATTTTGGCAAAGCGGGCGGCGGGTTATTCGATATCGTGAGACGCTTCGCGCGTAGCGCCTGGTCAACGGCGCTAGCCGGGCCTTGATGACCAAGGTCGGCTTCAACGAGATCGGCGTCCACGAGAAGCACGGGAAGCTCGACGGCGTCTGGCGCGATTGCGTGATCGTCGAGCGTTTGATCCCGGAAAATCTAGACTGACCAAGCTCCTTGGCCTTCCGGCCGGGCGAGGGCTACTTAGTTTATCGACGGCCCGCGCGCTTCAGCTGGACATCAACCCCGGTCATTCGGACACGCCACTCGCACAACTGATCGCTAGTCCCGAAGGCGTCTGCGATGGCCGAGATCGTATCACCTCGCCGGCGCCGGTCCATCAGGACGTCCCGGGGGAGCAGCATCGCTGCGGCAAGCCAATCCGCCTCGGCCTCAGCTTCGTCCGAATAGTCGCTGAGCAGAAGCATGCCGGTGCTCGACACCTCGACCTGGGCTGGCACGTGCTTGAGGATGACGTGGGACAGTTCATGCGCCAGCGTACTGCATTGGCGACCGCGGCTATGGCTGGGATTGACGATGATTGCCGTCACCCCGTCCTCGCGCAGTGTCATGCCTGACCAGCTTTCGCTGTCGGTCAGAAGCAGGCGTTGTTTGCAGGCCGCCGTCAGCTGAATTTCGCTGAAGTCGAGAACGACCACGCCGATGTGGCTGCTGTAGACCCAGGGATCCAAAGGCGCCGTGGGCGCCAAGCCGAGGTCTTGGCGCGCCTGGGAGCTCATACGCTCCGCTTGTGCCTTGAAGCCGTGCCGCACACTATTGGTCGATCAGCGCATTTCGGGCGCGGACCGCCTTCTGAGCCGCGAGGATCAGTTCGCCCAACGCCACGGCGGTTTCCTGGGCGACGGTCTTCTTCTTCCGAAAGTGAACCACGGCCTGGGGCGATTCGGCCTCTGCCCGGTCCAAGCCCAAAAATTCACGCGGATCACGATCAAGCCAGCCGCAGATTTTCGCAAAAGTTTCCAGGTCGGGCATATGCCCGTTTTCAACGCGCGACAGTGTTGCGGCGCTGGTGCCGACCTCGGCCGCAGCTGAACGCACGCCGCGGCCGCCGCGCTTGATGGCGATCAGGCGGCCAAGTTCCTCGATAGGTAAGGGCATCGAACCTCATGAGCTGCAGGCGCCCCTTGCGCCTGGCGCGGGAACGGTCTACGCTGTCTCACATGTAAGACGAAGCGTCCCTTTCGTAGGACGTTTCGTTGATGAGACAGAGAATCACGACCCGCGCGGGTCGTCAAGCGGAGGCTGAGATGGGTGAAGGTAAGGAGCCCGACGAGGGCAAAGCTCGTGAGTTGGAGCAGGCCGTCGAGCGCCTGGAGGAAGCCGAAGGCGACTTGGACCGCGCGCGCGCTGAGGAAGCCCGCGCCGAGCGCAAGATCGAAGAGGCCGTCGAAGAGATCGAGGACTTGGAGGAGGCCGACCAGCGCGAGTTCAAGATCATCGTCAACGGCCGCCCCAAGCCGGTGGACCGCAGGAAGCAAAGCTATCGGGACATCGCGCGGCTGGCCTATCCGGACGCCGACTTCGACAAGTTCATCTACACCATCACCTTCTTCAACGGCGTGCACGGTCGGCCCGACGGAATATTCGATATCGATGGAAGGCGGCGGAGTGACCGTGCGTCCGTCAATCGGCAACCACGATTTCGCTTGTCGATCACACTACATCATTGAGCATGGTGCCATCGTCTGGGCTGGGGAGATGTCCCGCCAAGCCATCGAATGGGGTCGTGCGCAAGACCGCTACCTCAAGCGCGGAAAGGCCCGTTTCAATCTTGCTGCCGTGGTGCGCTGGATCAGGGCCTGGCTCGCGAAACTGTTCGACTAATCCTCTACGAGAACCACCAGAAAGGAACGCTCTATGGCGACCAATACCGGCAGTGGCTTTCGGCGCGGCTCAGTTTCCGACCGCAGCCAGACGTTCAATCCGAAGACCGACCAATACGTGAAGCGCGATGACGGCTCGGGCCGGTTCATGGCCGCGAAGCCCACCCCCTACAAGGGTGTCGCGCAAGAGCCGGATGGTCGGAAAAACCGATAGCCAGACCTGTGGAGGCGTTCGCCGGGACGGCGCTTAGGCGTTCGCCAGCGCCTCAGGCGCGGAAGGTGTCTTCCGCGCTTTTGGCTTTTTACGGACGTTGATCGCGGCGGCGTCTAACGTGTTCTTGATGTGAGAGGCGTAGAACTTCTCGATCATCTCCACGCTCGTCCGGCAGTTTTTAGCGATCTGATAAATGTCGGCGCCCTCCATCAGGCGCATGCAGATATAGGTGTGGCGAAGGCTGTAGGCCGTCCGCAGATTGCCTTCGCGGTCCTTCTTGAGGTCGAGCTCCTCGAGCACGGCGTTAAGCAACTCGCGCTGGACCTTGCCGAAGATGAGGTCATTCGGACCGCGAGCGTTACGCTTGCGCAGCCTGGTGAACGGCGTGACCGCGCCGGCCATGCTCTTGCAGTAGCCGACGCCGCGCTTGCCGCGCACCTCGATCTCGAGAATCCGCTCGTCGGTGGCATCATCCATGACGATGGTGACATCACGAAACTGAAGGCGCGAGGCTTCGTCGGGCCGCAGCCCGGTGTTGGCCATAAACAGCACGTAGTCATGGAACTGCTCGCATTCCCCTCGCCAGCGCTCGTTCTTCGGGTTCTTGGCCCGTTCGCGGGTAGCCTCATAGAGGCGCTTATATTCCGCGGGGGAGAAGGTCGGTCCGGTGGCCGCCTTGCCGGCTTTGCGTGTTTTCGCCGGGTGAGAGTCTACGGCATTGGCGTAGGCTTCAGAGCGCTCCTCCGTCGAGGGGACCGCCACTCCACGGCGCCGCAGGCGCTCATCCGCATAGCGCTCCAGGTACCACTCTTCCGCAAAATCGAGCGCTAGGACCAGACGATCGTGGCCGGTTGTAGTCCGGTGATTGCGTCCGCCGAGGTAGACGGCGCACTGCCAGAAGCGGCTGTTCTCGCGACGGTAAACATGGACCTTTCCGTCCATCATGGTGTGGCTTTCGGCCGGCATGTCTCTCAAACTCCCGGTAGGGGGTTATGTGTAAGACATGTGTAAGTCGACGGCACTTCCTAAGTCGTTGTTTTGACTAGGTAAGTTTACGGGCTAAGCCGTTTTGAGTCCGGCGCGTCTACCATTTCACCACTCGGGCTCCGGGGCGCCGCGAGGACGCCTGGAAGGGCCGGCAATGTAGCGGGGGCGCGCGCTTCGTCAACGCGCGGCTGACGGTTCGGCGCCCCGTTTCACCAACACCTCATAGCGCGGGGCGAAGGGCGGGCCTGACTGGTTGAGAGTGATCTCGTCCCCGGCGCCCAGCTGGCCCATATCCTCCAGGCGGTCAGGCAACAGCAGGCCGGTGCGTTCGCCCACCACGATGAAGGTCAGCCAGCCGCGCGACAGGCCCGCCTGCATCATCGCCATCAGCCGCTGGTGATAGGGTGCGCGCCGCCAGGCGTCCGGCGAGCCCACGTCGACGTAGACCATGTTGCGCCTGCCGGCTTGGTTGACGGTCAGCACCAGCTTGGACTTGTCCGGCTTCCATTCTGGGCCGAGGTTCTCTTCCAGCAGCCACAGGCAGGAGAAGGTCCGGCATTCTTCTGGCCGGTCGGCATAGATGGAGCAGCCGCCTCGCGATGCATGGCTGCACCAGACATCGCGCGGCTTATCCAGGGCCTTGATGCCCATGACCTTGCAGCAGAGGGTGCAGGCGCCGCACGCGCGGCTCATGGGAACTCCTACGTTCAATCTGACGCTACTGGAGCTCCGGGCTTGGCGAGGCCGAAAGCGTGGTCACTGTAGCCGGGGGCGGCGCCCCGTCAAATCGGCTTGGCGCTTGACGGCTGGGCAGGCCGCTGCGGGAATAGCGCCGTTCTCTAGAGCCTCATTCGCCACCCTCCAGCGTCCGGAAACCCAATGAACAAGATCGTCTCCAAAGGCGGCGCACTCGCCCTGGTCATGACCGCCTGCCTGGCCGTCTACGGTTCCGCCTCGGCCCAGCCGAAGCCATCGCCGAAGAAGTCCGCCTCTAGCGGGCGTGTCGACCACAGCTTCTTCTTCGCCGGCGGCGACTATGCAAACGGACCGGCCGGACAGGTCATGCACGGCCAGATTTTTGTGGAGAAAATCGCGCCCGCTAGGCCGCGCCAACGCTATCCGATCGTCATGATCCACGGGGCCGCGCAGACGGCGACAAACTGGATGGGCACGCCGGACGGGCGGGAAGGCTGGGCCGAGTACTTCGTCTCGCAGGGCTATGTGGTCTATCTGGTGGACCAGCCGGCGCGCGGCAGATCGGCGTGGCAGCAGGGCGTCGACGGCAAGACCAGCATTTTCGACGCCATCACGGTCGAGAAGCGCTTCACCGCGACCGAGAAGTACAACATCTGGCCGCAGGCGAGGCTGCATACGCAGTGGCCGAGCAACGATCCGAAGCGCGGCCAGGTGGGCGATCCGGTCTTCGATCAGTTCTATGCGTCCCAGGTGCCCTACGTGGTCGACAACGCGCAGGCGCAATTGCCGATGCGGGATGCCGGCGCGGCCCTGCTGGACCGGATCGGACCAGCGATCGTCATGACCCACTCCCAATCGGGGCCGATGGGCTGGCTGATCGGGGATGCGCGGCCCAAGCTGGTGAAGGCGATCGTCGCGCTTGAGCCCGCAGGGCCGCCGTTCCAGGACGAGGTCAACGATCACGACAAAGCGCGGGCCTGGGGGGTGACGGACATCCCTGTGGCCTATGACCCCGCCGTCACCGATCCGTCGCAACTGCAGACAGAGCTGCAGGCCCAGCCGGACGCAGTGGACCTCGTGCCCTGCCGGCTGCAGAAGGGCTCCGCGGTGCACACGCTGGCGAACCTGCGGGACATCCGTGTGATGCTGGTGACGACGGAAGCCTCGTACCATGCCGTCTATGACCACTGCACCGCCCGCTACCTGAAGCAGGCCGGGGTGAACACCGACCACATCCGGCTGGAAGCGATTGGCATCCACGGGAACGGGCACATGCTGATGCTGGAGAAGAACAATCTTCAGATCGCCAAGGTGGTCACGTCCTGGTTGGGCAAGAACGTCAAATAGGCGCGCTTTGCGCCGCGAAGCCTGCTAGCGGATCGCGGTCGATCTTTCGGAGCCCGCATGCTGCGTCCCCTCTACGACTGGGCCCTGCGCCTGGCCTCTGGCCGTTACGCCCTGCCGGCGCTGGCGGGGGTGGCGATGCTGGAGGCGACCTTCCCCTTTGTGCCGCCCGACGTAATGCTGGCGCCGATGGTGCTTGCCCGGCGTGAGCGGGCCTGGGTGTTCGCCGGGGTCTGCACCCTGGCCTCGGTCATCGGCGGCTGCATCGGCTACGCCCTGGGCTTCTTCGCCTCGGACCTGGCGCTGAAATTCCTGATCGCCACCGGCCATCCGGACGCGCTGAAGGCCTTCCAGAAGGTGTTCGACCAGTGGGGCCTGGCGGTGATCCTGGTGAAGGGGCTGACGCCCGTCCCCTACATGCTGGTCACCATCGCCTCGGGCCTCGCCCACTTCAGTCTGCCGGTGTTCATCGGCGCGTCGCTGGTCACTCGCGGCGGCCGCTTCTTCCTGGAGGCGGCCCTGCTGCAGCATCCGCACGCCAAGGGCTTCGTCGAAAGGCGCCTGAACCTGATCGTGCCCGTGGCGCTTGTCGTGCTGATCGCTGTCTACGTCGGCCTGCATTTCCTGATGAAGTCCTAGGCTGCTATTCAGTCCGCATGCGTTCCTTCCTGCGACCCTTCCTCGACCATTGGACCCTGACGGCGGCCTGCGCCTCGGCGGCCATGCTGGCCATCGCCCATGCCTTCGAGCGGTTCGGCGGCCTTCTGCCCTGTCACCTGTGCCTGTATCAGCGCGACGTCTATTGGCTGGCGATCTGCGTGGCCGTGGCGGGCTTCGCCCTGGGTTACATGCGGGTGGCCTGGGCGGGCAAGGCGGCCATCGTCCTGCTGGCCTTGATCTTCCTGGCGGGCGCCGGCATCGCCGGTTACCACGCCGGCGTGGAGTGGAAGTGGTGGCCCGGCCCCACCGAGTGTACCGGGGGCGGATCGATCAATCTCGGCGACATCAAGAGCTTCATGGCCGGCGCCAAGGTGCGTCCGCCGCGCTGCGACGAGGCGGCCTGGATTTTCCTCGGCGTCTCGATGGCCGGCTGGAACTGCCTGATCTCCCTGGTCCTGGCCGGGCTGAGCGTCCTGGCCGCGCGGCGGGACGTGAATCTGGCCCATGACTGAGGCGCGGCCTCCGCAACGCCCCATTCCCGCGCGACCGGGCCGCGGGGCTTCAGCCTCGCGCCTGGCGGAAATCCTGCGCGTGGATCATGCTGGCGAACTGGCGGCGGTGCACATCTATCGCGGCCAGCAGGCGGTGTTCGCCGCGGCCGGCCGGACGGCGCTCAGCGACGGCTTCAAGGACCTGCAGCAGCAGGAGGCCGAACATCTGAAGGCGTTCGACGGGCTGCTGGCCGAGCGTCAGGTGCGCCCGAGCCTACTGACCCCGCTGTGGCGCGCCGCGGCCTTCGCGCTCGGCGCCGGCACGGCCCTGATGGGCGAGAAGGCGGCCCACGCCTGTACCGACGCGGTGGAGCAGGTGATCGAGGAGCACTACGCGGGCCAGATCGAGGAGTTGCAGGGGCGTGAGCCGCAGCTGGCCGCCCAACTGTCCCGGTTCCGCGACGATGAGCTCTCGCACCAGAGCGAGGCGGTGCAGTCCGGCGCCCGCGACGCCCCCGCCTATCCTGTCCTCGCCGCCGTGATCCGCGCCGGCTGCCGCGTGGCCATCCGCACCGCCGAAAAGATCTAGGCCGCGCTGATGAGCGTCGCCTTTACGCGCGAGGAGGACTACGAGGCCGCCGCCGCCGACCTGCCGGACCGGCCGATCTCGCCTCACCCCAATCTGGTGACGCCCGAGGGCCTGGCCTTGCTGGAAGAGGCCCTGGCCTCGGCCCGCGCGGCCTATGCCCTGGCCCAGAGCGAAGGCGGGGTCAGCGCCGACCGCACCGCCATGGCCCGCGCCACCCGCGACCTGCGCTACTACAACGCCCGCCGCGCCAGCGCCCAGCTGACCGAAAAGCCCGCCGATCCGGGCAAGGTCGCCTTCGGCTGCACGGTCAGCTTCGAGCGCGACGACGGCCGCATGCAGAGCTTCCGCATCGTCGGCGAGGACGAGGCCGATCCGGCAGCGGGCAGCGTCTCTTACGTTTCTCCACTCGCTCAGGCGTTGCTGGGCAAGTCCGTGGGCGACGAGGCCCAGGTGGCCGGGCAGGGAGTCGAGATCACCGCGATCAGGTGACTACCCTTGCAGAAGGGAGCGGATATCCCGGGCCAGGGTCAGGGGATCGAACGGCTTGGTGATAACCCCCACTGCGCCCAGGCCCAGCAGCCGCGTCCGATCCTCCGACTGAGCGCGCGCCGTCAGGAAGATCACAGGCGTTTGGTCCAGGCCGGGCCGCCCGCGGATGTGCTCCAGGGTGGTGGGGCCGTCCATGTCCGGCATCATCACGTCCAACAGGATCACGTCGGGACGCCAGCCGTCCGCCCCGTCCAGCAGGGCCAGTCCATCCGCGCCGTTTGAGGCGGAACGCAGCTGTATCGAGGGATCGAGACCCAGCGCCAGGGTCAGGATTTCCAGGATGTCGGGCTCGTCTTCGACGCAGAGCACCTGGGTCATGGTCATCGTTATAGCCTCACGCGTCCTGGGGGGCGACGGCGGGTTGGAGATCGGCCGCGCCCGGCGCCGCCATGGCGGTGGCGAGGTCCGGCAGATCCAGGATGAAGGTGGCTCCGGAGCCCAGAGCGCTTTCGAAGGTCAGCCGCCCGCCATGACGCTCGGCGATCTCCTTGGAGATGGCCAGCCCCAGGCCCGTGCCGCCCTTTTGCCGGGTGTCCGAGGAGTCTGCCTGGGCGAATTTGGAGAAGATGCGGCTGTGGAAGGCGGGGGGGATGCCGATGCCGTGGTCGCGCACTTTCAGTTGCAGGCGGCCAGGCTGCGGCGCCGCGACGATCACCTCCACCTCGCCGCCGTGGGCGGAGAACTTGATGGCGTTGGACACCAGATTGACGATCACCTGGATCAGGCGGTCTGCGTCGCCGAGCACGGCGGGAAGAGCGGGGTTGGTCTGCAGGCTCACCAGCACCTGGGCCTCCACGGCCATACCGCTGACCGCGTCGATGCTGCGCTTGGCCAGGTCGCTGAGGTCCTGGCTGGCCATCTCGAAATTCATCTGGCCGGATTCGATCTTCTCGATGTCGAGGATGTCGTTGATCAGCCGCAGCAGGCGCTGACAGTTGCGGTGGGCGATGGCCAACAGCCGGTTGGCGCTTTCGGGCAGTTCACCCGCCGCTCCGCCCAGTAGCAGGCCGAGAGACCCGCCGATCGAGGTCAGCGGCGTGCGCAGCTCGTGGCTGACGGTGGAGACGAACTCGGACTTCATGGTCTCGATGCGCCGGCGCTCGGAGATGTCCCTCATGGCCGAGACTATGCGGTCGCCCTCGGGCAGGGTGATCAGGCCGAACGACGCCTCCACCGGGAAGGTCCCCTCGCCGCGCCGGGCCTTGAACTCGCGGATCACGCCGGCCTTCGGGCCCGTGCCCGCACTAAGTTCGCCCAGGAACCGGCGCGCGTCTTCCGACAGGTCCAGCAGGACCGAGATGTCGCGCCCGGCCAGAGCGCCACGATTCTGACCGAACATGGCTTCGGCGGCCCGGTTGATTGTCTCGATGGCGCCGTCGGGATCGAAGATGACGATGCTGTCCTGGGCGTTCTCCAGAATCGCGCTCTGGCGCGCGGCGGTGGTCTGCATGCGCACCAGCAGGGTCTGGCGGGCATGGGACTGGCGCAGCACCAGGCTGTAGATCGCCACCAGCAGCAGGGTCAGGCCCACGAACATGGCGATGATGATCGCCTCCGTCCCTGAGGACGTGCGCCGGTCTTCGGCGATCCGCCGGTCAAGGGCGCGGTTCTCTTCGGCGGAGATCTGGGCCACCACCACCCGTAGCTCGTCCATGATCTGCTTGCCGCGGCCCGTGGATATCCTGGCGATAGCGGCCTCAGCCCCTTGGGTGTCATGCTGGCGGATCAGCTGGCCCAGGCCGTTCATGCGCCGCTCGATCAGCTCGCGCAGATGTTTCGTCAATTTTGGATCTACCCGATCGACCACCGGGTTGGCCCGCTCCATCGCCTCCAACTTGGCCAGCTGTACCGGCAGCTCCTTCTGGGCCGTCTGATAGGGCTCCAGAAAGGTCATCTGGCCGGTTAGGATGTAGCCGCGCTGGCCGGTTTCGGCGTCCTGCATCAGGGAGAAAACGGTCTGCATCTGCGACCGCTCCTCGTAGGAGTGGTTGACCGTATCGCGCAGGGCGGCGCCCCGGGCGAAGTCGCGGGTGATCTCCCAGGCCGAGGCGATCAGCAGGGCGGGCGCCAGGATCAAGCCCAGCAGGATTGCCAGGCCAAGACCGCGCCGATAGCGCCGCCGCAGCGCCTGCAGCGTATCGACGCCGGGGGACGGAGCGATGGATCGCAGCGGAGGTGTTGGCACGGGGCCTACAGGCAGGGCGCCGGAAAAGCTATACGACTGCGAACTGGGCGCCGATCATGGCCCGGCGCGAGTTTAGCAATCTTTTATGCGCCTGCCAGCTTGGCCGTGATGTGTCGGTTCCGCCCACAATTGACGCTCACCGCTACACAACCGCCCCAGCATCGCCCGTTTGCGCCTCCAGTCTGCGGATCGGGGCGACGACGGAGAGCGATCATGTGGAGCCCCTATGACGACGGCCCGCGGCAGGCCGGATCCATCCTTACCCTGCGCTTCACACCTGCCGAGTGGCGCTCGTTGCTGCAGGACGGCGACTTCCTGCGCGACCCCGACAATAGCTACCGCCCCCGCCGCCTGATGGGCCTGCCGGTGGAGATCGTGCCGGACCACAAAACCTCGGTAGGGTGGGGGGGCTACCGCCACGGCTCCTAGCGGGCGCACGCCGATGCGCGCTACAGCTTCCTGGCGCGTTGCGCGGCGGATTTTCTGGGGACCATGGCGCCTTCGCCCTCCGGCTTTGATCGAACACGGCGGCGCCTGATCGGGTTGGCGGCGGCGGCCGGCCTGGTTTTCGCCGGATCGGCTTCGGCCAAGCCCATGCGCGTCATGTCGATGAACGCCTGCACAGACCAGTTGGTGCTGCTGCTGCTGCCGCTGGAGCGAATCGCCTCGGTCACCTACCTGGCCGAACGCTCGGCGGTGACGCCCCAACTGGCCGCCAAGGCGCGCGGGGTCCGGGTCAACCACGGTTTGGCCGAGGAGATGCTGGCGGACAGGCCCGACCTGGTGATCGCGGGACGCTTCACCACGCCGGCGGCGCGCAGGATGGCGCAAGCGGCGGGCGCGCCCCTGCTGATCGTAGACTCCGCCGACACCTTCGACGCCATCCGCGCGACCACGCGCCAGGTCGCCGCCGCCGCCGGTGAAACCGAGCGGGGCGAGGCGCTGCTGCAACGGATGGACGCTACGCTCGCCGCGCTGAAAGCCAGCGCGCCGCAGAGAAGGGTCACTGCCATCGCCTGGGACGGCAGCGGCCGCGTGCCCGGACGGGCGTCTCTGTTCAACGAAATCCTGGAGGCCGCGGGCGGGGTCAATCTGGCGGCCCGGCCCGGTCAGTTTCAGTCGAGCCTGGACCTGGAGCAGCTGCTGGCCCTGACGCCGCAACCGCAGCTGCTGCTCTACGGATCGCCCGATGCGGCCCAGCCGGGGCTGGCTCTGGAGGCGGTCCGCCACCCGGTGCTCGAGCACGCCTATGCCGGGCGCCGTCTGGCGGTTCCGGAATATGCCTGCGGTACGCCGGAGGCCGCCAACCAGGCCCTGGCCCTGCGTCGCCAGTTGCAGAGCGCGGCGGCCCGATGACGCGCGCCGCCGCCATCACCCTGATCGCCGCGCTCGGTCTGCTGTTGCTGGCCGCCGCCTCCCTGGCGGCGGGCTCGGTCTGGCTGACGCCTTCGCAAATTCTGCACGCCTTCGCCGCTGATAAGACCGACCTGGCCCGGCTGATCGTGGTCGAGCTGCGCCTCCCGCGTCTGGTCCTGGCCATGCTGATCGGGGCGGCGCTGGGGCTGTGCGGGGCGGTGCTTCAAGGTCTGCTGCGCAATCCCCTGGCGGATCCGGCCCTGCTGGGGATCTCCTCGGGCGCGGCGCTGGGCGCGGTGATCGCCATCTATTTCGGGCTGACCGCACAGTTCGCCTATGCCGCGCCGGTGCTGGGCCTTGTCGGCGCTCTCGGCGCCGCCGGCCTGACCTTCCTGTTCGGACGAGGTGGGACCCTGTCGCTGATCCTGGCTGGAGCGGCGGTCTCAAGCCTGGCCGGTGCGGGTCTGTCCCTGGCCCTGAACCTCGCCCCCAATGCGTCTGGCGCCTATGAGATCATGACGTGGCTGATGGGTTCGCTGACTGACCGCAGCTGGGACCACGTGATCCTGGCAGCCCCCTTCATGGTCGCCGGCGCAGCCATCCTCCTGACCACCGGGCGGTCACTGGACGCCCTGTCCCTGGGCGAGACCCAGGCCGAGAGCCTCGGCATCGACCTGAACCGGCTGCGGCTGCTGGTGCTGATCGGCGTCTCGCTATGCGTCGGCGCGGCCAGCGCGGTGGCTGGGGCCATCGGCTTCGTCGGCCTGGTCTCGCCGCATCTCGTGCGGCCTTTCGTCGGCCATCAGCCGAGCCGCACCCTTCTGCCCTCGGCCCTGTTCGGCGCGGCCCTGCTGACCGCCGCCGACATCGGCAGTCATCTGCTCCGCTACAATGGCGTGGAGATCAAGCTGGGAGTCTTCACCGCCCTTCTGGGCGCACCCTTCTTCTTCTGGCTGGTGGTCCGCCTGCCGAGGACCGCGCCATGAGCCTGTTGGCGGTCGACGGGGTGACGGTGCTGCGCGGGGGGCGGGCGATTGTCGAGGATGCTTCGGCAAACTTCGAGCGCGGCGCCTTCGTGGCCGTGATCGGCGCCAACGGGGCCGGCAAATCCACCCTGCTGTCGGTGCTGGCGGGGCTGCTGCGGCCCGACCAGGGCGAGGCGCGGCTGGACGACAGGCCGATGGCGGATTTCGATCGCCGGGCCTTAGCGCGCCGCCGCGCCTACCTACCCCAGAACCCACGCTGCGAGTGGCCGCTGCCGGTCGAGCGGCTGGTGGGCCTGGGCCTGACCGCCTCCCTGCCGGCCTTCGGCGACTTCTCGCCGGCCATGCGCGCCAGGATCGACCGGGCCATTCACGACTGCGATCTGGACAGCCATCGCCTGCAGCCGGCCACCACCCTGTCTGGGGGCGAGCTGGCGCGGGCCATGCTGGCGCGGGCGCTGGTGAGCGATCCGGAGGTGCTGATCGCCGATGAGCCGATGGCGGGGCTGGACCCGCGCCATGCGCTGGACACCATGCAAAGGCTGCGGACCCTGGCGCGCTCGGGCGTGCTGGTGATCGCGGCGGTGCACGACCTGACCCTGGCCGCCCGCTATTGCAGCCACATCCTGGCGCTTCGCCAAGGTCGCATCGCCGCCCATGGGCCGATGGCGCAAACCCTCACGTCCGGTCTGATGCGCGACATCTTCGAGGTCGAGGCGATGGTGCAAGGCCAGGGCGACGCCGCGAGGGTCGATTTCACCGCTTCTCCCCAGGGTTGAACCCCGAGATTTGGTCTTGCGAAACGTGGTGTTTTGGATGACCGCTGGAGCAGGATGCGGCGCAGGCTGAGCGATAGGCATCGAAGGGGAGTGCATGTCCGACACCAACCGCCGCGCCTTCCTCAAGGGATCGGTGATCCTGCCGCCCCTGGCGGCGCTGGGCGTGTCCTCCGCCTCGAGCCAGCAGACGCCTGCCGTGGACGAGCTGGCCGCCAGCGCTCCGGCCGCCGCCACACCAGCCGCCGACGACTACAAGCCAACCTATTTCACCGCGCCCGAATGGGCCTTCGTCCAGGCTGCCTGCGCCCGGCTGATCCCCAACGACGCCAACGGTCCGGGCGCGCTGGAGCTGGGCGTGCCGCAGTTCATCGACCGGCAGATGGGCACGCCCTACGGCGACGCGGCCAACTGGTTCATGCAGGGCCCCTTCTTCGAGGGCGCTCCGGAGTTCGGTTACCAGTCGCAGCTGACCCCCAAGCAGCAGTACCGCCTGGGCATCAAGGCCATCGACGCCTGGTGCGCCAAAAACCTCGGCAGGACCTTCGCCGCCCTGAAACCCGAGCAGCAGGACGATGTGCTGAAGAAGGTGGAGGCCGGGACGATCAAGTCGGACGAGGCGCCGCTCAAGACCTTCTTCTCCGGCTTCCTGCTGAAGAACGTGATGGAGGGCTTCTTCGGCGACCCCATGTACGGCGGGAACAAGAACATGGCCGCTTGGAAACTGATCGGCCATCCGGGCGCGCGCGCCGACTTCATGGAATGGGTCGATAGGCCCGCCCTCTATCCCTATGGGCCGGTCGACCTGCACGGACGCCAGGCCTGATGGCCGTGACCAACAAGTCCGTCGATGTGGTGATCGTCGGCTTCGGCTGGACCGGCGCCATCATGGCCATCGAACTGGCCAAGACCGGCCTCAACGTCCTGGCCCTGGAGCGCGGCGAGGACCAGGATACGGTGCCCAGCTTCGCCTATCCCAAGGTGGTCGACGAGATCGCCCAGTCGGCCCGCAACGGCCTGTTGCAGAACCTGTCCAAGACCACCGTCACCATCCGCCACGACAAGGACGGCCGGGCGCTGCCTTATCGCCAGATCGGCTCGTTCAAGCCGGGGACCGGAGTCGGCGGCGCCGGCATCCATTGGTCGGGGGTGCATTCGCGGGTCATGCCCGAAGAGCTGCGGCTGAAGACCCACACACTGGAGCGCTACGGACGCGGCTTCATCCCCGAGGACATGCAGCTGCAGGACTGGGGCGTCTCCTACGAGGAGCTGGAGCCGCACTTCGACCGGTTCGAATATGTCTGCGGCACCTCGGGCAAGGCGGGCAATATCGACGGGGTGATGATGCCCGGCGGCAATCCGTTCGAGGCGCCGCGCGCCCGCGAATATCCCCTGCCGCCGCTGAAGGACCCACCCACCAGCGTCCTCTTCGCCAAGGCGACCAAGGAACTTGGCTACAACCCCTTTCCCCTGCCGGCCTCCAACGCTTCGCGGCCCTACCGAAACCCTTACGGCTGCGACCTGGGCCCCTGCAACTTCTGCGGCTTCTGCTCGGACTACGGCTGCATCAACTATTCCAAGGCCTCGCCCCAGACGACCATCCTGCCGGCGCTGAGGGCCATGCCCAACTTCGCCTACCGCACCCACGCCCACGTCACCCGGGTCAACACCTCGGCGGACGGCAAGACCGCGACCGGGGTCACCTATATCGACGCTCAGGGGCGCGAAGTGTTCCAGCCGGCGGGGATGGTGGTGCTGGCCGCCTTCCACCTGCACAATGTGCGCCTGATGCTGTCGTCGAAGATCGGCAAGCCCTACGACCCCAATACCGGGGAGGGCGTGATCGGGCGCAACTTCTGCTACCAGCTGATCAACAGCGTAAACACCTTCTTCGACAAGCAGACCTACATCAATCCGTTCATGGGTTCGGGCGGGGTCGGTCAGGCGATCGAGGACTTCAACGCCGACAACTTCGATCATGGCCCGCTGGGCTTCATCGGCGGCGGCATCATCTGGGGCCGGCAGACCGGCATCGGGCCGGTGCGCGGCATCCCTCTGCCCAAGGGCGCGCCGACCTGGGGCTCGGGCTGGAAGCAGGCGGTCAAGGACAACTACGCGCACACCGGGCGCATCGAAGCTCAGATGAGCAACATGGCCTATCGCGGGGCCTATCTGGACCTCGACCCCACCTACCGCGACGCCTACGGCGAGCCCCTGCTGCGCATGACGCTCGACTGGCAGGACAATGACCTGCGCATGTCCGAATTCTTCGGCGACAAGCTGAACGCCATCGCCAAGGCCATGGGCGCGACCTCGGCCTCGGGCCGCGTCCTGAAGCGCGGCGACCATTGGGACACCCGCGCCTATCAGAGCACCCACATCAACGGCGGCACCTCCATGGGGACCGATCCGAAAACCAGCGCCGTGAACAAATACCTGCAGAGCTGGGACACCTCCAATCTGTTCGTCCTGGGCGCCAACGTCTTCGCCCACGGCATCGGCTACAACCCGACCGGTCTGGTCGGCGCCCTGGCCTATTGGGCGGCGGACAACATCCGCTCGAAGTATCTGAAGTCCCCCGGCCCGATGGCGGCCGTATGAGGCTGGCGGCGCAGTCCTGGCTGATCGTCATCCTGGCGCTGATCGCGGCGGTGGCCGCCTTCGGCCTGGCGATCAACCGCAACCTGCCTGACCCGCACCTGGGCCCCGCCATGGCCAAGCGCGCGCCCAACCCCTCTCGCGGGGCCTATATCGCGACGCTCGGCGATTGCGCCGCCTGCCACACCACGCCCGGCGGTGCGGCTCTGGCCGGGGGCGTGCCTCTGGCGACGCCTTTGGGCTCTGTTTACTCGACCAACATCACGCCAGACCGCGAACACGGCATCGGCGCCTACAGCTTCACCGACTTCGCCCGGGTGATGCGCCAGGGCGTGCGGCCCGATGGCGCCCGGCTCTACCCCGCCATGCCCTACACCGCCTACGCCAAGGTGTCGGACGAGGACCTGCAGGACCTGTTCGCCTACCTGACCCAAAAGGTGGCCGCGGCGCCGGCGCCCGACCGCGTCCCCGGCATTCCCTGGCTGCTGCGCGTTCGCTGGCCGCTGGCGCTGTGGAACAAGGCCTTCCTGCAGGATGCTCGTTTTGCTCCCGAACCTGCCAAGGGCGCGGCCTGGAACCGGGGCGCCTATCTGGTTCAGGGGCTGGCCCATTGCGGGACCTGCCACACCCCGCGCGGTCTGGGCTTCCAGGAGATCAGTGTCGACGGCGGCTCGGCCTTCTACCTTTCGGGCGCGCGTCTGGCGGGTGAATCTCCGGTCAATCTGCGCGGCAACGCGGGGGACGGTCTTGGTCGCTGGAGCGCGGATGAGATCGCCGAACTGCTGGCCACGGGCCGCTCGCCCCATGCCGCGGTGCTGGGTCAGATGGGCGAGGTGGTCGCCCAGAGCACCCAGTTCATGACCCCCGACGACCGGTCCGCCATCGCCGCCTATCTGAAGTCCCTGCCGCCGGCGCCCGAAGAGGGCCGCGCGACCTACGCTCCGAGCGGCGCCACCCTGGCGGCCTTCATGGCCGGCCGGGAAAGCACGGTTCCGGGCGCGCGCATGTTCATGGACAGCTGCGCGGCCTGCCACCGTCTGAGCGGCGAGGGCGAGGGGCGGTCCTTCCCGCATCTGGGGGGCAGCCCTACGGTCCTGGCGCAGCATCCTGACAGCCTGATCCGGGTCATCCTCAAGGGCGCGCGACTGCCCGCCACCGAAGCGGCGCCCTCGCGCCTAGCTATGCCGCCGTTCGGCTGGCGCTATGACGATCAGCAGGTCGCGGCCCTGGCCAGCTTCGTGCGCCAGTCCTGGGGCAACAATGCTGCGGCGGTCAGTGCTGAAGACGTAGAACGTGTGCGTAAGGGGCTGCGATGAAAACGGTGTGGGCGGGACTGTTGGCGGCGACCGCCGTCGTCTCGGCGGGAACGGCGCGGGCGCAAAACGCGTCGCCTCTCGATGCGATCGCCTCGGGTCATCTGATCATGGAAGAGCGCCTGCGCTACGAGGATGTCGATCAAGCCAACTTCATCCGCAGCGCCGAGGCCCTGACCCTGCGCACCCATCTGGGCTGGGAAACCGGCGCTTGGAACCAGGTCAAGGGACTGGTCGAGTTCGAGGCCGTCTCACATCTGGGGCCCGAGCATTTCAACGACACCGTCAACAAGGCGACGCTCTACCCCGGGGTCAACGATCCGGTCACCTCGGAGCTGAACCGGCTGCAGCTGACCTGGGCGCCCAGCCCCCTGTTCACCGCCACGGTCGGGCGACAGCGCCTGACTCTGGACGACCAGCGCTTCATCGGCGACGCCAACTGGCGCCAGGATGAGACCACCTTCGACGCCGCGCGCGTGGACAGCACCTACGGCAAGTTCAGCGGCACCTACGTCTACATCGTCAAGGACAACCGTAACCTGGCCCAGACCGCCGACTACGATTCCAAAAGCCACGGCCTGATCGCCAACTACGCCTTCTCGCCGCTGTTCAAGCTGCAGGGCTTCCTGTTCGCCCTGGACCTGAAGCAATCGCCCAACGGCTCCACTCTGACCGAGGGCCTCAAGGTCACCGGCCAGACGGCGGTCTCCGGCGTCAAGCTTGCCTATGCCGCCCGTTATGCGCAGCAGCGGGATTACGCCGCCAATCCCGGCCACTATGAAGTTCCCTACTGGATGGGGGAGGTCAGCGCCGGTTGGAGCGGCTGGGGCGTGAAGGCCAACTACGAGTCCCTCGGCAGCGACGGCAAGCACAGTTTCACCACGCCCTTCGCCAGCCTGCACACCTATCAGGGCTGGGGCGATGTCTTCAGCACGCCCCCTGCGCGCGGGGTCGATGACGCCAACATCTCGGCCACCTACAACCCGCCGATCAAATGGCGCTATGCGTCCGACATCCAGCTGTTCGCCCGCCACCATGACTTCCATTACGCCAGCGGCCCGGGCGGGCTGGGGACCCAGTGGAACCTCGGCGTCCAGGCTGGCGTGGTGAAGGGCCTCACCGCCTTGATCGACTACGCCGACTATCATGGCGTGACCGCCGTGCCGGGGCGGCGCAAGCTGTGGCTGCAACTGGACTTCGCCCTGGGCTGAGGGATAGTCGCCCGATCGCCGTAGACCCCTGCGGCGCAGCACGCGTCTGGAGACTGGCGAATGAGCATGGGCGATCGCGGATTTTGGGCCGTCGGCGCGGCGGGTCTGGGCGCGGCCCTGATCCTGGCGGGAACCGCCGGAGGGGCTCCGGCCAAGCGCGGCCTGCCGCCGCCGCCCCTGACCACGCTGCAGCTGATGCGCGCCAATGTTGAAATCCCCGCCGACGGCATCTGGGCGGCGGCCACGGCCAAGAGCCTGTCCGATCAGGACTGGGCCCTGGCCGAGCAGGACGCCATGAACATCATCGCGTCGGCCACCTTCATCGCCGCCGGCGGCAACACGGCCAAGGACAAGGCCAAGACGCTGAAGGCCGACTATCAGGGCTGGGCCAGGGAGGTTCAGGCCACCGGGATCAAGATTCTGGCTGCGGCCAAGGCCAAGGACCAGATGAAGATGTCCGAGGCGGGCGATCGCCTGGTCGACGTCTGCCAGAGCTGCCACGACAAATACCGCCCGGAAATCCCTTCCGACGGCGTCCAGCGCTTCCCCTTCTATCCCGCCCGCGCCCTCAAGCCCTGAGAACCCAAGAAAAAGGGCGGGCGCTTCGCAGCGCCCGCCCAGGGTTTTCGGCGGAGGGAAGGCCGAAGAACTAGAAGCGGTAGTTCATCTGCACGCCGACGATGCGCGGCTGCACGGTGTTGCCGGTGGCGTAGTAGTTGCCGTTGGTCTGGCTCTTGTTGACCCACTCGCGGGAGTCGCCCGCGTTCTTCACGTAGCCGGCGACCTCCAGGTTCTTGAAGTAGATCCCGGCCCGCAGGTTGATGATGTGGGTCTCGTCGCCGTTAATGAAGTTCGGGTTGACCGACGGGTTGAAGCTGGCGGTCCCGAGGCTGGTGGAGCGCATGTACTTGCCCGTGTAGGCATAGTCGAAGCGCGCGTAGGTCGGCATCTGGAAGGTGGTCCAGTCGTACTGGACGCCCATGTTGGCGGTCCAATCGGGGATGCCAAGGTTGTCGCCGGCGTTGGCCAGGATCGATTGCACCTTGCCGCTGCCGGCAGCGGGAACGGGCCCCTTCACCGCCTGGGTGTAGCGCGCCTTGTCGTATCCGAGGTTGCCATTGACGGTGAAGCCCCACAGCCGCCCGCTGGCCTGCAGCTCGCCGCCGTCGCTGGCCGCGGTGGCGGCGTTGGCGATGAAGGAGAAGGCGCAGATCGGCAGGGGCACCACGAACTGGACCCCGTCCCACTCGATGTGGAAGGCCGAGGCGTTGACCTGGGCTCGGCCCTCGAACAGGCGGAATTTGCCGCCCACTTCGGTGCTCTTGACGGTGTCGTGCTGGTACACGGCGGGCGAAGCCGAAACGCCCAGGTTTGCCAGGTCGGTGGCGCAGAAGATCGGCGGGGCCGGCGGGTTGATGCCGCCGGGACGCTCGCCCTCCGAATAGGTCACATAGAGCAGGTCCGTCGGGGTCAGCTGGTAGGAGATGCCGACCTTGGGCGTGACCGGATGCTCATGCAGCACCACGGTGGTGTACTGATAGGGGCAGCCGGCGACGGCGTACTGCTTGCCGATGGTGGTGTTGGTCACCAGGGTCGGAGAGGTGGGGCAGGCCGCGTAATTGGTCGGGAAGGGCGTGGTCGACAGCGGGTTGGTTTCGATCGTGCCCGGGCCGCTCGACGATGAGCCGACCCAGCCGTCGGGGGCGCCGGCCACCGCACCGCCGTACTGCTGGTAGAAGTTCTGGGTGTAGTTCATCACCCGCACGCCGGCGGTCACCTTTAGCTTGCTGGTGACGGCGAAAGTGGCCTCGCCGAACACCGACTGTTCGTCCTCGATGATGTCGATGTTGCGGGTCGACACGTCCACCGCGATCGCGCCCGGCTTCTGCAGCACGGGAACCGGCAGTTCGCCCGCATAGTAGGCCTCGTCCGAGCCGCGCAGCTGGGTCGCCCAATAGTCTTCGTTCCAGCTGGAGCCCACGTTCACGTGGTTATGTTCGTGGGCGATATAGACGCCGGCCACATAGGTCAGGCGCGCGGTCGGATCGGTGGTGGAGACCCGGAATTCCTCGGTCACCTGGCCGCGGCGGTTGTTGTAGAAATAGTTGCCGAACACGTTGGCCGGACCGGCGGCCCCGCTGGGATTGGTGCTGGCCAGGCCCGCGCCGACCGAGGTGGCGGGGAACTGCAGGTAGGGGATGGCCACGGTACAGGCGTTGGACGCCACAAAGACGCCGACCACCAGGCCCGTGCCGGACGGGCAGGTCTGGCCCGTGAGGTTGGGATAGTCGGTGGTGCGGGTGCCGAAGCCGCCGGTGAAGGTCACGCCCGAGGTGCGGTCCGAGGTGTAGGACGTGATCGACTTGAAGTTCAGCTTGTCATGCCAGTTGTAGTCCAGCGACAGGCTCGGCGTGGTGAAGATCGTCCGGCGCGGCGAGGGCACGTACTGCACGTTGGTCGGCGTCAGATAGAGGCCCTGGAGGATGCCGTTGCGCGAGTCGTTGTTGAGGAAGGCCGTGGACGGAATGGAGTAGGCGGGCAGGGTGGTGCTCGGGAACGAGAACTTCACGCCGTTGATGGTGCCGGTGTTGGCGAACACCTTGGTCGGCAGGTTGATCTGCGGCGACGAGGTGCGGACAGTCTGGCTGTCCTGGTCGTAGTTCATCTGATGGATGACGCTGAGCGTGGCCTTGAAGTCCGGCGTGACCTGCCAGCCCAGAGCGCCGCGCAGGGAGTAGTCGCTGCCCTTGTTGATCTGCGAGGCGAACTGGTGGCCGTCATATTCCGAATAGGAGTTGATCCAGCCCGGACGGTCCTGACGGAAGGCCGAGACGCGGAAGCCCAGCTTGTCCTGCACGAGCGGACCGCCGAGCGCGAAGCCTTCTTCGTTGCCCACGCCGCCGCCGGACATGGTGGAGACGCCGACGCGGGCGGAGCCCGAATAGGTGGTCAGGCTGGGCTGTGGGGTGATGAAGCGCAGGGTGCCGCCTTCGGAAGAGCCGCCGTACAGGGTGCCCTGCGGGCCGCGCAGAACTTCGACGCGGTCCAGGTCGTAGAGCAGCGGCAGGGGAGAGCCCGAGCCGGTCTCCAGGCCGTTGGCGTTGCGCTTCTGGAAGGGGATGTCGTCGACATAGACGCCGGTGGTCGGCGCGGAGCCAGAGGTGCCGGCGATGGCATTGCCGCCGATGCCGCGCAGGCTCAGCTGCGGATTGTTGTCGCCGCCGGACACCCGGAAGGTGAAGCCCGGCACCTGGTTGGACAGGTCGGCCACGTTGCGGATGCCCTGCTGGTCCAGCGATTTCTGCGTCACAGCTGACACCGACAGGGCGACCTTGTTGACGGTGGAGGTCTGGCGGGTCGCGGTGACGACCACTTCTTCCAGAGCGCCTGAGTTGGGTTTGGCGGCCTGGGCGAAAGCGGCGCTCGACAGACCGGCGGCGGCTAGGCTCGAGGACACGAGCAGCGCGGCGCGAAGAGTTCTGGTGGTCATGAATCCCCCCTAAGGAACGTTGTTTTTATGTATCGGCAGCCGCCCCTAAGGGAGTGGCCAGTCTATATCGTCAAATATCCATTATCCGCTTAGTCTGCGCGATAATAGAGCAGACCAACCGTCAATGGACCAAGCTTCGCCGTAGCGTTGTGCGGTATTCGCCGCATACTTCGCGGTAGCTCTGCTTCAGATTATCAATCTGAACCGTTTGAATGGGTCGGGCATATGCTTATTTGCTGCGGCGATATGCCTTTTCGCAGCGCGGGCTCAGTAAGCCGCCGCGAGGACCCCAAGACGGGCGGGGATTGTCATCCAGTCGGCCAGGGCGGCGGTCACCGCCCCAGGCTGTTCCACCGGCGACATGTGCCCGCTGCCTTCGATCACGGTGAGGCTGGCGCCGGGAATGCGGGCGGCCATCTCTTCGTGCTGAGCCAGGGGGCTCCAGGTGTCCAGGCCGCCGACGATGACCGCCGTGGGGCAATCGATCATGCTGAGGATCTTGTAGGCGTCCGGCCTGTGCAGCAGTGCGTTGACCTGGCGGCAGAAGACGTCCGGGTTGGCCCGCTCGACCATGGCCGTCAGCCGCTGCATCAGCTGCTCGTCGCCCACCCGATGCTCCGCCAGCATCGGCGGCAGCCATTGGGCGGCAAGGCTGGTCATGCCCTCGGCGAACGCGATCCGTAGCAGCGAATCCCTGCCGATCGATTCACCCGGGCGCGCGGGATGGAAGCCGGTGTCCATCAGCGCCAGCCGCTCGACCCGCTCAGGCGCCCGCGCCACGATCTCCAGCGCAACGCGGCCTCCCATCGAATGACCGCAGAGCGAGAAGGTCGGCGGCGCGCGCGCCAGCACGTCCTGCGCCATCTCTTCGATGAAGGCGTGGTTCATCAGGCCGGGACAGAAGATGTCGAAGTCGGCGCCAAGACCTTCGATCTGGTCGCGCCAGATGTCTTGGTCGCACAGGAGCCCCGGCAGAAAGACGATCGTCGGGCGCCCCAAGGCGAACTCCTCACATACACCGTCCGGTTGAATTTTGGACGATGCCGTAAGCGTAATTGGGCGGCCCGTTGCTGTCGTATAAGTTTCCTGGGGCCCGCTATGCCTTCACATAGCCCTCGGACATCACCTCGTGGGTGTAGGAGCGCAGGGTCTCCACGAGGGCTGTGGCGGAAGGGGGCAGGGGCCTGTCCGACCGGTAGATGATCCCCGCCGGCCGCGGCGGCATCGCGATGGGCAGGGGCGACAGCTTGATCGAGCCGCGCATCAGGTCGGCGGCCAGAGTCAGCTGGGGCATGATGGCGATGAAGTCGCCCGACTGCATCAGTTCGCGGATGAAGCCCAGAGAGGACGAGCGGATCGGCGAGCCGGGGTCGATGCCCATGTCGATCAGGATATGGTCGATTTCCCGGCCCAGGCGCGTGGCCAGGGTCGGCAGCACCAGCTTGGCCTTGGACAACCGCTCGATGCTGGGTCCGGGCGGGGTGAAGATGGGGTGGTCCGGCCGCGCCATCAGGCTGATCGGCTCGTGATAGAGGGTTTCCCGCGTCAGGCCGTCGGGGGTGGCCGGCTCGTAGAGGCGGCCGACGATCAGATCCAGCCTCCCTGCGTTCAGCTCCGGCAGCAGTTCTTCGCTCAATCCCTGGACCAGACGGACCTCGCAGTCCGGACGGCGGGCGTTCAGCTCGGCGATCACTCCCGGCATGATGCCGACCGCCGCCACCGGCAGAGCGCCGACGTTGACCGTCACGCTGGTGTCGCGGGCCAACTGATCCATCTTGTCGTCCAGCGCCTTCAGCTCGGCCAGAATGGCGCGCGCGCTATGCGCGACCGCTTCGCCGTAGTGAGTCTCGCGCACCCCCTTGGCGTGCCGGTCATACAGACGCACGCCCAGTATTTCTTCGATCTCGTGCAGACTACGGGTCAGGGCGGGCTGCGCCAGGCTCAGGGCCCCAGAAGCCTTCAGAAGACTGGAGTGCTGACTGATCGCTTCTATTATGCGGAAGTGGCGGAGTTTCAGCCTCTGGTCGAGGTATCGGTTCACGTCGCGTCCCTGATACGCAGGTTTTTCTTGTGGCGCGGGAGCCGTGAACGGGCTGGGCGCTCGCCCTAAAACAGGGTCCGAGGCTGAGGCTTGTCAAGTCGGTATAGCCAGGTGTCGAAACGCGATAGGACGCTGCGCGGGCGCTAGGACTATTTTGACGCCGATGTCGGAGCATCGCTCCGATGTTGAGCTGATCCGCCCGGCGGATCATATTTTTTACGAAAGCGTTGAAGACAGCGATTGTTGACACCTCAACAATAGGGCATAATGGCTGGATACGGCTTGCGTGCGCTTGATTTTGCGGGTGTGTGCAGCTGAGTAGTTCGTCATCAGGCGACAGGTCCGAGTCATCGGGCCATGGGCGGAAATGAGGTTGAATCCATGCGTAGGATTGGCTCCACGGGTCTGGTTGTCGGCGTAAGCGCCGTCGCGATCGCTGCAGGCATTCTCGTTGCCTGCGCGCACGACAAGGGCGGCCAGGTGGCCGACGCCGGCGGCGCGCCGATCCCGGATCGTCCCGACTGGAACTGGGATGTCCGCCCGATCCTGTCGCAGAACTGCTTCGCCTGTCACGGGCAAGGCACCCAGAAGGCCGGCCTGCGCCTCGACATCGAGAAGGCCGCCTATGGCGACATTCCCGAAGACAAGGGCACGCGCGCCCTGGTCCCGGGCAACATCAACAAGAGCGAGCTCTGGCGCCGAATCACCTCGACCGACGTCGATGTGCGCATGCCGCCGAAGGAAGCCCACAAGACTCTGTCGCCCCGCGACGTGGCGGTGATCGAGAAGTGGATCAAGCAGGGCGCCAAGTACAAGCAGCACTGGGCCTATATCCAGCCGGTGGTGGCCGCGCCGGCCAAGACCAAGTGGGACAGCCAGGCGGTCAACCCGATCGATCGCTATGTCTACGCCACCCTCGCCAAGGAAGGTCTGCAGCCCTCGGCTGAAGCGGACCGCGAGACCCTGATCAACCGTGTTACGCTCGATCTGACGGGCCTGCCG
>CAIYVC010000161.1 GCA_903929535.1 uncultured Caulobacteraceae bacterium | reverse complement strand
GGCACCCTGACCCTGGGCGGGGCGATCCACAATGCGGCCAAGAACCGGGCGCCGGTGTTCATCTTCGCCGGTCTGCCGCCCTTCACCCAGGAAGGCGAACTGAAGGGCAGCCGCAACGAGTTCATCATGTGGCTGCAGGACATCGCCGATCAGCGGGGGATCCTGCGCAACTACACCAAGTACGAGAACGAAATCCGCACCGGCGCCAACATCAAACAGATGGTGCATCGCGCCCTGCAATTGGCCATGAGCGACCCCAAGGGCCCGGTCTATCTGACGGGCGCCCGCGAGGTGATGGAAGAGAAGGCCAAGCCGACCAAGGTATCGCCCGCGTCCTTCACGCCGCTCAGACCCGCCGGGCTATCGGAAGACTCGATCGCCGAAATCCTCTCCGACCTGGCGGCGGCCAAGCGGCCTCTGATCGTGACGTCCTACGTCGGGCGCCAGCCGGAAGCTGTTGAGCAGCTTGTGCGCTTGGCCCATCGGCTGGGCGTGGGGGTGTATGAGAGCTGCCCCTCGGCCATGAACTACCCGCAGGACGATGATCTGTACGTCGGGGGGCAGTGGAATCAGCCGGTTCAGAACACCGCCCTGGGCGAAGCCGACATGGTGCTGGTCATCGACAGCGACGTGCCCTGGATCCCGACCGTCAACAAGCCCAACGCCCGGGCCGTCATCCGCCATATCGACGTGGACCCCCTCAAGACGGATATCCCCCTCTGGTACATCCCGGCCGTGGCGTCCTACACGGCCGACAGCCTGACCGCCCTGAAGCAGCTGGACGCCGCGCTGGATCAACGCGCGCCTGATCCCAAGGCCGTCCGCAAACGCGTGGCGCACTGGTCGTCGAGGCACGGTGAAATGGCCGCGCGCATCCAGGCCGCCGAGGCTGAGCCGAAGGGCGCCGTCACCGTTCCCTGGCTTGTTCGATGCCTGCGCGAACAGATCGGACCGGGGGCCATCTGCCTCAACGAGGGGATCACCAACTACGTACCGATCTCCGAGCACCTGATCCGCACGGAGCCCGGCACCTTCTTCACCTCCGGCGCCGGCTCGCTGGGCTGGAGCGGCGGGGCGGCGATCGGCATGAAGCTGGCCAACCCGACGCGGGATGTCGTGGCGATCAGCGGCGACGGCTCCTTCATGTTCGGCGTACCGTCGAGCGTGCAGTGGATGGCCCGCCGCTATCAGGCCCCCTATCTGCATATCGTCCTCAACAACGGCGGCTGGAACGCGCCACGGTTCTCGGCCCTGGCGGTTCATCCAGACGGCTACGCCAGCCGGGCCAATACTCTGGATATCGGGTTTGATCCCGCTCCCGACTACGGGGCCATCGCGGCGGCGGCGGGCGGGGCCCACACCGCCCAGGTCAAGCGGCCGTCAGACGTGAAGGGCGCGATCGCAGCGGCGCTCAAGGCGATACGGGAAGAGAAGCGCGCGGCGGTGCTCGACGTCTGGCTTCGAGCTTAGAGCCCGGGGCCCGCGCCGAGGGCTGACCCTCGGCGCAGTCCGGATGAAGCCGGTCGTCAGCCCTTCTTGGCCTTGGGAGCCGCCGCCGTCGCCCAATAGGGCGTCTTCTTGGTGAAGGTCGCCTTGGGAATGGCGCCGTAGATGATCAGGTTCTGATCGACCGCCTGGGAGACCGAGAAGTCCACCCCGACGCTGCACAGGTGATAGGCGTCCGACAGGGACATGCCCTTCTTGTCGTGCAGCCAGTGGATGGTCTCGGTGACCGCGCTGTCGGCCGCCTTGTCCAGGACCGGATCCATGCCGAGGATGTAGTAGTTCTCGGCGTCTTCCGCCCAGGGGAAGTGCATCGCCTTGCCCTCGCCCTTGTGCACGATGAACTGCAGCAGCGGCGCCATGGAGGACTCGTTGGCGTTGCCGCTGACCTCGCCGTCGCCCTGACCCGCGTGGCTGTCGCCGGTGACGAACAGGGCGCCCTTGTTGAACACCGGCAGATAGAGGGTGGAGCCCGCCGTCAGACGGCGGAAGTCCATGTTGCCGCCGAAGGGTCCGGGCGCGCGCGAGCCGACCTTGCCGACCTCGGGCGAGGGAGCCACGGCCATGATGCCCATGAAGGGCCGCATCTTCGGTTCGACGCCCTTGGCGAACAGCATCACGCCGCGCTTGGTGTCGAACTTGATGACCTTCTGGTCCCGCTCGGTCAGCACCTTGGGCGCAACGCCACCCGGCCCGACGCCGTTGACGCCATAGTAGGTGCGCGGCGTGACCTTCAGGATCCGCACCTCCAGCAGGTCGCCGGGCTCCGCACCGTCGATGTAGATCGGACCGGTCAGCACATGGCCGCCGAAACCGGCGTCACTGGCCCACTTGCCGGCCTTGGTCGCCTTAGCGATGGCGATGGCGTCGGGCAGCACGTCCTTTGCGGGGATGTCGGCCTTGGCGAAGAAGGCGACCGGATCCTCCGTCAGCCCGCCATGCGAGACGGTGTTGATCAGCACCGTGCTGCCGTCCTTCACGTGCAGGATGGGCGGGGTCTGGTACGAGATGAAGCCGCGCTCCACCGTGTCCGGGGTGGAGGGCGCCACGGCGTCGGGCTTGTACTTGGCGGGCACGGCGGCCAGCGCCAGCGGCGAGACCGCCTGGGCCAGCGCGAACAACGAGATGACCGACGAGCGGCGGATGGTGGCGAGCATGATGGCGTCTCCTCTTGTGCGTAAAGGGGCCGCAGCCGGCTATTGCCTGACCGGCCACGGCCAGTAGGCGGTCTTCGGCTGAAGACCGCCTTGGGGATGGCTCAGTAGCGCAGGCGGAAACCGGCCTTGAACGAGCGGCCCACGAGGTCGTAGGGGCCCCCGCTCAGCGACCAGGCGACGATCGGAGGCTGGGTATCGAGCAGGTTGTCGACGTTGAAGTAGAACTGCACCTTCATGCCCGGCTTATCGATGTAGTCGTAGGACAGGGCGGTGTTGAAATAGACCGGCACGCTCCACAGGTTCTGGTTGATGCTGGAGGTGCTCGCCAGGGTGAAGGCGGGGTCGTCCGGACCGATCAGCAGGGTGCTGTACTTGATCGCGGAGGTGTATCGCGTGGTCAGGTTCACCTGGAAGCGGTCCAGCGAGTAGGTCGTCACGTCGGTCAGGACGAAGCGCGGCGTGGTGGCGCCGTCGACCGCGTTGGTCTCCACCCCCTGGCTGGTGATCGACTTGGCGTTATGGGTGTAGAGCCCCAGCGCCCGGGTGGTCAGCCGGCCCGGCAGATGCAGCCGGTCCATCGGGAAGTTGTAGGCGATCTCGATGTCGAAGCCGTCGGTCTTCTGGGAGTTGAGGTTCTGTTGCGGGACGTTGACCCGGGCGATGCCCAGCGCCGAGGTGTCGTAGGTGATGTACTGGCAGAAGAAGGTCTGGCCCGCGTAACAGCCGTTGATCACGTTCTGCACGCCCAGGGTCGCGATCGCCTGCTTCAGGACGATGCTGTAGTAGTCGACCGAAGCCCGGAAGCCCCGCGCCCACTCCCAGGTGGGCTGGAAGGCGAAGCCGACGGTGGTGGTGTCGCCTGCTTCGGGCACCAGCTTCGGGTTCCCGACCGTGTTGTTCTTGATGTAGCCCTGGGCGTTGTTGGCCGGGTTGGTAACCTGCGGGTTGCCTTCCGAGCCGGGGTTGAACAGCTCGTTGATGTTGGGCGCGCGGATGTCGTGCGACTGGGTGATGCGGAAGCGCAGGTCGTCGTTGAGGTCCCAGGTGCCGCCGACCTTCCAGGTGGTGGCGTTACCGGAGGTCGAATAGTTGGTCTCGCGCAGGGCGCCGTTGAGGCCCAGCAGCTTGATAAACGGCTTGTTCGCCAGCAACGGCGCGTCCGCTTCCAGATAGCCTTCCACGACGCTGACCCCGCCTGAGAACAGCGAGTAGTTCTGGTTCATCAGGGCGCCGAGCTGGCACTCGGGGCAGTTGACCGAACTCAAGGTCTCGCGGCGCCACGCCACCCCGGTCGCCACGGCCAGGGGCCCGCCCGGCAGCTCCAGCGGAAGTCCCTGGATGTTGGCTTCAGCGGTGTACTGGCGGAATTCGAAATCGGCCTGTGAGGCGTTGTTGAACCAGTTGATGGCGGCCTGGTTGTAGGCCTTGTTGTTGCCGAAGATGTTGTAGGGCACGCAGCCCGGCGTGACCTGGGCCAGCAGGGCCGTCTTGATGACCGCCGGCTGGGCGTTGAAGTAGGGGTTGGTGGCGACCGGTCCGCAGACCGGGTTGCCGTTGGCGTCAGGCACAACATAGGCGGCCTCGAAGAAGTCGGCCGTGATCGGGGTGTTGTGGATATTGGGGGCGAAGGTCGCCTTGCCCGCCCCGCCGTCCATGTCCCATTTCCAGACGCCGCCGAGCAGGTCGACCTTGCCCTTGACCCCGAAGTTGCCCTGCACGCTTTCCGTGCGGTTGCGAGAGGCGATCGAGGACAGGTCGAAGTCGCGCGTGGCGCTGTAGTTGAAGGTGGTGACGTTGGCCGCCTTCATCGCGGCGACCACCGAGGGCGGCAGGAAGGGGTTGTTGATCAGCACCGGATAGGCGTTGTAGTTCGGGATCCGCGCCCCGAAGCTGTCGCCGCGGGTGTGCAGGGCGCCGTACATCACAGAGCCCCAGGCCGTGGTCTCGTCGTTGATGTCGTATTCGATGCGCGCCATGGCCGCGGAGCGGTTGTAGTCGGCCTTGATGTCCTCGTCCGGGTTCAGGACGCTGCCGTAGTCGCCGCCGCCGATGGTGGTGGTGCCTCCGTTGATCCGCCCATAGTTGAAGACGTGAGTCAGGCCGCCGTCATCGAAGGCGGTGCCCTTGAGCGGGCCGGCCACGATCAGGCCGCTGGCGTTGTAGGCCGAGGTCCGCACGTTGTTGGAGATGATGTTCGCGGCCAGGCCCTGGGCCACGCGCGAGGCGGCGGAGATCGAGCTGGCGGCGATGGTGACGATGCCGGGCTCCAGCTGGCCCCAGGGGCGGCTGTAGAAGTTCCGGGTGCCCTTGTTGTCGGTGTAGTCGCCGCCGACCACCAGATGCAGCTTGCCGCCCATGAACGAGCGGCCGTAGGCGAAGGACGGGTTCATCTCGACGTTGTCGCCGTACTCCGAACTGCCCTCGTGGAAGTCGATATTGAGGCCTTCGAACCGGTTCTTGAGCACGAAGTTGACCACCCCGGCCACGGCGTCCGAACCATAGGCGGCGGAGGCGCCGCCGGTGACGATGTCCACCCGATCGATCAGGCTGGTGGGGATCAGGTTGGTGTCGAACACATTGCCCGTGCCGTCGGCGACGTGGCGCTGGCCGTTGATCAGCACCAGGGTGCGGGTGGCGCCGAGGTTGTAGAGGCTGAGGTTGGCTTTGGACGCGCTCTGGGCGCCGGTCGAGGCGTTGGCGGGCCCGGTGTTGGCGGCGAACTGGGGAATGTCGCGCAGGAATTCCGAGACGGTCCCGGCCGCCTTCTGCTGAATCTGCGCGGCGCCGACGACGGTGACGGGCGTGGGCTGGGTAAAGCCGCTGGCCTGGATGCGGCTGCCGGTGATGACCAGGGTCTCCACCGCCGCCGGCTGGCTGGGAGGCGCGGGAGCTGGGGCCGGGGCGGGCGCCTGCTCAGCGGTGGCGACGGCCTCTGAGGTCACCAGGGCGGTCTTCACCAGGCCCTGACGCGGCTCCGACAGGCTGATGGTGTGGCCGTCGTTGAAGGCGATCACGAGGTCCGTGCCGCCCAGCAGGCGGTTCAGGGCGTCGCCGACCGTCAGAGCGCCGTTCACCGAACCGGTCCGCTTGCCGCGCATGGCCTCGGCGGGCGCCAGAATCTGCAGGTGCGCCTGACGGGCGAACTCGGCGATGCCCGTGTCCGCCGCCTGGGATGGAATCTTGAAGGATAGCGGCTGCGCCCAGACCGGCGAGGCGACCATCAGGGCGACAGCCGCAGCGGCGCCGAACAGGCGCGCCTTCTTCCCAAACACGTTGCGATCAATCATTCATCCGACCCCCGACGGAGCGGGCGTCAGGCCCGCCTCTCGAAGACCAAGATGGGCCGCCGCCAAATTTCCTTTGGGCGGAGCGAGATTTTTTTGCAGGTGCGAAGAGCGCGCCCGATTTTGCGCCAAACCAGCGCGTGCGCGCTTGATATTAGGGCGCCTACCTCAGGCGGATGGCCTCGGCGTCCTCGACCACGCGGGCCCCGCTGGTCGCCGCCACGGCCAGAGCGAAACTGTGGGGATCGTCGGTACGGAACAGGCCCACGAACTGACGCCGCGCCAGAACGGGGTTGTCGATCAGAAGCTTGCGCCGATTGTAGCGATTGAATTCGTCCGCCGCCTCCAGCAGCGTCTCGCCGCCAAGCGATATCTGACCGCCGCGCCAGGCCAGGGACCGCTCGATCTCGTCCGGCGCCGACTCCGGGCGCAGAGGCGTATCGGGACCGAGCAGGATTTTCGATCCGGCGTCGATCATCACCCGGCCACCGTCGCTTCCGGACAGCCAGGCCTCCACCCGACCCTCGGTGACCAGCAGTTCGGCGTCCTCGTTCATGCGGCGGACCGAAAACGCCGTGCCGACCGCGCGGAACCGCGCCACGCCCGCCTTCACCAGGAAGGGACGCTTGGGGTCCTTGGCGACTTCGAACCAGGCCTCGCCGCGATGCAGGACCACATTCCGGGCGTCAGTGTGCAGCGCCACGTTCAGGATGCTGGAGGTGTTGATGTCGACGGTCGAGCCGTCACTGAGCGACACCTTGCGGATTTCACCCAGCTGGGTGGCGTAGCGTGGCCCCTCGCCCGCCAGGAAGGCCACCGCGCCCAGGCTGGCGGCCAGGACGCCGCCGGCGCCGGCCGCGACCATGCCGCGCCGGGTGAAGCCGGGTCCGCGCGATACCGGTTGGGCGAGGGATTGCGGCGTGCCGTTTTCAAGCGCGCGGGCCCGGTCCAGGAAACTCAGCGCCGCCTGGGCGCGCAGCAGGGCTCCGCCGCGCCGCGGATCGCCATCCAGCCAGTTCTGCAATTCGGCGGTGGGTTCGGCATCCAGGCCGCCGCCATCGACCTTCAGCGCCCAGGCCGCGGCTTCGTCATCGACCTCTTTTGCGGTTTGGATGCTCATGAGCGGGCCGGCCAGATACTTTCGGGTCGGCGTTGGCCTCCCCAGCCAGCGCAGCGAGAATCAAGCGTAGACCGCGTGCGGCCTGTGCCTCGACCACGTTCTCCGTCACATTCAAAAGGTCCGAGACCTCTCTCTGCGACAGACCGTGGATACGGCGTAACTTGAATACCTCCCGACATCGTTCAGGCAAAGCCTCAATCAAAATCCGGACCCTCTGCAGCTCTCGGCGGCTGTCGACGACGCGCTCTTGCGAGGGTTCACTATCTAAGATGTTCAGCGCGTCGATTTCCGTCGCGTAGTCGATGCGAATGATGCGGGCGCGGCGCACGCGCTCCAGCGCCACGTTCCTGGCGGTCTGAAACAGATAGGCGCGGCCGTTGGTGATGTGGCTGACCGACTTGAGCGCCGCCAGGCGGCAGTAGGCCTCCTGGACGATGTCGTCGACGTCGCACTCGCTGGCGCCGCCCCGGCGCAGCCAGCCGCGCAGATCAGCTTCATGGGGCAGTATCTGTCCGCCCACCCACGCCACAATCTCGCTACGCGTCTGATCCATGGGGACCTCCGATCCCCATCAAGGTTTCTTCGAAAAGCCCGGGTGGCCAGAAAATCCGAGGAGATCGGCCTTGCTATGTCACGCCTGCTTGTTTGCAGTGCGAAATGCGCCAAAGCCTTACCCCGTAAGCCTCTGAGCGCGGCAGACCGGTTAAACCGCGCTGAACCGGGCCGTCCGCCGCCGCCATCGGGCCCGCCGCCAATGTGACATGGCCGAAATATCTGCTGAGGATGCGGACCGGCTGTCACGTCAATGAGTCCGAGAGGGTCGTCAGAACCCTTGCAAGTCGGGAAGAGACGCATGGACTCGCAGCATCATCGTGCGCGTTTGCTTTTGGGTGTGGCCGTCGCGGCATTGACCGCCTCCAGCGCCTTCGCCCAACAACTTGCGCGGATCGTGATCCCAGCTCAGCCGATGGCGCCGGCGCTTCGCGAACTGGCCCGCCAGACCGGCGTCAACATCCTGTTCGAACCCAAAGCAGCCCAGGGCAAGATGGCCGCAGCCGTCGGCGACTCCCTCACGCCCGAGGAGGCAGCCCGCCGGCTGGTGGGCGCCAGCGGCCTGGAAGTGACCCGGGACTCCACCGGAAGCCTCCTGATCCGCGAAGTGGTCCACTCCACCAAGCCCAATGGAGAATTGCTTAGGATCGCGGCCATTACGGCCGCTCAGCCCACGGCGGGAGCGCAGCCGGTCGAGAGCCCTATCCAGCCCGTGGCGGCCCCCGCGGGGTTGGAGGAAGTGGTGGTGACCGCCTCGCGCGTGCGCAGCGGCTTCAGCGCCCCGACCCCGACCACAGTGGTCAACGAGGCCTTAATCGAAAAACGCGGCGTCACGAACATCGCGGACGTTCTGAACGAAGTTCCTGCTTTCCGGGCCAGCGCCACGACGGCCACCAACCAGAGAACCTCGGGCTATCCGGGTGGGACCTTCCTCGACCTGCGCGGCCTCAACGGCGTCGGGCCCACTGAAACTGCTCGCACCCTGGTGCTGGTGGACGGCCATCGCTACCAGCCGTCGGTTCCGAACATGCTGGTCGATACCAACATGATCCCCACCAGCCTCGTCGAGCGGACCGAAGTGGTCACCGGCGGCGCTTCCGCGGCCTGGGGCTCGGATGCCATCGGCGGCGTGGTCAACATGATCCTGAAGGATCACATCGACGGGATACAGGGCGGCGTCTCCTACGGGCAGACCGACAAGAACGACAACAAGGATTATTCGGCGAACCTCGCAGCCGGCAATAGTTTTCTCGGGGGCCGTGGCCACTTCATGGTCGGCGCCGATTACGACAAGAATCTGGGGATACCGAATTCATACGTCTCGCGGGCGTGGGGCCGTGAAGAATGGGGGTTTATCAGCAACCCCGTCGCTCGGGCCGCCGGAGTGCCGCAAAAGGTCGCTTCGACCGATGTAACAGTGTCGGGTCGCATGACGCCTGGCGGCGTCGTCGTCGGCGGCCCCCTCAACGGTCTGATGTTCCTGCCCGGCGGCGCGACCGCTCAATTCGTTCCAGGTTCTCTCACCGCGGGGGACTCACAAATCGGCTGCCCGACTTGCACCAACGAAGGCATCACCATCACCGGCGGTTCGAATTTGGTGAACCCTGTCGAGCGTTGGACGAGCATGGGGCGAGCCACCTTCGACCTGACCGATAATGTGCAGGTCTGGGGAGAACTGACCCGGGGCCAGTCTTGGTATGACGGTCTCAGCGCTCAGCGCCGTGACAATGCCGCGATCACCGTCCGACGGGACAACGCCTTCTTGCCTGCGGCCGTGGGCTCGCTGATGGACGCCAATCACCTGACCACCTTGACCGTGGGCCGCATCGAAAACGATCCGGGCTGGGGCACCCCCGGCCAGGGCGGCGGCTTCTACTCTCGCGCCACCCACCTGGCGCTGACGCGCATTGCCGGCGGCTTCAAAGGAACCATCGGCAAATGGAAATGGGACATCTCAGGCGAGGCCGGCAAATCCGAGTACACGCAGTTCGGCCAGAACAGTAACAACGTCAACTTCACCGCGGCGAGCGACGACGTCCGCGACAGCTCCGGCAACATCGTCTGTAGGCCGGGCGCCGCCCTGAACGCCGCGGCTCCCGGTTGCGTGCCGTTTAACATTTTCGGCCAGGGCTCGCCCTCGCAGGCCGCCATCAAATATGTGATGGATTACGGCCAAAACCATGTCGTGCTCCAGGAACGAGATCTCGCCGCCAATATCAACGGCGAGCTCCTTCAACTTCCGGCCGGCCCACTGTCCGTCGCCGGCGGCCTCGAATATCGAAACGAACAGGTCGCTACCGACGTAAACGCCGACTCCGCCGCCAGCTTGGGCGACAGCGCTAATTACGCGCCGTACCACGGCAGCTACCATGACGAAGAAGGCTATCTTGAAGTGGCGGCTCCGCTGCTGAAGAACATGACGCTCGTTCACGCCTTGGACTTCAACGCCGCTGTTCGCGAGACCGACTATTCGAACTCCGGCGCCGTGACGACGTGGAAGATCGGGGCCACCTACGAGCCCACCGAGGATTTCCGCTTCCGTTTCACCCGCTCGCGCGACATCCGGGCCCCGAACCTGGCTGAGCTCTACTCACCCGGAAGCATGGTCTACAGCACAGTCAACAACCCGCGAAACAATGGCGCGTCTGGTCAGGTCCAGACCTTCCTCACTGGCAACGCCGCTCTGAAACCTGAAGCGGCCGACACCCTGACGGGCGGCATCGTCTTCCAACCGACCTTCATCCGCGGTCTGCACGCGTCCTTGGACTACTACCACATCCAGATTCAAGGCGTCATCGGCCAGTATATCGCCCAGAACATCATCAATGGATGCCAGACGGGCAACCAGACGCTCTGCGCGATGCTGACCTACAACGGCAACTCGCTGGACAAGATTACCCTGCTCAGCCTGAACCTGAACAAAATGGAGACCCAGGGCTATGACGTCGAAGTCGCCTATCGGGTGCCGCAGGACTATATGTTCAAGATCCCCGGCCAGCTGAGCTTCAGCGCGCTAGGCACCAATGTCCGTCAGCTGGCCACCACCAGCATTACCGCCTCAGGCGCCCCGGGCGTGACAGACCGCGCTGGCCAACAAATACCCAGGTGGACCTGGAATTTCACAACCGACTATGACATCGGCCGCTTCAGCCTCCAGGCGCAGGTCCGGTTCCTGAATGGGATAGTGATCGACTCCACCTATCTGGACCCAAGCGACCCGGGTTATTCCCCGACCTTGCCGAACAGCACCAACTACAACCATGAACCCGACGTCACCTACCTCAACCTGTCAGCACAATACACGCTGGTAGACAAAGGAATGAAGTCGCTCGTCATCTATGGCGTCGCTAACAACGTCTTTGACCAGGCGCCTGGGAAATTCTACGCGCTAGCTTCCAACGATGTATCGCCATACGACCTGATTGGTCGGACGTTCCGCGTCGGTGTCAGGTTCAAATACTGAGGGCTCATCGAGAGGAACGCGTTCATACGGTGCGTTGACGCAGACAGCTTGTCGCCGATAGGCTGTCTGCTCGCGCCGAGCGATTTTCGCCAAGGGCGTCTCTGCTTTGACGCCAAGTAATTGTCCTGGCTTTTACGACTCCGCCATTCATCCTCGACCACAGTCGAAGTTGATACGTCACGACACGTCTTCACAAGCTGCCATTATTGGCGATTGCGTCGAAAAAGTCGGCAATATCGTCCGATCCAGCTTGCCGAATTTCAATATTCAGAATTATCTACCCGCGCCCGCACAAATATTGCGTTCAGCAAATGGTGGGCGTCAGGGGGAAGCATGGATGCCTACGTTCCTGATAGGGCGCGCTGGCGAAACCTGTTGCGCCGGATCGCATCGGCGACCGGCGCGCGCGATCCCGAAGATCTGCTCCAAGCGGCCTTCATAAAGCTGGAGGAATACCGGACCCGCGGGCCGGTCGAAAACCCCAACGCCTTCCTCGTCCGAGTCGCCATAAACCTCGCCCATGACGACCGCCGCAAGCAGGCCGTGCGCCGGCACATCGACTGCATGGACCCTGAATCCCTGGCAATGCGCGATGATCGGCCACTGCAAGATGAGGTTCTTGCCGCGCGAACTCGTCTAAGTCGGGTACGCGAAGCGTTGGATCAGCTAAGCCCTCGCACTAGAGAGGTTCTGCTGATGCACCGGGTCGAGGAATTGAAGTACCGCGAGATCGCCCAGAGACTCGGGGTGACGGTCAGCGCAGTTGAAAAGCACGTGGCCAAAGCCGCGCTGTTTCTCGCCGAGAGGATGAAGGAAGACTGGTGAGCCGGAGCGCCTCCGACGCAGTGATCAGGGCCCAGGCCGCCGCCTGGCTTGCCCGGTTGTGTTCGGACGAACGCACGCCTCTGGACGATTCCGGCTTCCGGGCGTGGTTGCGCGAAGACCCGCGTCACCAGAAGGCCTTCGACCTGGTCAACACGGCCTGGGAGATCGCGCGGGGCGATCTGGTCAACATGCCCGCCGGCAAAATGCTGCGGCGGCGCAAGCGCGAGCGCGAGCGCTACGTGCTGGCCGGAGCGCTGGCCGCGGCCCTGGCGGTAGCGGTCGGCCTGGCCGCCATGCTCCCGCGCCCGGACACCTTCACCACCAAGCTTGGCGAGCAGCGCCGTATCGCCCTGGCCGACGGCTCCACCATGCTGCTGGACACAGCCACCTCCGTCCAGGTCACCCTGAAGCGGCATCGCCGCGAGATCACCCTGATCAAGGGCAGGGCCCATTTCGAGGTGGCCCATGACGAAACCCGCCCGTTCGTGGTGTCGGTGGGCCGCCAGCAGGTAACGGCGGTCGGCACGGCGTTCGATGTCGGCCTCACCAGCGATCAGGCCAGCGTGCTGCTGACCCAGGGCAAGGTCCTGGTGACGGACCCCACCGGCCGCCGCACGATGACCCCGGGCGACCGGATCGTCTTCAGCGCCGGGCGGGCCGTGGCCGACCGGCCCGACCTGGAATCGCAAAGCGCCTGGGAAGACGGGCGGACCGTGTTCGAGAACCGGCCGCTGAAGGACGTGGTGGCGGAAATGAACCGCTACAGCCGCCGCCATCTGGTCATCGGCGATGCGGCGGTCGGCGACATGAGGCTGAGCGGGACCTACCGGTTGGGAGACGCCGAAGCCTTCGCCACCTCGGCCTCGGGGCTGCTGCCCATTGAGGCGCGGTCGCGCTCCGACGAAATCATCCTTCTCGCCAAGGCGGCCCCGACCGAGCCCTGACGCCCTTTGCGTCAGGCCCGGCAAGCGATTGCTGAGGAAGAGCGCCGCGGCGCACGTCATTATACCGAGGCGCCGACAGCGCGCCGACGACCTATCAGAAGAAGACTTCAACAGTTCGGCCAAGCCACTAGGCTCTCCGTGCTGTCGACCAAGCAGGGGAGAAGAGACGATGGGCATGGGCTCGAAAACCGCAGCCGCTTTAGTGACGGCCGTCCTCGGCGCCGCCAGTGTCGCGCTCCCTCAGGCCCAGGCCCAGACCCCCGCCCCGCGCATCGTCAACAAGTCTGCGCCACGCGACATCTCCGGCGTCTGGTTCATCACCCAGGAAATCCGCATGAACGCGGACCTGGCCATCCGCACGCCCGCCAACAGCAAGAACCCCTCCATCGGCCAGGTGATGTGGCCGCAGAAGCCGCATCAGGAGCCGCCCTTCACTGCCTGGGGCCGGGAGCGCTGGGACCTGCACTACAAGGGCATGATCAACAACGCCCCGGTCGCCGACCCCTCCACCAGCTGCGTCCCGCACGGGGTGCCGCGGATCATGATCGCGCCCTATCCGGTGCAGATCGTCCTGGGCCCCAAGGTGATCACCATGCTGTTCGAGGTGAACCACAACATCCGGCTGGTGCACATGAACCAGCCGCTGCCCAAGCACCCCAAGATCACCATGATGGGCTATTCGGTGGGCCACTGGGACGGCGATACGCTGGTGGTGGAGACCAACGGCCTGGACGACTCCGCCATCCTCGACGAAGCGGGCACGCCCCACTCCACCCAGCTGAAGGTCACCGAGCGGCTGCGCAAGATCGACGAGGGGTCGCTGCTGGAAGACACCCTGACCTTCGACGACCCGATCGCCTACACCAAGCCCTGGAGCTCGCGCGAGGTGATGGCCTGGCGGCCCGACATCACGCTGACGGAATACTCCTGCGAGGAAAACAACCGCAATCCGGTGACCGCCGACGGCCGCACCGCCGGCCACTGATGCGCACGCGACTGGAAGCCAGACAGATGATCACGAACACCGTCCGCAAGGCCGCCATCGCGGCAATCGCCTTGAGCGCCCTCGGGGGATCCGCCTTTGCGGCGACGCCGGACTTCACCGGACTTTGGCGCGTGCCGGCCTTCGTCGGCCAACTGAAGACCACCAAGGGCCAGACCCCGCCGCTGCAGCCTGCCGCCGCGGCCGTCTATCAGAAGCGGATGGCGGACCGCGCCGCCGGGAGCGCCGTCGGCGACCCCCTGGACGAGTGCAAGCCCTACGGCGTCCCCCGCATGATGTTCGCACCCTACCCGATGCTGGTGGTGCAGAGCGCCAAGCAGGTGAGCATGGTGCAGCAGGGCAACCACACCTTCCGGCTGATCTATGTCGGCGGGACCCACCCCACGGATCCCGACCCGACCTGGCTGGGCCATTCGATCGCCCATTGGCAGGGCTCGACCCTGGTGGCGGAAACGGTCGGCTTCAACGATCTGACCTGGCTGGACCGGGCGGGGCTGCCCCACTCCGACCAGATGAAGGTCATCGAGCGGATCAGCCTTTCCAAGGACGGCAAGACCCTGAGCGACCTGATCACCATCGACGATCCGAAGACCTTCACCGCCCCCTGGAGCACCCGCGTCAGCTACAAGAGGCAGAAGGGCATGGACCTGGAAGAGTCGATCTGCGTGCGCAATCATAAGATGTGACCACGGCGCCCCGGACGGGCGGCGGACAACGGACAAACAATCGACGCGCCTCGAGCGCGAGAAAAACGGGAGGACAAAATGCGCGTTCAAGTGATGGCGATCGCTGTCGCCGGCTGCCTTCTAGCGGTCCAGGCCCAGGCCCAGACTCCGGCCGCTTCGACCCCGATCGCACCGGTCACCGGCCGAGCGCCTCTGAAGGGCTCGCCGACCATCCCCTACGGCATGCCGATCAGCCTGGAACAGGCCAAGAAGGCCGCCGCCGTCCTGGACGCGGAGATCGCGCGCCGCAAGCTGCCCGCCGTGACCTTCGCCATCGTCGAGCCGAGCGGCGAGCTGGTGATCTATGAGAAGGGCACCGGCGCCAACTACGCGTCCTACGACATGGCGGTGAGCAAGGCCAAGTCGGCCGCCCGCCTGACCCGCTCCACCACCTTCGACCGCGACCGCATGCTCAACGGCGAAAACTTCATCCTGGCGTTCAAGGACGTGTTCCCGACCGGCGGCGGCGTGCCGATCATCGTCAACGGCCATGTCATCGGCGCGGTGGGCGTGACCGGCGGCGGCGATGAGGTCCTGGCTCAGATGGCGGCCGACGCCGTAAAGTAAATTCCAGGCAAATCCGGCGCTGTATACAGCGTTTCGGGCCGCGTCGGCGAATAGAAGCCGCCTTCGTGGGCGTACGCCTATGGAAAATCCAATATTCGATAGCCACAGATTCTTCACAAAGCCGCTGAGGAAGCCCACGGCGTAAAACGTCAAATAAGGACAAGGGAGGATAAACCTCCCCATCGGGAGGAATTGAATAATGTCCAATCGGGCAAGCTTTTCCGCGCGCCTGCTAGGCGGCGTCGCGGCCCTGTCTCTCGTCGGCGTCTCCAGCGCATTCGCACAATCGGCGGAAGGGCCCGTCTCGACAGCCACGGTGATTCCCGTGGCCCTGCAGAACACGGCGGCTGCGCCCGCCGCCATCGCCACGGCCGCCGCGCCAAAGTCAAACAGCGGCCTTGAAGAGGTCGTGGTCACCGCCTCGCGGGCCCGCAGCGGCTTCGCCGCCCCGACCCCGACCACCGTGGTCAGCGCCCAGCTGATCCAGGCGCGCGGCGCGACCAACGTGGCTGAAGTGTTGAACGAGGTTCCCGCGTTCCGGGCGACGCACACGGCGACAGCGACGACCCGGTCTTCGGGCTTCCCGGGCGGCACCTTCCTCGACCTGCGCGGCCTGAACGGCAACGATTCCCTCGGCGTCGCGCGCACCCTGGTCCTGGTGGACGGGCGCCGCTTCGTGCCGACCACGGCCAATATGCAGGTCGACATCAACATGATCCCCACCAGCCTGCTGGACCGGACCGAAGTGGTCACCGGCGGCGCCTCGGCGGCCTGGGGCTCGGACGCCGTCGCCGGCGTGGTCAACCTGATCCTCAAGGACAAGCTCCAAGGGGTTCAGGGCAACATCGGCTACGAGGAAACCGACAAGAGCGACTACCGCGAGTACAACTTCAACATCGGCGCGGGGACGTCCTTCGCGCAGGGCCGCGGCCACATCATCGCCGGTATCGATTACGTCAATAACGGCGGGGCCGGCGACCCGATGCGGACCCGCGCCTGGGGCCAGCTGAACCCGGGCTCGCTGGTCCTGTCGCCGACCCGCGCGGCGGGCCTTCCGGCCAAGATCACCTCCAACGGCGTGATCGTCTCCAACCGCATGACCGCGGGCGGCATCATCGTCGGCGGTCCCTTGGCCGGCACCTACTTCCTGCCCGGCGGCGGGGTTTCGACGACGCCCTTCGTGCTGGGCCCGATCGTGGCCGGCAACCAGATGCTGCAGGGGGCCAACACCACCAACGCCGAAACGACCATCAACGGCGGCTCGCACCTGGCCGACGCCCTGGAGCGTCATTCGAGCCTCCTGCGGGGGTCTTACGACATCACCAACAACATCACCGGTTACGTGGAGCTGTCGGAGGGCGCCTCGCGCAAGAACGGCCTGACCGGCCAGCGGCGTGACGACGGCGCGATCACGGTGCAGCAGGACAACGCCTTCCTGCCCGCCTCGGTCAAGGCGGCGATGATCGCCAACAATCTGAAGACCATCACCGTGGGCCGCATCGCCGACGATCCGGGCTACGGCGAGACCGGCCGCGGCGGCGGCTACTACAAGCGCTACACCAAGCTGGCCCTGGTGCGGGGCGTGGCGGGCCTGAAGGGGTCGTTCGGCGACAACTGGAAATGGGACGCCTACGTCGAGACCGGCCGCTCCCACTACGTCTCCCAGGGCCAGGCGACCGACCAGCCGAACTATAACGCCGCCATCGACTCGATCAGGGACGCCAACGGCAACATCGTCTGCCGTCCGGGCACGGCCCTTAACAATGCGGCCCCGGGCTGCGTGCCGTTCAACATCTTCGGCCAGGGCTCGCCGTCGCAGGCCGCGATCAACTATGTGCTGACCTACGGCATCAACAACCTGACCCTGACCGAACTGGCCGGCCAGGCCTCGATCAACGGCAACCTGTTCACACTGCCCGCGGGGCCGGTTTCGGTGGCGGCGGGCGTTGAGTACCGCGGCAACCGGGTCGACAGCTTCGTCAGCACCGCCTCGGGCGCCGGCCGGTTGGACACCTCGTCCTTCCAGCCCATCCACGGCGAGGTGCACGACGAGGAATTTTTCGGTGAAGTCGACGTACCGATCCTCAAGGACAAGCCCCTGGTCCGCTCACTGGACACCAGCGTCGCGGTGCGCGAGACCAACTACTCGACGTCCGGCGCGGTGACGACCTGGAAGGTCGGCGCCACCTACGCTCCGATCGACGACATCAAGTTCCGCGCCACCAAGTCCCGCGACATCCGTGCGCCGAACCTGAACGAGCTCTACCAGAAGGGTCAGGGCAACTTCGCCTCGATCATCAACCCCTTCACCGGCCTGAGCGGGCAGATCCTGCAGACCCAGGTCGGCAGCACCAAGCTGATCCCCGAAGAGGCCGACACCATCACCGGCGGCTTTGTCCTGCAGCCGCGCTTCATCCCGGGCTTCCGGGCCTCGGTCGACTATTTCAACATCAACATCGCCAAGGTCATCGCCACCCTCACCCCGCAGCAGATCGTCGACCAGTGCTACGGCGCCGGCGGCGACAAGTCGCTTTGCGGGGACATCGAACTCAGCGGTCAGACCGTGGTCCGCATCACGGTGCGCGAGCTTAACTTCAACAAGCTGCAGACCGACGGGGTCGACATCGAGGCCAACTACCGCGTGCCGCCCGACTTCCTGCACATCCCCGGCGCGCTCAGCTTCGACGCCCAGGCCACCAACACCCGCCACCTGAAAACCACCTCGATCGTCGGCGTGATCGACCGGGCCGGCCAGGTGCAGCCCTTCTGGGCCTGGAACTTCAACACCTACTACAACATCGGCAGGTGGAGCTTTGACGCCCAGGTCCGCTACATCGACGGCATCCTGATCGACGCGACCTTCCTGGATCCGACCGACCGCGGCTACAACCCGGCCCTGCCCAACAGCACCAACATCAACCACCAGCCCAACCCGACCTACTTCAACATGTCGGCGAGCTACGACGTGATCAACAAGGACGGGCGCCAGCTGCAGGTCTACGGCATCGCCAACAACATCTTCGACGTTCCCCCGCCTCCCGGCTCCAGCAACACCAACAACAACGGCTCGACCTTCGACGTGATCGGCCGCGTGTTCCGGGTCGGCGTCCGCTTCAAATACTGAGCCACAACGCCCCGGCGGTTCCGCGAGGATCGCCGGGGTTTTTGCATTCGGGCGCCGGTACGCCCCGAGGAGAAACCATGAGGACTTTCACCAGCGCCCTGCTGACCGCCGCCGCCGTTCTGAGCGTGGCGTGCGTTGCCCAGGCCGCCGACGCACCCGCCAAGAAGGCCGCCGCCGCGCACAAGCTGCCGGACTGGAAGGGCGTATGGAACCCCCACGAGCGGAACATATTCGACCCGGGCGCCTTCACTGATCCGCGCAACGCCGGCAAGACCAACGCCGCGGACATGCGCGAATACCCGCCCTACAACGCCGTGTGGGAAGCCAAGTACGTCAAGCTGCTGGAAGACAACAAGAAGGGCATCCCGACCGACCCGCACGCCAACTGCCTGCCGGGCGGCATGCCGCGGACCATCGTCATCCCCTACCCGCATGAGTGGGTGGTCACGCCGGAAGTTACCTACTTCCTGCTGGAGGAAACCAGCGCGGTCCGGCGCATCTTCACCGACGGCCGCAAACATCCCGCCCCAGGGGATGCGGTCCCCACCTTCCAGGGCCATTCGATCGGCCATTGGGAAGGCGACACCCTGGTCGCCGACACCGTGGGCATGATGGGCGAAGGCTCGGTCGTGTACGACGTGACCGCCGCGCCGCACTCCGACAAGGTGCACACGGTCGAGCGCATCCGCCGCATCTCCAAGACGCAGATGGAAGACATCATGACCATCGACGACCCGGTGGCCTTCACCAAGCCCTGGGTGATCAAGCGCACCTACGATCTGAAACCGGACTGGGTTATCCAGGAGTACGTCTGCGAGCAGAACAACCGCAATCCGATCAATTCGGACGGCTCGACCACCACCGGCGTCGTGAAGCAGTAGGTACGGACCGCAACTGCCGGAAACAAAAAAGCCCCTGCCTCGCGGCAGGGGCTTTCGTTTGCGCAGAGGAAACAGGCCGAGATCAGGTCGGCTTACCGCCCACCTGCTTGCCGTTGACGCTCGCGGTCACCAGCGAGCCGCCGGGGGTGCCGTCCTTCAGCGGATGGATCGCGATCGACGCCTTGTCGCCGGGCTTGAGCGAGGAGGGCTTCCAGCCCTGGCGGCCGAGGCCATTGGGGCTGGTGGCTTCCACCGACCACTCAACGTCCTTACCCGTGGCCGCGTCCTTGACGACGATCTGAATCCACGCGTGGGGATTGGTCCACTGGAATTCCTTGATCGTGCCGTCGAGCGTCATGTTCTTGGTGCTGTCGAACATCGCGAACGAATGGTGGGCGAAGGCGGGCGCGGCCATCGCCACGGCGGCCAGGCCGGTCATGGCCAGTAACAGGGACTTATGGCGCATCGGTTGTCTTCCCTTGGTTATTTGGATTTTTGGTGGGCGCGAGATTCTACTCAACTAAGACGTTGAAATAGGGCCAATTCCTCAGCGCGGACCGGGGAAAATTTATTCGCCCCGATGATGATGGCCGCCTCGAAAGCAAAAAAAGTGGGAGACGTCTGAGACGCCTCCCACAGAGCTCGAAGACCTGGAGGGTGAGTTCGAGCATACCAGACCTGAAAGACCGCCGGCGCACCGGCGGCCCGACGGGATTAGAAGCGGTAGTTCATCTGCATGCCGAAGGTGCGCGGCTGGAAGGAGTTGCCGTAGACGATCGCCGGCTGGTTGGTGACCTGGCCCTTGTCGATGATCTCTTTCGAGTCGGTCAGGTTCTTCACATAGAAGGCCACTTCGAGGTTCTTCAGGTAGACGCCCGCACGCGCGTTCATGGTGTGGGTCTCGTTGCCGAAGTAGGTCGAGGTGTTGCCCGCCAGCGGAACGAAGTAGCCGCTGGTGCCGGGGCCGGTCGTGCGGTTGTACCGGCCGGTGTACATGTAATCGACGCGGGCATAGACGGGCCGTTCGAAGAACCGGTGGTCGTACTGCAGGCCCGAGTTCACCGTCCACATCGGTACGCCGAGGTTGTCGCCCTTGCGGGCGATGACGGTCGTGGCGAGCGGCGACGCCTTCACGTCCTGCGCGTAGGCGGCGTAGTCGTAGGCGACGTTGGAGTTGAGGGTGAAGTCGGCCAGACGGCCGGTGAAGTTCGTCTCGAAGCCTTCGGAGACCGCCGCCGCGCCGTTGGCGACGTAGGAGGAGCCGCAGCCGCCGAGCAGGTTGGTGAACTGCACGTTCTGCCAGTCGATCTTGAACACCGAGGCGTTCAGCTGAGCCCGGCCCTCGAACAGGCGGAACTTGCCGCCCACTTCGTAGGACTTGGTGGAGTCATGCTGGTAGGTCTGCGGCGCCACCGCCAGGCCGATCGCGGTCAGGGACGGACCGCAGGACGCGAACACGGGCGGGTTCACCCCGCCCACCCGGAAGCCTTCCGAATAGGTGAAGTAGACCAGATCCGCCTGCGTCAGGTTGTAGGAGATGCTGGCCTTCGGCGAGAACGGCGACTCGTGCAGCTTGTTGTAGACGTATTGATAGGGGCAGCCCGCCTTGGCGTAGGGCAGGGCCGTTGCGTTGGTCGCCGCCAAAGACGGATCGCTGGGGCAGGCGGCGTAGTTGGTCGGGAACGGCGTCAGCGAGTTCGGATTGGTCTCGTACGGATAGGTCACGCCGTTGATGGTGATGGTCTGGCCGGTCGAAGAGGTCCCGACGAAGCCCGGAGGGGCGCCGGTGACGGAGCCGCCCGACGACTGGGCGAAGGTCTGGTGATAGTCGGTGTAGCGCCCGCCCAGCGTGACCTTGAGCTTGCTGGTGACCGCGAAGGTCGCCTCGCCGAAGACAGCCATGTCGTCTTCCAGGATGTCCGCCACCCGGGTCGATAGGTCGCTCAGAGCGCCGCCGGGCTGCTGTTCCAGCGGCGTTTCCTGTTCACCCAGGAAGAAGCGCTCCGGCACGCCGCGCAACGCCTGGACGGTGAAGGGCTCGTTCCAGTTCGACCCCTCGTACAGGTGGATGTGCGAGTGGTTGTAGTAGCCGCCGACGACGAACTGCAACCGCGCCGAGGGGTCGATCGACTGGATGCGGAACTCCTCGCCGTAGCTGTCGCGCTGGTTGCGGTACGGCGTGTAAGCCCAGATATTGGAGTAGGGATAGACGCCGCCGTCCACCTTGCCGGTCGTCGGGTTGATATTGGTGTAGAGTTGCGTCGGCGGACTGGCGCTGAGGCCGTTGCCCAGGACACCGGCGGTGGTGTCGAGCGGGAACGGAGCCGAGCTGCCGGGCTGACCGGACGCCGCCGAGTTGCGGCCCAGGTTTGACTTGTCGCCGCCGCCCCCTTGGAACGAGAAGCCAGTGGTCAGCTGCGAGACGGCGTTGGTGATCGACTTGAAGCCGATCTTGTCATGCCAGTTGTAGTCCACCGTCAGGCTCGGCACGTTGAACAGGGTGCGGCGAGGCGAGTTCTGGTAGGTGGCGTTCTGCTGGGTCGTGTAGATGCCGTTGCTGTCGGCCTGGTTGATCCCAAAGAAGTTCTGCGCCGGGATCGTGTAGGAGGGGTAGGTCACGTTCGGGAACGAGAACTTCACCCCGTTGATGCCCCCGCCGCTGGCCAGGTTGTTGTTGATGAAGGTCCCGCCGTGCACGAAGATGGACGGGCTGTTGAACCTGAACTGACCGTTGTCGTTGTCGAAGTTCATCTGAGAGAAATACGACACCGTCGCCTTGAGCTCAGGCGTGATGTTCCACAGCACCTTGACGCTGCCGGCGTAGTCCTTGCCGAAGTTCACGTCGCTGGCGAACTTCTGGCCGGTGTACTGGTTCAGTTCGTCGATCCAGCCCGGACGGCCGTCTTCCACGAGCGAGAGCCGGAAGCCCAGCTTGTCCTGGATGAGCGGGCCGCCGACGCCGATGCCGACGGAGTGACCGACACCGCCGTTCGTGACGGTCGAGACGTCCGCGCGGGCAACGCCGCTGTAGGTCGTGGTGCTGGGCGCGGGGGTGATGAAGCGGACCGCGCCGCCTTCAGATGCGCCGCCGTAAAGCGTGCCTTGCGGGCCGCGCAGGATTTCCACGCGGTCCAGGTCGAACAGGATCGGCAGGGGCTGGTTGGAACCGGTGACGAGGCCGGCGGAGGTGCGCTGCTGCAGGCCCACGTCGTCGAGGTAGACGCCGGTGGTGGCCGAGCCGCCCGAACGGCCGGCGGCGGCGTTGCCGCCGATGCCGCGAACCGTGATCGCGGGGTTGCTCTCTTGGCCGACGATGCGGAAGGTCAGGCCCGGCGCTTGGCGTTGCAGGTCGTTGACCGTGGCGACGCCCTGCTGGTCGAGGGTCTTCTGCGTGGCGGCGGTGATCGACAGGGCGACCTTGTTGACGGTCGAGGTCTGGCGGGTCGCGGTGACCACCACCTCTTCCAGGGCCCTGGACGGAGCCTGAGCCCAGACTGGCCCCGCAACGGACAATGCGGCCACGGCGGCCGTCGACAGCAGCATCGCGCTTTTGGTCATCGGTTTCCCCCAATTTGCGTCGGCTTCGTTATCGAGCCGGCTTCCAGGTCGGGCTAAGACGGGCGGGGTCGCGAGATCGGAAGTCGAATCCGGACTTTTTTTGGCAGAACAGTGTTTTGCCAGATCAGACCGAGGGCGGGGGAGACTTGCGCTTGCCCAGCTGGGCCCCATCGGCAAGGGTCGGGGTCAGAACGATGTCACCGTTCTGCAGCTTGGCTGACAGGGGGAAGGCGCCCGCCAGGCCGAAGACCCAGCTATCCGCCGCGCTGAGGATAACGGTGCCGGTGTAGGTCAGCTTGCCCAACCGCTGATCGCTAAGCCGGATCGGATGCACCGCGTAGCGGTTGACGTCCTCGATCACCGAAATCAGGGGCTCGTCGCGATACTCTAGCCGCCCTTCGCGCCAGCTGCGCTGAGGCGACGCGCCCGCTTCGTACAACACCACGTTCTTGGTCACGCCATCGATATGCAGGCGCTGGCCGGCCTTCACGTCCAGCAACGGCGCGGAGCCGTCAGACTGGCCATGCGCAGGATCAAAGTGGGGATCCACCTTGACCGTACCTTCGGTGACATAGAGGTCGATGCAGCCGGCATCGATGTCGACATTGAAGTTGGTGTCGGCGGCCGTAATCTTGGCCAGCGGCGTGGAGACCACGAACGGCCGCGACCGGTCCTTCGCCACCTGGAACTGGGCCTCGCCATGCTCCAGCGACACCGCGCGGCGGCCGGGACTGAATTTGACGTTCAGGGCGCTCATGCCGCCCATGCGCACCTGGGAGCCGTCCGACAGCTGGGTGTCGCGGTGTTCAGCGCGCAGGGTGGCCAGGGAGCGGAGAGGCTCTGCAGCCCTCTGGCCCCAGACGGTCCAGCCGGCCGCGCCCACCGCCACGCAGGCGACCGCAGCGGCGGCGGCCCAGACCCATCCGTGGGAACTGGTCTTGCGCCCGCGCCAAAGGGCCACGGGGATCGAAGGATCGTAACGGTCGTTGTGAAGTTCCTCTTCGGTCGCGCGGCGGGTGCTGGCCAGACCGCCCAGCGACCAGGCCTCAAGAGCCGCGTCATAGGCTTCGCGGGCGCCGGGCTTTTCCAGCCACAGCGTCCAGGCGGACAGGGTCTCGCCGCCGACGTCGTCGAACCGCAGGCGGATCAGCCAGTCGAGCGCCTCGGCTGCGATAGTCTCGCCCATTGCCTTGCCTTCGGGAGGATTCATCCGAAAGGCCCGGCCCGGCGCGCCTTCCGCGGACGCGCGAGCGTCCGCAACAGACACGTACGCGCCAGATCGTCAGATGCCTTAACCTGGCGGCTCAGCATGATTGGGGATGGGCTGTTTTCATCGGCGTCGGCGCAGCCGTTACGCCAGCCACTTTGACGCAACATGTCCAAAGCGACACCGGGCGTGTCATTGGATGGCGGCAGAGCGGACTGACCCGTTTCCCACAGGTGCGCCATGCCTGAAAAGCCTTGGCTTTTCGGCTCTGTCGATCCGGGGAACAGTGCGAAGTCGGGCACGCCTGATATCCTTGGCCATCTCACTCTGAGACGCTTGAAGGAGCAAAATCGGAAGTGGCGGCCCGCATTATTCACCGCCACGCGGCGCATCGCCGCAAAAGCGTCCATGACGCCTCCGATCCTGACCCGCCTAGAAGCGGTAGTTGGTCTGCAGCCCGACGACACGCGGCTTCTGATAGAACTTGATGACGAACGGTTGATAGACGCCATAGGCCGTGCAGCCCGGGCCGCCGGCCACGGTGCAGCCCGACTGCCCGTTGCCGCCGTTGCCGATCTCCTGGCGCGATCCCAGGACGTTGTTGGAGAACAGGTTCAGCTCCCAGTTGCCGTGGAAGACGCCGGCGCGGACATTCAGCGTGTCCAGTTCGCCCACATGGCGGGTGGCGGCGATGTAGTTGACGGCGCCGTAGCTGGAGCCCTGCAGATAAGGGCCCTGATACTGGAAGTCGCCGCGCACATAGGCCGGCAGCCTGCCCAGAAGGAAATCGTAGCGCGAGCTTAAGACCCCCTGCCAATTGGGCACGCCCAGCGGGTCGCCGGCATTGAATGCGATCGCCTGCACCCCGGTGTTGGAGGTGGGGCCGTTGACGGTCTGGGTGTAGCGGGCGTCGGTGTAGCCCAGGGTGAACCGGATCAGGACGGGAGCGGCCGGCCGGTAGTCGGCCTCCAGATCGAAACCGCGGCTTGAGGCGTTGCCGCCGTTCTGGTTCCAGCCCGGGCAACTGGGCGCGGTCTGGGTGACCTGGATCTGGCTCCAGTCGATCTGGAAGACCGACGCGTTCAGCTGGATCCTGTTGTCCAGCATCCGGAACTTGCCGCCCGCTTCATAGCTCCAGACGGTGTCCTCGCCATAGGTGCTGGGGATGTCGTTGACCGTCAGCCCGTAGATGGCCAGGCCGGGACCGCAGGCGGCGGGATTGAGGGGCGCGTTCAGCCCGCCCGGACGGAAGCCCTTGGCGATGCTGACATAGACCATGTCGTTGCGGGTGAACTGGTACTGGGCGGCGAACTTCGGCGTCAGGGGATTGCCTCTGACCGTGCCCTGGATGAAGGCCCCCGGAGAGGTGATGGTCGGCCGGTTGGGCAGGTACTGGCCGTAGTTGGCCTGGTCGAAATTCAGCCGGGTCTGCGAATAGCGAAGGCCGGCGGTCAGCTTGAGCTTGTCGCCGAGCCAGTAGCTGGCCTCGCCGAAGGCAGCCAGTTCGGTGTCGTTCAGATGGGCGTCCAGCGTCGACATTGTGCCGGGCTCCGACTGGACCTGGCCTCCATACCGCTGCTGCGCGGTCAGGCCATAGAAGGCCAGATAGGGCGCGGTGTAGTCGCCGCGGACGCGGTAGTTGATGTGCGTCTTCAGGGCCGATGCGTAGACGCCGGCGACCCAGCTGAACGGGCGCTGATCGGCGGGCGAGGCCAGGCGGATCTCCTGCTCGACGCCGCTGCGCCAATTGTTGCTGACGAAGTCGCCGGGATAGGTCGGGTCGGCAGAGAACAGCGGGAAGTTGATCTTGCCGGGGTTCTCCACGGTCGTCTGCAGCCGCAGGATGTCATAGCCCTCGTCGGCGTTGCCGGTGGTGTGGTCCCGGATCAGCGAGGTAATCGATTTGATGATCAGGTGGTCGTAGCCATAGGCCAGGGTCAGGGCGGCGATGTCGTCGCTGGTGTCCCCCCGGGTCAGCACGCCGGGGTAGAGGGCGACGGACTGGTCCTTCTGCAGATTGTAGGGGCCATAGGTGGCCGCGGGCCGCCGGAAATAGCCCGCGGGCAGGACCGCCTGACAGGGCGTTGCGGCGGGTGATGTCGCGCTGTTCGCGGCCCGCGCAGAGTTATCGTAGCAGGTCGCGGGCGTGGTGAAGGTCTGGCCGGCCGGCGCGGGCTGGCCGTTCGGGCCGTAGACCACCGTGGTGCTGTCGGGGCCGCCGTTGTTCAAATAGTAGGAGTGGTAGAGGCTGAGGTCCGCGCTGGCGCGGCCGGTGATCTGCCATCGCAGGGCGCCTCGCACGGCTTGCTCGCGACGGGCGTTGGCGTCTTTGTCGTAGAGTTTTCCGGGATGATACGGATCGGCCGCGTCGATCCAGCCGCCTGTGTTGCGGATCACGCCGCTCAGACGGACGCCGAGCTTGTCGGCCACGATTGGACCGCCGAGCGCCAGGCCGAACTCGCTGCTGGGCGAGCCGGTTTCGACCTGCGAGACTTCCGCCCTGGCAAAGCCGGAATAGGTGGTCAGGCTCGGGGCCGGCGTGATGAAGCGGATCGTGCCGCCCTCGGAGGAGCTGCCGTAAAGCGTGCCCTGCGGCCCCTTGAGCACCTCGATCCGTTCCAGGTCGAACAGGATCGGGATCGGCGAGCCGTTGTTCTGTGACGCGCCGGCGTTGGCCCGCTTGGTCAGGGAGGTGTCGTCCAGATAGACGCCGGTGGTCGGCGCGCCGACGGTGGAAACGATGCCGCGTATGGCGAAGGACCCCACGCCCGCGGTCTGGTTGAGCAGGACCAGGGAGGTCACGCCGCGGGTCAGGTCCAGCGCCGACTTCAACCCTTCCAGATCAAGGGCGCGCTGGGTCAGGGCGGTTACCGACATGGCCACGCGGTTGACCGTGTCGGTCCGCCGGGTGGCGGTGACCACCACCTCCGCCAGGCCCGTGGAGGCGAGCAGGGATTGGGACAGAGCCGGCGCGGCGACCTCTTCGACCGGGCGCGGGGCAGGCGCCGCACGCACGAGCGCCCGCGCATCGACGGGCGGAGCTGGCAGAATGGTGATGGTCTGCTGGCCGGCGACGGTGAAGGTCAGGTTGGAGGTCCGCAGCAGCTCCTTCAACGCCTGGGCGGGCGTGCGCACGCCCTGAACCCCGGCGGTCGACTTGCGGTCCAGCAGCGGGGCCGACGACACCACCTGCAGACCTGACTGGCGCGAATAGGCCAGGATGGCGGTGTCCAGCGCTTGGGCCGGGATGTTGAAGGTTATCGGCGCGTCCAGGGAGGCCGCGGCGGCGGGGGCGGCGCACGACATGATGGCGGCGACGGCCAGGGCGGCTGGAAAGATGGCGTTCGTCGACATGTCACCCTCCCCCCCAAACGCGCGCCAGCATTCATTTCGCATCGGCCAGCTTCGACGCATTTATGACGGCTGGCCGGAAAAGAACCGAGACACAGCGAACATTTTTCTCCGTCACCGGGAAATTCGCCTGATCGGCGCGCTCTTCTCAACATGCCCGTAAGGACGATTCTCAAATTATTTCATGGGCATCGGCTGGCCGACGGCCGTGGCAGGAAAACAGCGCTCAATCAAAAAATTCGTGATCCACTTCCGCTTTGCCAATCCTTGGCGTCAGATAGCGTCCAACAGAAAGTGACTGGAGTCGCTCGCGCGCTAAATCGATGGTCCCGGCAAGTGAACCCGTTCCCGGCCTTGATCCCGACCTCGTCGACTCGACGCCGTGGCGCATCCAGAATCTGTTCCGCGATCACAACGACACCCTGCTGCGGTTCCTGCGGGCGCGCCTCAAAAGCGACGCCGACGCCAGGGAAGCGGCGCAGGAAGCCTACTGCCGGCTGCTTCAGCTCGACCAGGCGGACCAGCCGTCCTTCCTGAGGGCCTATTTGTTCAAGGTCGCCTCCAACGTCGCCACCGACATCATCCGTCAGCGGCTGACGCGCAAGACAGTGGAACCGGCGGACGATGAGCATTGGACGCCGGCGTCTCAGGAGCGGACCCTCTCGGCCAAGCAGCAGCTGATCGCCGTACAGAAGGCGCTGGAGCAATTGCCGCCGCGCTGCCGCGAAGCCTTCCTGCTCAGCCGCTACGACGGCTTCGGCACCGTGGAGATCGCCGCCCGCCTCAATGTCTCCGACCGCATGGTGCGCAGCTATCTGACGCGCGCGCTTGAGCATTTGCGCAGCGCCCTTGAGATCGACGGCTCAGGCCTTTAGCGTTCCGCCGCGCGAGAAAAAACAGCGCCGCGATTCCGATCCAGCCCTTTCATCCGTCTAGGCACCCGCCTAGCAAGCTGGAGCATCGACTTGCGGGACAGGGAGAGAATAATGCGGGATTCCAGAAAACTGGGACGGTTGGCGCTTTGCTGCGGCCTGGCCGGCTTTGGCCTGATGATGGCGGCCGAGGCGTTCGCTCAGGGAGGCGGACCGGTTCTGGTCGAGACCGGAGCCCAGGGCAAGCGCCGCACGGTGAACCTCTACAACGGCCCGGACCGCACCTTGGAAGTGAACACCTCGGACGGCGACTCCGGCCCCGCGCCGACCGGCGCGCAGGCTCCGAGCCTGGATCCGCACGACCTATCGGGCCATTGGCTCAACTACGGCCACCGGACCCTGTTCGGACCGGAAGGCGGCATGCCCCCGCCCCTGAAGCCCAAATACATGGCGGTTCTGGAAAAGCGCATCCGCAACAAGAACAAGGGCATTCCTGAGGGCGACGCCTCGACCCAGTGCTTCCCGCACGGCACGCCCCGCGCTTTCGACTCGCCCTATCCGGTGGAGATCATCGAGAGCCCGGCGTCGCATGGCGCGCCCGCCCAGATCACTGTGCTGATGGAGACGCTGCACAACATCCGCCGGTTCTATCTGACCGACAAACACTTCCCCAACATGGGCGAGAGCTTCCTGGGCGAATCCATCGCCCACTGGGAGGGCGACACCCTGGTGGTTCACACCACCAAGATGAACAACCGCACCCAGATCGACGACGAGGGCTCGGCCCACTCCACCCAGGAAAGCGTGGTGGAGCACATCCACAAGAGCGGCGACGGCAAGACGCTTGAGATCCTGAGCACGGTCACCGACCCGGTGACCCTGGTGCACCCCTACACCTTCCGCGTGGCCCTGCACTGGCGGCCAGACATCAAGACGCAGGAATACGTCTGCGAAGAAAACAACCGCAACACCGTCGACGCGAACGGCATCACTCAAGCCAAGTGATCCATTAGCGGATAACTCCGCCCAGCCTGAACGGCTGGGCGGAAACTTCCGGCGCTCCGCCAGATCTATTGGTGCAGGCGGATCGCGTCGCGATTGTTGTCGCAGACATATTCCATCAGCTTGTAGTCCGACTTCTGGTAGCGGACCGTGTAGCTCCAGGGGGCCGTGTAGTTGGCCGGGTCGGTCACGGTCAGATGGTCTTCCAGGCCCTTGCCCTTGTTGATCAGGCGGATGCGCTCGACAATCTTGGCGTCGTAGGATTGCGGCAGGCCGGCGCGGTCGATCTGGATTTTGTCGTTGAAGCCGGTGGTCTCCACGACCAGGACGGGACCCTCCCAGTGGCCGACCGAATAGCCCATGTAGGTGGGATCGGGATCGGCGGGCAGCTTCTGGTTCATGTAGACCAGCCGTTGGTTGTGATTGACCTCGAACATCATGCCGACGACCTCGGGCCGCTGCAGGATCTGCACCGGGAAGGGCGTGTACATGATGCGCGGCATGCCGTGCGGCAGACAGGCGGTGGTGGAATCCGGAATCTGCGCGCCGGCCCGCATGCGGGCCACCTTGCGGTCGTACTCCGCCTTCTGGGCGGCCTTCATCGGCGGCAGCTGACCGTCGTCGGTCTTAATGTATTCCTGCATGTGCATGTCCCACATCCCGCTCAGGTCGGGGTGGGCGGCGGTCGCCGCGTTGGCCGCGCCGGCCATCAAGGCCAGGCCCGCGCCTGCGGCCAAACAAATCTTCAGTCCACGAACGCTCATCGCTTCTCTCCCTAGGCCTGGTCGGCATTGAATGCGCCAACCTTCGGCTGAAGGGACTTTAGCATCGCCGCAACCGCGCGTCGCCCAGCGCAATGGGGCCCGGTGCGATGGAGCCCCGCCTAGAGGTCGGCCACGCCGAGCCAGTCGAGCAGGGTCTTCAGCGCGATCTGACGGCTGGCCGCGCGGGCCAGGCCGTGGTCCATCTCCGCCGCCACATGCACCTCGGCCCCCGGCAGACGCCGCAGCCGCGCGGCCCGCGCGCCGAAATGAGTCTCCATCTCGTCCAGCGAAGCGTCGTCCAGGCCCAGCAGGAAGCACGACTTGCCGCCACGCTTGGAGAAGGCGTCCATCTTCATCAGCGGCGAGGCCCCGCGCAGGTGGGCTGTCATACCGAGCACACGGCCGGTCATGCGGTGCGCCACGGTGGCGGCGACCGCGCGTCATGGCTTGATTGTTTAACCCGGCGGGATAGGAAACCTATACCAATCGACGAGGCGGGCATGACCCTGAGAGACACCATCGCCCAATTCATGTCCGAGATCGCCTCGCAGCAGGAAAAGACCCTGCCGCCGCTGACGGACGACCTGAACCTGCTCGATACCGGATTCGATTCGCTGTGCTTCGCGATCCTGGTGGCGCGGCTGGAGGACGAGGTGGGGATCGATCCCTTCTCCAGCGCCCAGAATCTGGAATTCCCCCGCACCTTCGGCGACCTGGTCGCCTTCTACGCCCAGGCGGCGTGAACCGGGCCGCCCGCCATGGGTGAGCCGATCCTGATCGCGGGCGGCGGCATCGCCGGCCTGACCGCCGCCATCGCCCTGCTGCGGCGGGGCGTCGATGTGACGGTGCTGGAGCAGGCGTCCCAGCTGCAGGAGATCGGCGCCGGGCTGCAGATCGGCCCCAACGGCTCCAGAGTGATGATCGAACTGGGTCTGGGCGAAGCCATGTCCGCCGTGGTCAGCGAGGCGGCGGCCAAAGAGGTGCGTCACTGGAAGACCGGCCGGGCGTGGAAGCTGTTCGACCTCGGCGCGGACTGCACCCTGCGGTTCGGCGCGCCCTACTGGATGGCGCATCGGGGCGACTTCCATCGGGTGCTGCTGGAAGGCGCACGGGCGCTGAAGCCGGATGTCGTGACCCTGGCCGCGCCGGTCGAGGGCTTCGTGCAGGACGGCCAGGGCGCGACCGCCCGCATCGCCGGCGGTGGCGAGATCCGCGGCCGCGCCCTGATCGGCGCCGACGGCATCCACTCGCGGGTGCGCGCGGGGCTGGGCCATGTCGACCGGCCCGCCTTCACCGGCATCATGGCCTGGCGCGGCCTGGCGCGGGCCGAGAACCTGCCCGACGAGCTGCGCAGGCCGGTGGGCGTCAACTGGGTCGGGCCCGGCGGCCATGTGATCACCTATCCGCTGCGCGGCGGCGAGCTGTTCAACTTCGTCGGCATCGTTGAGGGGCGCGACTGGCCGGTGGAATCCTGGACCGAGCCGGGCGACCGCGAAGAGTGCCTGAGGGACTTCGCGGGCTGGCACCCCCTGGTCGCCCGGACCATCGAGGGCCTGGATCAGCCGATGAAGTGGGCCCTGCTGGCGCGCGAGCCGCTGGAGGTCTGGGCCGACGGACGGGTCTGCCTGATGGGCGACGCCTGCCACCCCACCCTGCCCTTCCTGGCCCAGGGGGCGAACATGGCCATCGAGGACGGCATGGTGCTGGCGCGCTGTATCGCGGACACCCCGGACGACATCCCTAGGGCTCTGTTGCGGTTCCAGGCTGCGCGGGCGGCCCGCACCGCCGAGATCGTGCGCCGGTCGCGAGCGATGGCCGCCACCTTCCACAACCCGGCCCTGGCCGACGACGAGACCGCCGTCGCCTATATCGACCGCGAGTGGGAGCCCGAGCGCGTGCGGCGCCGTTACGACTGGCTCTACGAATACGACGCCGGGGCAGTGGAGCTGGCGGCATGAGCGAGCTGCTCGCCCTCGGCTACGTCGGCGTCGAGACGGCTCGGATCGACGAGTGGCGAGCCTTCGCCACGGACCTGCTGGGCATGCAGGTGGTGGACCGATCTGGAGCCGGTCTGGCCCTGCGCATGGACGACCGGCGCCAGCGCTTCCTGATCGACCGGGGCGAGGGCGAAGGGTGCCGCGTGTTCGGCTGGGAGGTCGCGGACGCCGCGGCGCTGGACCGGCTCGGCGCGCGGCTGGAGCGGGCCGGGGTGACGGTTACGCGTGAGAGCGCGGCGATGGCCGACCGGCGTCTGGTGACCGAGGTGATCTCGTTCCGCGACCCACTGGGCAATCGGCTGGAGGCCTTCTGCGGGCCGCTGCTGGCGGATGCGCCGTTCGCGCCCGGCCGCAACATCTCCGGCTTCCGCACGGGCGCGCTGGGGGTGGGGCATGTGGTGCTGACGGTGGAAGACGCCGACCAGGTGATCGGATTCTACACCGAGGTGCTGGGGCTGAAGCTCAGCGACTACACCCTGCGCCCGTTCAAGGCCTTCTTCTTTCACGTCAACGCCCGCCACCACAGTTTCGCGGTGGTGCAGACCGGGACCGACGGCGTGCACCATGTGATGGTCGAGCTGATGGCGCTGGACGACGTCGGCCAGGGCTACGATCTGGCGCAGATGGATCCGGGCCGGGTGGGCGTGACCCTGGGGCGTCACACCAACGACCTGATGACCTCTTTCTACGCCAAGTCGCCGTCCGGCTTCATGATCGAGTACGGCTGGGGCGGGCGCGATATCGACACGGCGACCTGGCAGCCGTTCGAATGTGACTATGGCCCCAGCCTCTGGGGTCACGAGCGCAGCTGGCTCAGCGACGAGAAGCGGGCCGAGGCGCTGGCGCTGCGGCTGGACGCGGCGGCGCAGGGTAAACGGGCGCCGGTGCATGTGCTGCCGGGCCACTACGAGGTGGGCGAGTAGGTTAGGCGGCCTTGGCCGCCCGGCTCCGCGCCATCGCCACCCCGACGAAGGCCGCCGCCGCCACCAGTTCCGGTATGCCGATGATGCGCAGGGTCGCGGCGGGTCCGAGCTTGAGGCTGAGCAGGGTCCCGGCCAGCAGCGAGCCGCAGAGCACGCCGCTGAGCCGCAGGATGCCGAGCGCCACGCCCAGCCCCGTGGCCCGAATCTCGCTGGGGTAGAGGACGCTGCCGACATAGCCGTTGGCCGCGTTCTGGCTTCCGGTGACCATGGCGCCGGCCAGGATGACCACCGCGCCCAGGCTAACGAAGGTTGAGGTCGATAGGCCCACGGCGGCCACGGCCACGGCAGCCGCCACCAGCATCGCCGCCAGCGCCAGCGCGCCCCAGCGGTCGATCAGGATGCTGACCAGGAGCCCGCCCAGCAATCCGCCCATCTGGTAGAGGGTCGCGGCATAGGCCGATTGGCTGGGGGTATAGCCGGCGTCCTTCACCAGCAGGCCGAGCCAGTTGAGGAAGAAGTAGACCGTTACCCCGGCGCTGAAATAGGCCAGCCAGAGCAGAGCCGTCATCGGCGCCCGCCCGCCGGCGAACAGCGCTGCGACGGGGAACTTCGGTCCCGCCTTGGTTTGAGGCGGCATGTGGTAGCCCAGCGCCGGGTCGATGCGGGCCAGGATTTTCTTGAGCCGCTCGCCCCGCCCGGTGCGCAGCAGGAAGGCCGGGGACTCCGGCTGGAAGATCAGGATGGCCGGAACCAGGACCAGCGGCAGGACGCCGCCGATCAGGAACAGGCTGCGCCACCCGGCGGTCCCGACCAGGGCCCCGGCGGTCAGGCCGCAGATGGTGATGCCAAACGGCCAGGCGGTGGTCAGCCACACCGCCACTCGGGCGCGGTAGGCGGCGGGAACGTAGTCGGAGGAGGCCGCGATCATCGACGGCATGGCGCCGCCGAGGGTGAGCCCGGCGATGAAGCGTACGGTCGCGAAGGTCTGGATGTCGGTGACGGTGGTGGTGAACAGCGAGGCCAGGCCGAACACCAGGGCGCAGGCGGCGACCACCCAGCGGCGGCCGACGGCGTCGGCCAGGGGCGTGACGGTCATGGCGCCGATCATCAGGCCGAACACATTGGCGGCGAAGACAGGGGCGAAGGCGGGGGTCTTGGCGTGCCAATCCGCCGCGATGGCGGGCGCCACATAGCCGACCATCTGGGCGTCGAACCCGTCAGCGAACAGGACCAGCGCCGCCAGCAGCAGCACCAGCACCTGATAGGGCCCGATCAACTTGATATGCACGGTCTCGTGCGCGGTTACGCTGGACATGGACCGTCCTCCCTATGACCGGACGATGGGCGCGGCTTCGTGGCCCCGCTCTGTTGCAGGGAGTGTGGCTGATAGACAGGACCAGGGATAGGCGCTTCAGAACCCGGCGGTCCTGCCCGGGCGATGCAGGCGAACGGGTTCTGAATTTTGCCTTCCCTCCCCCTCGATGGGTGAGGGTTGGGGTGGGGGTGCTTACCCTGAGGGTTGGGGCTGTTCGCTAGAGACGCCGCGCCTCTGCGATATTGCCGGAAAACGCGGTGCGTTCACCCCCATCCCTGCCCTTCCCCCGTCGAGGGGGAAGGCTAGCGCTATATCCTCCACCTCGCGGCTCTCTAGTTCTGCAATTGCCCAGGGTTCCTGGGAGAGCGCGGTCCAGTCGGGATGCAGGTTCAGGTCTTTGCAGAGGCTCGCCACCAGGTCGCTGATCGGGCGGTCCAGGACGTCGCCGTATTGGTCTTCGTCGTCGAGGCGTTCGCCGGCTTCGATGAGGAGGCGGTCCAGGGTGTCTTCGAGGTCTTCGCGGTCCTGGGCTTCGTATTCGGTCCTGATGACGCGTTCGACGATGCGTTCGACGCGGGCCTTGCGGG
>CAIYVC010000160.1 GCA_903929535.1 uncultured Caulobacteraceae bacterium | reverse complement strand
GGCCGAGATGATCACCTCGCGCTCGGCGGCGTGGGCGTCGGCGGCCGCCACCAGGCGCTCGCGGATCTCCTCGTTGGCGATGCCCTCCTCGGCCGCCCAATCGGCGATCGGCACATCCAGGCCGAGAATGCCGCGCACCCGCTCGTCGAGCCCGACGACATCCCACTGGTCGGCATAGGCCTTGGGCGGCAGGTGACGGGCCACCAGGTCGTCGATGGTGTCGTGCCGCATCTCGGTGACGATCTGCGACAGGTCGGCGGATTCCATGAATTCCCGGCGCTGCTCGAACACGGCCTTGCGCTGGTCGTTCACAACGTCGTCGTACTTCAGGAGATTCTTGCGGATCTCGTAGTTGCGCTGCTCCACGCGCTTCTGGGCCGTGGCGATCGCCCCGTTCAGCCAGCGGTGGGTGATCGCCTCGCCTTCCTCGACGCCGAAGGTGCGCATGATCGCATCCAGCCGGTCGCCGGCGAAGATGCGCAACAGGTCGTCCTCGCAGGACATGAAGAACTTCGAAGAGCCCGGGTCGCCCTGGCGGCCGGTCCGGCCGCGCAGCTGGTTGTCGATCCGCCGGCTCTCGTGACGCTCGGTGCCCAGCACATAGAGGCCGCCGGCGGCCATGGCGGCCTGCTTGGCGTCGGAGATCTCGACCTCCAGCTCCTTGGTGCGCTGGATCGCCATTTCGGGGGTGACTTCCACGCCCATGCCGCGCTGTTCCTGGCGCCAGCGCTGGACGCGCATCTCGATGTTGCCGCCCAGCTGGATGTCGGTGCCGCGGCCGGCCATGTTGGTGGCGATGGTCACCGCGCCCGGGACCCCGGCGTCGGCGACGATGTGGGCTTCCTGCTCGTGGTAGCGGGCGTTCAGCACCTGGTGCGGGATGCCGGTCTGCTTCTTGCCGTTCAGCTCGAACTTGTGGGTCTTGAGCAGCTCCGAGAGGCTCTCGGACTTTTCGATGGAGACGGTGCCGACCAGGATCGGCTGGCCGCGGCCGTAGCAGTCCTCAATCTGTTTGATGATCGAGACGTTCTTCTCGTCGGCGGTGCGATAGACCTCGTCGTCGTCGTCGATCCGCGCCACCGGGCGGTTGGTGGGAATTTCGACCACGTCCATCTTGTAGATGTCGAGGAACTCCTGGGCCTCGGTGGCGGCGGTGCCGGTCATGCCCGACAGCTTCCCGTAGAGGCGGAAGTAGTTCTGGATGGTGACCGAGGCCAGGGTCTGGTTTTCGGGCTGGACGGCGACGCTTTCCTTGGCCTCGATAGCTTGGTGCAGGCCTTCGGACAGGCGGCGGCCGGACATCATGCGCCCGGTGAACTCGTCGATCAGAATGATCTCGCCGCCCTTGACGATGTAGTCCTTGTCCAGCTGGTAGAGCTTGTTGGCCCGCAGCGCCTGGTTGACGTGGTGCACCACCGAGACGTTGGCGGCGTCGTACATGCCGGTGGAATCCTCGGCCAGGTGGCCGCCGCTCATCAGGGTCTCTTCGACGACCTCGGTGCCGTATTCGCTCAGCATCACCTGGCGCTGTTTTTCGTCCAGCTCGAATGTGGCGGGGTCTTCGATCAGCTGTTTCACCACCGTGTCTATGGTGCGGTAGAAGTCCGAACGGTCCTCGGTCGGGCCCGAGATGATCAGCGGCGTGCGCGCCTCGTCGACCAGGATGGAGTCCACTTCGTCGACCACCGCGAAGTGGTGGCCGCGCTGGACCATCTCGCGGGCGTCGTAAACCAGATTGTCGCGCAGGTAGTCGAAGCCGAATTCGTTGTTGGTGCCGTAGGTGATGTCGGAGTTGTAGGCGCGCTGGCGGTCGCCCTGCGACAGGCCGTTGACGATGGTGCCCACGGTCAGGCCCATGAAGCGGTAGACTTGGCCCATCCACTCGGCGTCGCGGGTGGCCAGGTAGTCGTTGACGGTGATCAGGTGCACGCCCTTGCCGGCCAGGGCGTTCAGGTACACGGGGGCGGTGGCGACCAGGGTCTTGCCTTCACCGGTGCGCATCTCGGCGATGCCGCCCTTGTGCAGCACCATGCCGCCGACCAGCTGCACGTCGTAGTGGCGCTGACCCAGGGTGCGCTTGGCCGCTTCGCGGACGGCGGCGAAGGCGTCGGGCAGGATGTCGTCCAGGGTCTTGCCGGCGGCCAGCTGGGCTCTGAACTCTTCGGTCTTACCGCGCAGCTCATCGTCGCTGAGGGCTGCGTACTTAGGCTCCAGCGTGGTGATGACAGCGGCGCGCGCCATCATCGACTTGACGGAACGGTCGTTGGAAGAGCCGAAAATCTTTTTGGCGAAGCCGAGCATGAAAGGTCCAGAAGTCCGGTAAAAGGGGCGCGTCGCGGCGCTCAAGTAGCGAAGCGATAGCGCAAATGAGCTATGCGAACCGGTCAGAAAAACCGCTCGACTTGCACGCGCGCGAGACTTAAGCACCGGCTTTGGGCCTGTCAACGCGACGGCCTTTCCCTTCAAGGCTTTGAGCGCCGCCAATACCGCGTAAGACCGTGAGCGACGAGCAGTGGAAGGGGCGGCCATGACAGCGAAAATCCTGGCCGGAGCGATGGCCCTGACCCTCATCGGGACTCTGGGCGGCTGCGCCAAGCCCGATGCAGCCAAACCCCTGCCCGGCGACTCCGCGGTGGCGCGGGTCGATGGCCGGCCGATCCTGAAATCCGACGTGACCCGCGAGGCTGTGGCCCAGGGCCTGATCGGCGAGGGCGAGCAGCTGGATGTGAACTCCGACCTGTTCCGCAAGGTGCTGGACGAAGTGGTGGACCAGAAGCTGCTGGCCGCCGAGGCGATTCGGCGCGGCATCGACAAGCAGCCGGCCGCTCAGCGCCGGGTCGCGGCGGCGCGCGAACGCATCCTGGGCGACATGGTGGTCGAGGGGGCCGTCGACAATGCGGTCAACGAGAACGCGATCAAGGCCCTGTATCAGGAGCAGCTGAAGCTGGGCCGCCAGGGCGAGGAGTTCCGCGCCCGCCAGATCGTGGTCGCCAGCGAACCCGAAGCCGGGGCGATCAAGAAGCAGATTTCCAGCGGCGCCTCCTTCGAGGGGCTGGCGGCCAACCGGTCGATCGACGCCCAGACCCGCTCCAGCGGCGGCGACCTGGGCTATTTCACCTCGGACGTGATGCCGGCGGCCTATGGCGCCGCGCTGAAGCCGGCCAAGACCGGGCAGATCCTGGGACCGTTCAAGAGCGACAGCGGCTGGGTGATCCTGAAGGTCGAGGATCGGCGCAAGCAGGCCCCGCCGACGCTGGAAGCCTCTCGCTCGCAGATCGTGCGTTTCCTGACCTACGCCCAGGTGGGCGACCTGCTGAAAACCTTGCGCGGCAAGGATCGGGTTGAGCTATTGACCCCGGCGGCCCCGTCCGGAGCAACCGCCAAACCGAAGGGCCAATCATGAGCAAGACCCCGCCCGCGACCGCCTCCGGCAAGGCCGCCGAGATTGTCGGCCAGAAGATCGAACGGGCGCTGGACCCGTTGAACGCCGCCATCAAGCGCGCGGCCAAGAAGTTGCAGCATGAGACGGCCGCCGCGCCGGGCAAGCCGGGTTTGATGGTCTCGCCCCTGGCCGTGCCGTTTCCCGCCATTCCCGCAATCGGCGGGGTGGAGATGGCGATCGCCCGCGCCGGCTTCTACAAGCACGCGCGGCCGGACCTGCTGGTGATGAAGTTCGCCGAGGGCACGACCTGCGCCGGCGTGTTCACGCGTCACGGCGTCGGCTCGGCGCCGGTGGACTGGTGCAAACGGCATCTTGAGGCGTCGGGCGGGCTGGATATCCGGGCCCTGGTGGTCAACGCCGGCTGCGCCAACTCCTTCACCGGCAAGCCGGGCGCGGACGCCGCGCGGCGGGTGGCGGCGGCTGTGGCCAAGCGGCTGGACTGCCGCCAGCGCGACGTGATGCAGGCCTCGACCGGCGTCATCGGCGTGCTTTTGGACGACGCGAAGATTGTGGCAAAACTTCCTGAAATCGAAGGAAAATTGCACGCTGATCTGTGGGCCGAGGCGAGCGCGGCGATCATGACCACGGACACCTTCCCCAAGGGCTCCTACGCTACCGCCGTGATCGACGGGGTCGAGGTCAAGATCGCCGGGATCGCCAAGGGCTCGGGCATGATCGCGCCGGACATGGCCACCATGCTGGCTTTCGTCGCCACCGATGCGGCCATCGCGCCCGCGGCCCTGCAGGCCCTGGTCAGCCTCTACACCCGCTCGACCTTCAACTGCGTCACGGTGGACGGCGACCGCTCCACCAACGACACGCTGCTGATGTTCGCCACCGGCGCCTCGGGCGCACCGCGCATCGCCCGGCCCGGCGACGCCCGTCTGGCTGACTTCCGCGAGAAGCTGGAGGGCGTGCTGATGGACCTGGCCATGCAGCTGGTCCGCGACGGGGAGGGCGCCACCAAGTTCGTCAAGGTGATGGTCTCCGGCGCCCAGTCGCACGCCTCGGCGCGCAAGATCGCCCGCACCATTTCCGAATCCATGCTGGTCAAGACTGCCATCGCCGGCGAGGACGCCAACTGGGGCCGCATCTGCATGGCCGTGGGCCGGGCCGATGAGCCGATGAACCGCGAGCGGCTGTCGATCCGTTTCGGCGACCTCTGGGCCGCGCAGGACGGCGCTATCGCCCGCACCTACGACGAGGCCAAGATGTCGGCCTACATGAAGAACGCCGAGCTCGAGATCGGGGTGGATGTCGGGGTCGGCCGCGGCGAGGCCAGCATGTGGACCTGCGATCTGACCAAGCGCTACGTCGAGATCAACGGCGACTATCGGAGCTAGGGGTGAACCCGCGCTCAAGCAGCGAAGCGGTAGCACCCAAGAAAATGCTGCTTGTGGCGGCCTGCGCCCTGGTGGACGGCGACGGGCGGGTGCTGATCTGTCAGCGGCCCGAGGGCAAACAGCTGGCGGGGCTGTGGGAGTTTCCCGGCGGCAAGGTCGAGCCGGGGGAGACGCCCGAGGCCGCTCTGATCCGCGAGCTTAAGGAGGAGCTGGGCATCGAGGTCGCCCAGGCGTGCCTGGCGCCCTTCGTGTTCGCCTCGCACAGCTATGACGACTTCCACCTCTTGATGCCGCTTTATCTGTGCCGCCGCTGGGAAGGGTTCGTGCAGCAGCTGGAGCACAAGGCCCTGGCTTGGGTCAGGCCCGACCGGATGGGCGAGTATCCGATGCCGCCGGCGGACGAGCCCTTGGCCGCCTATCTGCGGGACCTGCTCTAGGGCTGTTTGGCCGTCGGGCCCTTGAATTCCTCAACCAGATAGACCCACTGCCAGCTCCCGGACGCGCGCATGCCGCCGGACTGCAGCAGATAGAGGCTGACGGGATCGCCCGATTTCAGCTCCTTGGCGAAGAAGTCCGCCACGGGCGCCTGGACGGGCAGCCAGTAGTCCTTGCCGTCGGCACGGAACAGGTAGTCGCGCTCATAGGCCTTGGCGTACCGCGGCTTCTTCATGTGGTTGGCGTAGGCCTGGATGTAGTCGGCTTCGGCCTTTTCCAGCGGGCGGGATTGGCCGGTGTAGACGGCCTGGACCTTGCGCCGCGACTTGTCGCTTTCCTCGAAATAGGGGGCGGGGGCGGGCGTCTTGGCGGCGAGCGTGGTCAGCTCGGAGGCCAGCAGAGGAAAGGTCCCCGGGATGTAGAAGAGATCCGCCGTCTGGGTCGGCTGGGCGCTTGCCGCCGTGGCCAGAAGGGTCAGGCTCGCGGCGAGGGTGAGGCCACACAGTCGGTTGCGCATGGGTCCGTCCGTCAGGTGAGAGTCTTGGGGCCCGGCGGGATCACCGGCGTCTTGGGTTTGGCCGATGGCGGGGCCGGTTGTCCAGGCTTGGCGGCGCCCTTAGGGGCCTCGAACTCCTCGACCAGGAACACCCAGTCCCAGTCCTTGGCCAGGCGGAAGCCGCCGGCGTTGCGCAGGAACAGGGTGACGGGCATGCCCGACGCCAGTTCGGCGGCGAAATAGGAGGCGACCTGGGCCTGGACCGGCAGCCAGAAATCCTTGCCGTCGGCGCGGAACAGATACTCGCGCTGATAGAGGCCTGCATAGCTGGGGTTGCCCTCGCTGGTGGAGGCGAAGGCGGTGATGAAGGCATGCTTGCGGTCGTCGACCGGGCGCGACTGGCCGGTGAAGACGGCGCGCGAGCGGGCGTTGTTGTCGATGCCGGGATGGAAGAAGAGGTCGCCGGTTCTGAGGGCGTGGTGCTGTTGCTCGATCATCGCCAGATCAGAGGCGATCAGCTCATTGAAGGAATGGGCCGGAAAATTCTGCGCCAGGGCGGGGCCGGCGGCCAGGACCAGCATGAAGGCCAGGATTGGGGGCAGCCTCATGCGGCTCTCCTGCTTGACGCCTGAAAGCTAGGGGCAGCGGCGGCGAAAGGCCAGGGGCCAGAAACTAGGTGTGCGGGCCGGACAGCCAGACGAAGCCGGGGGCGGGCGCATTGAGCGGGGCGGAGTGCGCGCGCTCGGTCGCCAGACCCAGGCCGATGGCCAGGGCGACGAAGACGGCGCAGGCCACGGCGATGGAGCGTGCGGGCAGGTTGAACAGATGAGCCCGGGCGCGCCGATGGGAGAGCAGGGTGATCATAAGCTCTACAATTGACGAGAACGCCTGTTTGTTCCCCCGCCCCCCAGTCTGTCGCGCCGATCAGGCCGTCACCCGGTCAATGGTGTAGTCGTACCACTCGACGATCTTGCCATCCTTGACCAGGAAGACGCCGACGCCATGCCACTGCTTCAGGCGCGGGCTGTCGAAGTAGTCGGTGCGCTCGTTGATTACCATGGGACCGCGCGCCCAAGTGTCGTGCACCTCGAACTTGGTCGCGACCTTGGCCAGGCCGGCGATCTTCTCGGCGACGGCTTGGCGTCCGACCGCCGGCGCGACCAGCTCGGTCTGGCGATAGGCGGGCTCAGGCGAGAAGAAGGTCATGATCTTGTCGGCGTCGTGTGTCCCGCAGGCGGCGCAGAAGTCGTTGACCACTTTGATGTTGGCCTTCTCGGTCTCGCTCATCGCCGCCGCCTCGGCCCGGCCCGCGCCGGCCAGCATCGCCAGGGCCCCGATCCCCGCAGCGCCTGTCAGCAGGCCCCGGCGGTTCTGTCCGCTCTCGTCGCTCATCGAATCCTCCTTCTGGTTCAACCGCCGCTCTTTTCCCCGGCGCTGCGTTCGCGTGTGTGAAGGGCGTCCGCCAGCCGCATCTTGGCAGAACCGGGGCGCAACGGCTGCTGCTGATCGGGATGGGGCGCCCAGCCGGTCAGGCTGACAATCTCGAAGGTGGCGGCGATGCGTCCGTCGGGGCCGCAGAAGCGCTCCTGATAGAGGGCGGCGGTACGGGCCAGGACAGCGCGGCTGAGGGGCCGGCGGGCGCGGTCGGTCAGGACATTGCTCTCGCCCATGGCGCGGACATCGCGGATCAGCTCCAGCGCGTTGGCGTAGCGCACGGCGACCTTGTCGGTGTCGGCCACAGGCAGGGCGAAGCCGGCCCGCTGCAGAAGGCCCGCCGCGTCCAGCACATCGGCGAAGGGTGAGACCCGCAGACCCGCGCCGTTGGAAATCTCGGACTCCGCCTGCACCAGGCATTGACGCAGTTCGGTCAGGGTCGAACCGCCGAGGATGGCGCCCAGGAACAGGCCGTCCGGCTTCAGGGCGTTGCGGATCTGGATCAGGGCGCCGACCAGATCGTTGGTCCAGTGCAGGGCCAGGGTGGAGACGATCAGATCGAGGCTCTCGTCCGCGAAGGGCAGGCGCTCCTCGTCCGCCTGCGCCCGCATGCCCGCGCGCCCGGCCAGCATCCGCGCCGAAAGATCGGTCTCGATCAGGGCGCCGATCCGCTCGCGGGCGTCGCTCTCAGCCATAGCGGCGGCAAAGGCTCCGTTGCGCGCGCCTAGATCGACGGCCAGGGGAAAACTGCGCATGATGGTCTCGAGCCGCTCGACGGCGTCGCGCGCCGCCCGCGCCTTCAGGAAATCGGCAGCGCCATAGCCCGGCGCAGCGCGGTCCAGGCGCAGGCGGTGCAGGGCGCGGTCGAACAGGCGGGGCGGGGCGGACATGGATCTGGCTGAACTGAGTGACGCGGGCTTGCGGACAGGATCGTCGATCCTGAAGGCCGGCGCGCGCGCCGTTCAGGACCTAATCTTCCCTCATCACGACTTCGACGCCGGGTCCAGGGCGTCCTCGCCCGGCCTGTCGGCGCAGGGCTGGGCCAAGGTGGCGTTCGTCGAGGCGCCGGTCTGCGACGGCTGCGGCCTGCCGTTCGAATACGACATGGGGCCGGGGGTGCGCTGCGCCGCCTGCGAAGCGCGTCCGCGGGCCTTCAGCCGGGCGCGGGCGGCCTGCCTCTACGACGACGCCTCGCGCGACCTGATCCTGCAGTTCAAGCACGCCGACCGCATCGACCTGGCGCGATTGTTCTCGCTGTGGCTGGAGCGGGCGGGGGCCGATTTGATCGCCGAGGCCGACGCGGTGGTTCCCGTGCCCATGCATCCGCTGCGCCTGATCCGGCGCCGCTATAACCAGGCCGCCGAGATGGCCCGGCCCTTGGCGCGCCGGTCGAAGATCGCCTACTGGCCGGGCGCACTGGAGCGGAACCGGGCGGGCGAGAGCCAAGCCGGCAAGTCGGGTTCGGGGCGCCGGCGCAACGTGGCGGGGGCCTTCGTCTGCCCTGAACGGTGGAAGGCCAAGGTGGCGGGCAAGCGCATCCTTCTGGTGGACGACGTGTTGACCACGGGAGCGACCGCAGAGGCCTGCGCCAAGGCGCTGCTGAAAGCAGGGGCAGGAGCGGTTGATTTGGCGGTGGTCGCCCGGGTGCGCGAGACAGGCGGCGTTTCTATATAGGCTTGATGACTGTTGCAGTTTGTCCGTAAAGGCGTCCCATGGCCCACGTCACCATCTACACCCGCCCCGGCTGCGGCTACTGCGCCCGGGCCCTGTCCGTGCTTTCGAACAAGGGCGCCGACTTCACCGAGGTCGAGGCGGGCATGGACCCGGCCAAGCGCCAGGAGATGACGCAGCGGAGCGGCCGGGCGACTTTTCCGCAGATCTTCATCGGCGACCAGCACATCGGCGGATGTGACGACATGATGGCTCTGGAGCGGCGCGGCGAACTGGACGCTCTGCTCAGCGCATGAGCCTGCGCGTCGCCCTGATCCAGACCCGCACGCCCGCGACCCAGGAGGCTGCGCTGGCGCATACCGCGCCGCTGATCGAACAGGCGGTGGGGCAGGGCGCCCAGCTGATCGTGACGCCGGAAGGCTCCAACCTGCTGCAGCGCGACCGGGCCCAGATGCTCCAGGTGCTGAAGCCCATCGAGGACGACGCCTTCGTACAGGGCGTGCGCGCCCTGGCGGCCAAGCATGGGGTCTGGATCCTGATCGGCTCGGCCCTGGTGGCCGTGGCGGGGGACAAGGCGGCCAACCGGGCGGTGCTGATCTCCGGCTCGGGCGAGATCGTGCAGACCTACGACAAGCTGCACATGTTCGACGTCGATCTGCCTAATGGCGACCGCTACCGCGAATCGTCGCTCTACCAGCCAGGGTCCGAGGCCAAGATCGCCCAGACGCCGTGGGGACCGCTGGGCCTGACCATCTGCTACGACATGCGCTTTCCGCACCTCTACCGGGCGCTGAGCAAGGCCGGCGTCGGACTGTTCGCCGTACCTGCCGCCTTCACCCGGCCGACCGGCGAGGCGCATTGGGACGTGCTGCTCCGCGCCCGTGCCATCGAGAACGGCGCCTTTGTGCTGGCCGCCGCCCAGGGCGGGACCCATGAGGACGGGCGCGCGACCTGGGGCCATTCGATGGTGGTCGATCCCTGGGGCCATGTGGTGGCGCGAGCCGACGGCGACGAGCCGGGGGTGGTGATCGCCGACATCGACCTGGCCATGGTCGACACGACGCGCCAGGCGATCCCTTCGCTGAAGAATGAACGGCCATTCGAGGGGCCGAGCACGTGATCCGCTACGCCCTCCTGTGCGAGTACGACCACGACTTCGAAGGCTGGTTCGGCTCGTCCGGAGACTATGACGATCAGCAAGGCCGAGGCCTGCTGGAATGCCCGACCTGCGGCTCCAAGGCGGTGCGCAAGGCGGTGATGGCGCCGGCGGTGGCCGGGACCAAGGCGCAAGGCGCTATCGAAGGTCCGCCGCCCGAGATGCGCGAGATGATGATGCAGGCGGCCCAGGCGGTGCGCCAGCACGTCGAGGACAATTTCGACTATGTCGGCGACGGCTTCGCCGACGAAGCCCGCGCCATGCACAACGGCGAGACCGAGGAGCGCGGCATCTATGGCGAGGCCTCGGGAAAATAGATCAAGGCCCTGGTCGAGGATGGCGTCCCCGTCGCTCCCCTGGCGCCCAAGCCGCCGCGCAAGAGCGAAGTGAATTAGGACAGCGACTGCGGCCTTCGGCCTCCTCAAATAACGCTGGTCGAGCTCCTGCGCGTTGCGTAAAGCTTAGCCATGCCACTGACGCGGCTCGATAAAAAAATAAGAACAATGCTGCTGGTCGCGGGCCTCGCGACCCTGGCCGGCCGTGCGGCCGCGCAGGTCGAGGACCACAATTACTCACCCGCCGCCATCCAGACCGGCCTCCGGATTTATTCCAACCAGTGCCAGCTGTGCCACGGGCCCAACGGCGACGGCGTCGCGGGGGTCAACCTGGCGCGCCAACGCTTCAAGCGCGCCCACACCGACGACGACATCCGCGCCACCATCTCCAACGGCGTGTCGACCGCCGGTATGCCCTCCTTCCGCTTCCAGCCTGAACAGCTGGACGGTCTGGTGGCCTTGATCCGCTCGGGCTTCGACACCAGCGGCGCCCCGATCACGCTAGGCAACCCGGCGCGTGGCCGGGCCATCTACGAAGGCAAGGGCGGGTGTCCCGCCTGCCACATGCCCAAGGGCGAGGGACCTTTCAACGCGCCGAGTCTGGCCGAGGTGGGCTCCACACTGCAGCCGACCGCGATCCAGCGCTATCTGCTGGAGCCGACCAAGGCCATGCTGCCGCTCGACCGCCCGGCGGTGATCCTCATGCGCGACGGCCGAACGCTGCGGGGCCGGCGGGTCAACGAGGACACCGACTCGGTGCAGCTGCGCGACCAGGGCCAGACGCTGCGCTCGATCGCCAAGGCCGACATCAAGAGCTACGAACTGGGCAAGACCTCGGCCATGCCCAGCATCGCCGGCAAGCTGACGCCGGCTGAACTGGCCGACCTGATGGCCTATCTGCTGTCACTGAAGGGATAAGGATGCGCCTCGCCGTCTTGCGCCGGGTCTTCGCACTCGCGGCCGCCGTGCTGGCCGGCGCCTTCGCGGTCTTGCCCGCCGCCGCCCAGCCCGTTGCAAGACCGGTGACCGGGACGCGGATCGAGAAGGCCGCCGGCGAGCCCGCCAACTGGCTGACCTATGGCGGCGGCTACGACTCCAAGCGCTTCAGCACCCTGAGCCAGATCACGCCAGCCAACGTGAAGAACCTGCAGTCGCAGTGGGTCCTGCAGGACAATGTGGTGGGAGTCTGGGAAGCCAACCCGCTGGTCGTGGACGGGGTGATGTACGTCACTCAGCGGCCCAATGACGTGGTGGCCCTCGACGCCAAGACCGGCAGGGTGTTCTGGATCTACCACTATGTGGCCTCGCCCGACGCCAAGGTCTGCTGCGGGGCCAACAACCGCGGCGTCGCGATCCTGGGCGACACCCTCTACATGGGCACGCTTGACGCCCATCTGGTGGCGCTGGACGCCAAGACCGGCCAGCTTTTGTGGAACACCGCTGTGGCCGATGTGAAGGCGGCCTATTCGATCACCCATGCTCCGCTGGTGGTGAAGGACAAGGTGGTGGTCGGCGTCGGTGGCGGGGAGTTCGGCATCCGCGGGTTCGTCGCCGCCTATGACGCCAAGACCGGTAAGGAGGCGTGGCGGTTCAACACCATCCCCGGCCCCGGCGAGCCCGGCCACGAGACCTGGGCTGACGACGCCTGGGAGCATGGCGGCGCCTCGGCCTGGATGACCGGGTCCTACGATCCGGAGCTGAACCTGCTCTACTGGGGGATCGGCAATCCTGGCCCCGACTGGAACCCGGCGCAGCGGCCCGGCGACAACCTCTATTCAGACTGCGTGGTGGCGATCGACCCCGACACCGGCAAGCTGAAGTGGCACTACCAGTTCACGCCGAACGACGGCTACGACTACGACTCCGTGCAGGTGCCGGTGCTGGCCGACATCCCCTGGAACGGCAAGCCGACCAAGGTGATGCTTTGGGCCAACCGCAACGGCGTGTTCTACGTCATCGACCGGGTAACCGGTAAATTCCTGCTCGGCCAGCCCTTCGTGAAGGTCAACTGGATGAGCGGCTTCGACGCCAACGGCCGGCCTATCCAGACCCCGCAGCCGGAGGGCGCGGCGACCTATCCGGGCAACCAGGGCGGCACCAACTGGTTCCCGCCCTCTTACAGCCCACGCACGGGGCTGTTTTACTTCTCGGTCTGGGAGAACTACGCGACCATCTACCGGCGCGAGGAGTCCAAGTACGAGGAGGGCAAGACCTTCCTGGGCGGCGGCTTCAGCGTGCTTTCACCGGCTCCTGGGTCCCCCACGCCCGGCATCGGCCGCAAGAGCCCGATCAATACCTGGACCAACGAGACCGGCAGCGGCGCCACCGTGGCGGTGGACCCCCACACCGGCAAGCGGGTGTGGACCTTCCCGCAGTTCGATGTGACCGAGGCTGGGCTGCTGACCACGGCGTCGAACCTGGTGTTCACCGGGGGGCGCGAGGGGTTCGTCTATGCCCTCGACGCCAAGACCGGCAAGGAACTGTGGAAGGCCCAGCTGGGCGGCCAGATCAACATGGCCCCCGTCACCTATTCCGTGGACGGCAAGCAGTATGTCGCGGTCATCGCGGGCCGGACGCTGGTGAGCTTCGCGCTGAGAGACTGAACGGCGCGTCTCGCGACGCGCCGCCCTTCGGGTCGCCCGCTAGGACGCCGGCTTCCACACGTAGCCCGTTCCCTTGGCTTCGATGTGGCCGATGCCGGGGAAGGGGAAGTGGGGCGCGAAGACCAGGGTCTTGGCGGCGGCCAGCTTCTTCAGTTCGGCGACGCGGTGGGTTTCGCCGGCTTTCAGGTCGCCATCGAAGCTATCGCTCCAGCCGGGTTCGGCCAGGGACAGGATGAAGCTGTGGGCGGTGTCGCCGATGTCTTCCAGCTTCTGGCCGTTGCTGACGATCTCATAGCCGGAGTGGCCGGGTGTGTGGCCGTAGAGCTCGATGGGGGTGATGCCCGGCAGGACCGGCTTGCCCGGCTCGAAGGCCTTCACCTGACCGGAGACGGCGGCGACGAGGTCCTTGTTGGCGGCGTCGGCCTTAACCGCGTCCCATTCCTTGACCGACATGCGGATGGCCGCCTTGGGGAAGGCGGACTTCTTGTCGGCGGTGAGGAGGCCGCCGATGTGGTCGCCGTGGCCGTGGGTGATGAAGACGTCGGTGACGCTGTCGGCGGAGACGCCCGCCTGCTTGAGGCTGTCCATCAAGGCGCCCTTGGCCCCCGGGCCAAGGCCGGTGTCCAGGAGGACCACATGGCCCGGCATCTTCACGACGAGGGCGTCGACGGCCAGGGTGATGGTGTCGGTGGGGGCGCCCGCGGCGCCGAGGAGCTTGGCGGCGGCGGCGGGGTCCGTCCCGAACACCTTGCCGTTATTGGGCAGCAGGAAGCCCTTGTCGGCCACGGCGACCAGCTCGTAGGCCCCGAGCTTGAAGGACTTGGCGGCCGGCTTGGTGTCGATCGGCGACTGGGCCGAGGCGGCGGAAACACCCGCCAGACAGAGGACGGCGGCAGTGGCGGTCAACAGGCGCAGGGACATGGGTCTATCCAGCTAAGGTGAAGGTTGGCGCAAGGTAGAGCCCGCGCTGGATGACGCAAGCCTCTAGACGTGCTCTCCGGCCGCCGCGCTCTTGTCCACGGTCATCATGTAGTTGACCTCGACGTCGGAGGACGGAGACCAGCGGCCGGTCAGGACGTCGTAGGAAACGCCGAAGGGGCCCGCGACGGAGACCGGTTCGTCGGCAAGGAAGCCCATGATCTCGTCGGGCTTGAGGAACTTCTTCCAGTCGTGAGTGCCGGGCGGCAGCCAGCGCAGGATGTATTCGGCGCCGACCACGGCGAGGGCCAGGGCCTTGGGCGTGCGGTTGAGGGTGGCGACGATCATGAAGCCGGCGGGGGCGGTCAGGGCCACGCAGTCGCGCAGGAAGGCGCCGGGGTCGGCGACGTGCTCGATCACCTCCATGTTCAGCACCACGTCGAAGGGCGCTTCGCCCGCGGCCAGCAGGTTCTCGGCGGTGTCGGCGCGGTAGTCGATCTGAAGGCCCTGGCTCTCGGCGTGGGCGCGGGCGACGCCGATGTTGCGTTCGGAGGCGTCGACGCCGGTGACCTCGAAGCCCAGCCGCGCCATAGGCTCGCACAGCAGGCCTCCGCCGCAGCCGATATCCAGCAGCCGCAGCCCCTCGAATGGGCGACGCTTGGAGATGTCGCGGCCGAAGCGGCGGGCGGCCTCGTCGCGGATGAAGCCGAGGCGGACGGGGTTGAACAGATGCAGCGGCTTGAACTTGCCGGTCGGATCCCACCATTCGGCCGCCATGGCCGAGAAGCGCTCGACTTCGGCGGGGTCGACGCTGCTGCGCGGGTTCAGGTCCATAGGGCGGGTCCGGTATGCATTGCAGCCTGGGCTCGGCGCCGTTAGAAGGGCGCCCTTCGATCTGGATGGCCGCCCGGGCCGGTTCTGGCAAGTAAAAGAGGGAGCGCGAGCGTGTCTCGGCTGGTGATGAAATTCGGCGGGACGTCGGTCGCGGACCTGGAGCGCATCCGCCGCGTGGCGCGTCTGGTCGCCGCCGAAGTCGCCACGGGCAAGAAGGTCGCAGTGGTGGTCTCGGCCATGTCCGGCAAGACCAACGAACTGGTCGCCTGGACTGACGGCGCGGGCCGCGCCGGGGAAGGCCTGGCCGAATCGGACGCCGAATACGACGCCGTGGTCGCCTCGGGCGAACAGGTGACGGCGGGGCTGCTGGCCATGACCCTGCGCAACATGGGCCACGACGCCCGCTCCTGGATGGGCTGGCAGGTGCCGATCATCACCGACGAGGCCCATGGCCGCGCGCGCATCGACGACATCCCCTCCGAGAACCTGCTGGCCGCCTTCGACAAGGGCGAGATCGCCGTGATCGCCGGCTTCCAGGGCGTGACCCGGGCGGGCCGCATCGCCACGCTCGGCCGGGGCAGGTCGGACACCAGCGCGGTGGCCATCGCCGCGGCGGTGGGCGGATCGTGCGACATCTATACGGACGTGGACGGGGTCTACACCACCGATCCGCGCATCGAGAACAAGGCGCGCAAGCTGGCCAAGATCTCCTACGAGGAGATGCTGGAAATGGCCTCGCTGGGCGCCAAGGTGCTGCAGACCCGGTCGGTCGAACTGGCCATGGCCCAGCATGTGCCGCTGCGCGTACTATCGAGTTTCGTTGAGCCCGGCGAAGCGCCAGGCCAAGGCACCATCGTTTGCGACGAGGATGAGATCGTGGAAAAGCGGATCGTGAGCGGCGTGGCCTATAGCCGCGACGAGGCCAAGATCACCCTGTTGGGCCTGCCCGACCATCCGGGCGTGTCCTCCGACATCTTCAGCCGCCTGGCCGACGCCAACGTCAACGTGGACATGATCGTCCAGTCGCGGGCGCGCTCGTCCGATTCCGCCAACATGGAATTCACCGTGGGCAAGCGCGACGCAGCGCGGGCCATGGAGATCGTCATGGAGGCCAAGGACAAGATTGGTTTCGAGGACGCCACGGTGGACGAGGACGTGGCCAAGGTGTCGGTGATCGGCGTCGGCATGCGCAGCCACACCGGCGTGGCCAAGACCATGTTCGGGGCCCTCGCCGAGAAGGGCGTCAACATCAAGGTGATCTCGACTTCGGAGATCAAGATCAGTGTGCTGATCGACGCCGCCTACACCGAACTGGCCGTGCGCGCCCTGCACGCCGCTTACGGTCTGGACAAGCTCTAAGCGGTCATCTCGTCGATGGCGGAGGCGAGGTCCTCCTGCTTGAAGGGCTTTTTCAACGTGAGGGCGTCCTGGAACGGCTCTTCCAGGCCCAGGGTCCCGTAGCCCGTGGCGAACAGGAAGGGCGTGCCCCGGTTGCGGAGCAGTTGGGCGATAGGGAAGGAACGCTCCGACTGCAGATTGACGTCGAGGATGGCCACGTCGAAGGCCTTGGCCTCCGCCATCGCCAGGCCGGCTTGAAGATTGGCGGCAATGCCGACCACCTCGTGGCCGAGATCGGTGAGCATGTCCTCGATCATCATGGCGATCATCATCTCGTCTTCGACGACGAGAATGCGGCGCGGTGGTGATGAGGTCATTTCGGGAGCCATGCGTATGGGACAGGTTCGCTCAGCGATGATCCAAACGGCATAAGGACTGCAATCGAGGGGTCAAACACGGCTGCCAGTAAGGGTACGGCGCCCTTGCGTGCAAATACCTTGCGGCAAAGTGTCTTTGCGATGCGTCTTTTGCATGCGAATGCGAATTCTATAAGCGGCCCTCCCAAGCGACACAGACGCGGGATAAGAAGAGGGCGAGACAGGGAGACGAAAGTGGCGATCACGGGCTTGGCCGTGCGTGGACCGCGCAGTTTGCTGCGCCAGATCCGCGAAGCCTTGGCGGGCGGTGGCCCGGCCCAGGCGCGGCTGGACATGGTCGTGCGTATCATCGCCCTGTCGATGGTGGCGGAGGTGTGCTCGCTCTATCTGCGCCGCGCCAACAGCGATCTGGAACTGTTTGCCACCGAAGGCCTGAACCCCAGCGCCGTGCACAACACCCGGCTGAAGCCCGGCGAGGGCCTGGTCGGCGAGATCATGCGCCTGGGCCGGCCGCTGAACCTGTCGGACGCGCCCAACAACCCGGCCTTCTCCTACCGCCCGGAAACAGGCGAAGACCCGTACCACGCCTTCCTCGGCGTGCCCCTGCTGCGCGGCGGCCGCACCATCGGGGTGCTGGTCGTGCAAAACCGCACCACCCGCGTCTACAGCGAAGAGGAGGTCGAGGACCTCCAGATCATCGCCATGGTGCTGTCCGAAATGGTGGCCGGCGGCGAGCTGGTCGGCCAGGACGAGATGAAGGACGTCGAACTGGCGCCCCACAAGCCCGAGCGGCTGAAGGGGGTGAAGTTCGCCGAAGGCTTGGCGTTTGGCGTGGTGGTGCTGCACGAGGCGCCGGTGGTGGCCGAGCAACTGCTGTCGGACGACGTGGTGCACGAAGAGGCGCGGCTCAACACAGCCATCAGCGCCTTGCAGAGCCAGCTCGACACCATGCTCGACGGCCAGCACGGCATCGTCGGCCCGTCGTTCGAGGTGCTGGAAACCTACCGCATGTTCGCCCAGGACCGCGGTTGGAACCGGTCGCTGGAAGAGGCGGTGCGCTCGGGCCTGACCGCCGAGGCCGCGGTGGAGCGGGTGCGTTCGGAACACCGCGCGCGCATGGGCCAGGTCCGCGACCCCTATCTGCGCGAACGGCTGCACGACCTGGAAGACCTCAACGACCGGCTGCTGCGCCACCTGTCCGGCGACGTCTCCAGCGCCCGCCAGCTGCCGGAAAACGCCATCCTGATCGCCCGGAACCTGGGGCCGGCGGACCTTCTGGAATACGACCGCTCTAAGCTGAAGGGTCTGCTGCTGGAGGAGGGGTCCAGCGCCAGCCACGCGGCCATCGTCGCCCGCGCCCTGGACATTCCCTGTGTCGGCCGCCTGGCCGGGCTGCGCGACCGGGTCTCGCAAGGCGATGCGGTGATCGTCGACGCGGAGTCGGGCGAGGCCTATCTGCGCCCGCGCCCCGACGTGATCGAATCGATGCAGGCGCGGATGGAGGTGCGGGCCCAGAGGCGCGCCGAGTTCGCGAGGCTCCGCGACACCCCCGCATTCACCCGCGACGGCGCTAAGATCACCCTGCTGATGAACGCCGGTCTGGCGGTGGACATCGACATCCTGGGCGAGACGGGGGCCGAGGGCATCGGCCTGTTCCGCACCGAGTTCCAGTTCATGGTGGCCGAGGAACTGCCCCGGCTGGAGGCGCAGACAGCGCTCTATCAGAAGATCCTGGAGGGGGCGGGGGACCTGCCGGTGACCTTCCGTACCCTGGACCTCGGCGGCGACAAGGTGCTGCCCTATCTGGAGGCGGAGCGCGAGGACAACCCGGCGCTGGGCTGGCGGGCGGTGCGCCTGGGCCTGGACCGGCCGGCCCTGCTGCGGCTGCAGCTGCGCGCCCTGATCTCGGCGGCGCGGGGCAAGGAACTGCGGGTCATGTTCCCGCTGGTGGCCAGCGTGGAGGAATTCCGCACGGCCCGGGCTCTGGTGGACCATGAGGTGGCGTGGGCGCTGAAGCGGGGGCGGCCGGCGCCGTCGCTGCTGAGGGTCGGGGCCATGATCGAGGCGCCGTCGCTGCTGTGGCACTTGGATGCGCTTCTGCCGATGACGGACTTTGTGTCGATCGGCACCAACGACCTGATGCAGTACCTGTTCGCCGCGGACCGGGGCAACCCGCGGGTCAGCGACCGCTACGACTTCCTGTCGCCGCCGATGCTCCGGGCGCTGAAGACCATCCAGGACGCCTGCGCCGAGACGGGCACTCCGGTTTCCCTCTGCGGAGAGATGGCCGGGCGGCCGCTGGAGGCCTTCGCCCTGGTGGCGCTGGGCTTCGACCGGCTGTCGATGCCGCCCTCAGGGATCGGGCCGGTGAAGCAGATGGTGCTGTCCTGCGACCGCGAGGCGGCGCGCCGCGGCGTGCTCAATCTGCTCAAGGGTTCATCAGGCTCGGTGCGCAGTGAGATCGAGACTCTGGCCCGAAAGCTGTATGTCGCAGTTTAGTCGATTGAATTCCGGCAGATAGCTTGATATCCAAAACTCCTGGTTAACATTGATGTGCTAACTGGTTTAAGCGTCGTCCACGACGACGGTATGCGGGCTACTGCGAGGGTCATACGGAGCCATGCCACTGGATTTCGGCGCGGGCGCCGACTCCACCATGGCCGCCAAGGGTGAGAGCACCCACGGCGCGCACTTCGGGGGGGGACAGGGTCTGGAGTCTCTGCTGCGGGCAGGGGCTAATATCGGGCAAGCGCTGAGGGCGCTGCGCGAAGCGCAGGGCTTGTCCCTGCAGGAAATCGCCGACGCCACCTGTATCCGCCGCGCCTATCTGCAAGCCGTCGAGGACATGCAGATCGAACTTCTGCCGTCCCGTCCCTTCGCCATCGGTTATGTGCGCGCCTTCGCCCAGGCGCTGGGCGTCAGCTCCGACGCCGCCGTGGCTCGCTTCAAAGAAGATGTTCCCAGCCCCGACTCCGCGCTGAAGGCGCCGCTCGGCGTGCGCAAGGAACGCGATCCGCGCCTGTCCTGGCTGGCCGGTGTCGGCTGCGTGGTGGTCACCGCCGTGGTGATCTGGAACGTGGCCCAGCACGCCGTGGCCCATGACGGCGAACCCACCCCTCCGGTACCTGTGATCAACGCGCCCACGCCGGCTCCCGCCAAGGGTCCGGTGGCTCTGGGCGTTGCTCAGCCCGCGCCCGCCGATTCCGATGTGCCCACGCCCTATGTCACGCCGGGCATGAACAAGGGCCCTGACGGCAAGTCGATCCCGGCGTCCGCTCCCGTGTCAAAGGCCGTGTTCAATCCCCGCGCCGCCGTCTACGGCGCTCCGGCCAACGAATCGGTGCTGACGGTCCAGGCTCAACGGGCTTCGTCCCTTGTGATCCGCGGCGCCGACGGCTCGATCTATTTCGCCCGCCAGCTGGCCGCCGGAGAATCCTACCGCGCGCCCGCCGGGGTCGCCGGCCTGACCATCGACGTCGCCGTGCCGGGCGCCTTCAACGTGATCATGAACGGCGCGCCGTTGGGGCCCTTGCTGGCCCCCCAGACCCCTATCGCCAAGCTGACGGCCAAGCCGGCGGCGGCGACTTCGGGGCTCGGCTGAGGACAAACCGTCTGGTCGGCGCTATATAGCCTGCAGATTCATCAGGGCTTCCCGCGGCCATGCAAGACCATACCTCCCATCGTCCCTGGCGCATGATCCAGCGCCGCGTGTCCCGCAAGATCCGCGTGGGCAGTGTGGAGGTGGGTGGCGATGCGCCGATCACGGTGCAGTCGATGACCAACACCCTGACGGCGGACGCGGCGGCGACGATCGAGCAGATTCGCCAGCTGGAAGAGGCTGGGGCCGATATCGTGCGGGTG
>CAIYVC010000159.1 GCA_903929535.1 uncultured Caulobacteraceae bacterium | reverse complement strand
GGTGCGCTGCTCCAGCCGCTGGGCCTCCAGCAGCTTGCCGTTGGCCACCAGCCAGTCGAGGCGTAAGCGCAGCTCGTCCTTGATCGAGGTGATCGCCTGTTTCAGCGTCGGGCGCGGCGTCACGTAGTGGCTGTTCGCATAGATCTTGATCGACGGCAGGTCGGCGGTCTTGCGTCCGGTCAGGGGATCGAATTCCTGGATCGCCTCGACCTCGTCGCCGAACAGCGACACGCGCCAGGCGCGGTCTTCATAGTGGGCGGGGAAGATCTCCAGCACGTCGCCGCGCTTGCGGAAAGTGCCGCGTTCGAAGGCTTGATCGTTGCGCTTGTATTGCTGGGCCACCAGGTCCGCGAGCATTTTCTTTTCGTCCACCCGGTCGCCGACGGCCAGGGTGAAGGTCATGGCGGTGTAGGTCTCCACCGAGCCGATGCCGTAGATGCAGCTGACCGAGGCGACCACGATCACGTCGTCGCGCTCCAGGATCGCCCGCGTCGCCGAGTGGCGCATCCGGTCGATCTGCTCGTTAATCGAGCTATCCTTCTCGATGTAGGTGTCGGTGCGGGGGACGTAGGCCTCGGGCTGGTAGTAGTCGTAGTAGCTGACGAAATACTCGACCGCGTTGTCGGGGAAGAAGCTCTTGAACTCGCTGTAGAGCTGGGCGGCCAGGGTCTTGTTGTGGGCCAGGATTAGGGCAGGGCGCTGGGTCTCCTCGATCACCTTGGCCATGGTGAAGGTCTTGCCGGAGCCGGTCACGCCCAGCAGCACCTGATCGGTATCGCCGCGTCCGATGCCTTCGGTCAGGTCGGCGATGGCGGTCGGCTGGTCGCCGGCGGGGCTGTACTCCGACACCAGCTTGAACCTGCGCCCGCCCTCGGACTTCTCCGGACGCGACGGCCGGTGCGGCGTCCACAGGGCCGGGGCGATGTCGGCGATGAACTTGGCCGAGACTTCCTGGAAGCCGGACGCGGGAGGTTCGGAACGGGGCATGAACGCAAGGTAGGGTCTCGGCGCGGGGATGGCTAGGGCGCCGGAAGCGGTCTGCTGACAGGTTTGGCAGCAGCCTGACAACTGACAATTGGAGCATCCGCGTGACGCGCCCGATTCCCTTTGCCACTGTGGCCTTGTGAGTCCGTCAGCCTCCCTTGCCGCCCGTCTGAAACCCTGCGGTCCCGTGATCGACGCGGCGGCGGCCAAGCGGGCGCATGAGGCGCTGGAGGGCAGGGCGGGCGAACAGGTGGAAGCGGTCTGGCCGGCCCTGGCGCCGGTGTTCGCGGCGTCGCCCTATCTGACCGGTCTGGCCCGCCAGGCGCCCGAGCGGCTGAAGCGCATCCTGGCCGAGGCGCCGGACAAGCGCCTGGAGACGATCCTGCGTGAGACGGCCGGGCTGGAGGCCAAGGCGGCGGATACCGACCTGGTGCGGGAGACGCTGCGCCGGCTGAAGGGCGACCTGCATCTGCTGACCGCGCTGGCCGACCTCGGCGGGGTCTGGGACCTGGACGCGGTGACCTCGGCCCTGACCCGGTTCGCCGACGCATCTGTCCGTGCGGCCCTGGCCGCGGCGGCCGCGGTGGAGGTGGAGCGCGGCAAGCTCAAGGCGGTGGGGACGGGCGAACGCGGCCCGGCGCCGGGCCTGTTCGTGCTGGCGCTCGGCAAGCACGGTGCGCACGAGCTCAACTACTCCAGCGATATCGACATCTCGGTCTTCTACGAGCCGGACCTGCTGCCGGTCGCCGAGGGCGTCGATCCCGGCGAGGCGGCGGTGCGCTTGACCAAGGGCATGGCCGCCATGCTGCACGAGCGGACGGCGGATGGTTACGTGTTCCGCGTCGACCTTCGCCTGCGCCCCGATCCGTCGTCGACCCCGGTGGCGGTCTCGGTTCCCGCCGCTCTGGACTACTACGAGACGGTCGGCCAGAACTGGGAGCGGGCGGCCTTCATCAAGGCGCGGGCCGTGGCGGGGGACCTGCTCGCGGCGGCGCCCTTTCTGGAGGAACTGCAGGCCTTCGTCTGGCGCCGCAACCTCGACTTCGCGGCCATCGCCGACATCCACGCCATCAAGCGCCAGATCCATGTGCACAAGGTCGACGACCGGCTGTCGGCGCCCGGCGCCAATCTCAAGCTCGGTCACGGCGGTATCCGCGAGATCGAATTCTACGCCCAGACCCAGCAGCTGATCCTGGGTGGGCGCGACAAGACCCTGCGCGCCATCCGCACCGTCGATGCGCTGAAGGCTCTGGCGGAGTCCGGGCACGTGAAGCCGTCGACGGCGGATGAGCTGATCGCCGCCTATGCCGAGCTGCGCGCCCTGGAGCACCGGGTGCAGATGCTGGACGACGAGCAAACCCACCGCCTGCCCGAGGATGCCGCCGGGCGCAAACGGGTGGCGGCCCTGTCCGGCGCCAAGACGCTCAAGGCCTTCGACGCCGAGGTGGAGGCGCTGCTGCGCCGGGTCAACGCCCGCTATGGCGAGCTCTTCCCCGAGGAGGAGTCCCTGTCCTCGGCCTTCGGCAGTCTGGTGTTCACCGGGGTGGAGGACGATCCGGAGACGCTGCAGACCCTGGAGCGCATGGGATTCGCGCAGCCCGCACAGGTGGCCGAGACGATCCGCGCCTGGCACCACGGCCGCATCGGCGCCACCCGCACAGAGCGAGGCCGCGAGCTGTTCACCCGTCTGGCGCCGCGCCTGCTGGACGCGCTGCAGGCCACCGGGGCGCCGGACGCCGCCTTCCTGCGGTTCGCCGACTTCTTCTCCCGCCTGACCTCGGGCGTGCAGATGCAGTCCCTGTTCCTGGCCCAGCCGCGCCTGTTCAAGCTGGTGGTGGAGGTGCTGGCCTTCGCGCCGCAACTGGCCAAGACCCTGGCGCGCAATCCGGCGGCGCTGGACGCCATGCTCGACCGCGACTTCTACGACGGGCTGGACGATGGCGATGTGGCCGCCCTGGAGCAGGCGGCGGCGGACGCCATGAAGGCGGAGGGCGGGTTCGAGGCGGCGATGGATGCGGTGCGCCGGGCTCACCGCGAACAGGCCTTCCGCATCGGGGTGCAGATCCTGTCCGGTTCAGCCAGCGCGCGGGACGCGGGTCCCGCCTTCGCCCGCCTGGCCGACGCCTGCATCCGCGCCCTGGCGGCGGCGGCCCTGGCCGAGGTGGAGCGACTTGGCGGCGCCTTCCCGGGCGAAGTGGCGGTGGTGGTTCTCGGCAAGGCCGGATCGCGCGAGATGACGGCGGGATCGGACCTCGATCTGATGACCCTGTACCGCCCCTCGGACCCGGCGGCGCAGTCGGCGGTCAAGGGCTGGGCGGCGGAGGCCTTCTACGCCCGCTTCACCCAGCGATTGCTGGCGGCCCTGTCGGCGCCGACGGGGGAGGGCACGCTCTACGAAGTCGACCTGCGTCTGCGCCCGTCCGGCACCCAGGGCCCGGTGGCGGTGAGCCTGGCGGCGTTCGAGGGCTACTACGAGAAGGAGGCGGAGACCTGGGAGTATCTGGCCCTGACCCGGGCGCGGATCGTCTGGTCGTCGTCCGAAAGCTTCGCCCGCGTCGGGGAGCAGGCGATCGAGGCGGCCCTGCGCCGCCCGCGCGATCCGGCCCGCACGGCCAAGGACGTGAAGGCCATGCGCACGCTGATGGAGAAGGAACGGCCGCCCAAGGGCTTCTGGGACCTCAAGCTGGCGCGCGGCGGACTGGTGGATATAGAGTTCGCCGCCCAGTACCTGCAGATCGTCCATGCGGCGGCGGGCGGACCGCTGCGCGTCCACACTGGACAGGCTCTGGCCGCCCTGCGCGAGGCGGGCCTGGCGCCGGAAGCGGCGGCGCGCGACCTGGAAGCGGCCTGGACGCTGCAGCAGGATCTGTCCCAGGTACTGAAGGTGGCTCTGCCGGAGGCGGAGGACCCCTCGCGGGAGCCCGAAGCGTTGCGCGCGCTGCTGGCCAAGGCGGGTCATGCGGAGAGTTTCGCGGCCCTCACCGACACCCTGAAGGCGATGAAGGCGGCGGCGCGCAAGGGCTACGAGGCGCTGCTCGCCTAGCTGACCTCGGCGAACTCCGCAGGCGCCTCGGGCAACTCCTGCAACAGGGCCAGGACGAAGGTCACGGTGGTGCCCTTGCTTGGCTCGCTCTGGACCTCCAGCTGACCGCCGTGCATGGCGATCAGGGCCTTGCTGAGGGCCAAGCCGAGGCCGGTGCCCTGCTGGGTCTTGGCGTGCTGGCTTTCCACCTGCTCGAAGGGGCTGGCCAGGCGGGCCAGGTCTTCCTTGGAAATGCCGATGCCGGTGTCCTGCACGCTGACCTGGATCCGCTCCACGCCGGCGGCGTCGCGCCCGGCGCGGGCCGAGACGCGGATGGCCCCGCCGCGCGGGGTGAACTTGATGGCGTTGGACAGCAGGTTGAGCAGCACCTGCTTCAGGGCGCGGAAATCGGCCTCCACCTCGGGCAGGCCGTCCATGTCGATGGTGAGCTGCAGTCCCGCCGTCTCGGCCCGGCCGCGCACCAGCCGCACGGCGTCCTGGGCCACGTCTTCCAGGTCGAGTATCTCGAAGCGCAGGGTCATCTTGCCGGCTTCGATCTTGGACATGTCGAGGATGTCGTTGATGACCGATAGCAGATGCTGGCCCGAGCTGAGGATGTCCTGGACGTATTCCTTGTAGCGCCGGTCGCCGAGCGGGCCGAACAGTTCGGCGGTCATGATCTCGGAGAAGCCGTTGATGGCGTTCAGGGGAGTGCGCAGTTCGTGGCTCATGTTGGCCAGGAATTCGCTCTTGGCTTTGTTGGCCCCTTCGGCGCGGATCTTCTCCATCTCGTAGTTGCGGGCCAGTTCCGCCAGCTGCTCCTGGCTGCGCTCCAGGCTGCCGACGGCGCCCGTCAGGGCCTCTTCCTTTTGCTTGACGGCGGTGATGTCGGCGGCGGTGATCACGGTCCCGCCTTCCTCGGTCTGGCGTTCGGAAATCTGGATCCAGCGGCCGTCGCGCAGTTCCGCCTCGTGCACGTCCACGGCGTCGCCTGCCGTGACATGGGTCTGTTTGATGGCCAGCTGGGCGAACCGCTCCACGCCCTCGCGCCGGGCGCCGATCTTGAGCAGGCGCGGGTCCAGCGAGAAGACGGTGGCGTAGGCGCGGTTGCACATCAGCAGGCGCCCGCCGCGGTCCCACAGGACGAAGGCCTCCGACACGCTCTCGATGGCGTCGCGCAGCCGCACTTCGGCGGCTTCGGCGCGGGACTGGGCTAGGCGCTCCTCGGTGACGTCGAAGGCGACGCCGATGATGCGGCGGAAGCCGCCGCTCTCGGTCGGGCCGTAGCCCTGGCCGCGCGCATCGACCCAGGCCAGGCCGCCGCGCGGATCGGGAATCTGGAAGGAGATGTCGAACATGCCCTCGCGGGCGGCGCCGAGCAGGGCCTCGCGCACCGGCTCGCGGTGCTCCTCGGCGATCCGGGCCAGCACCTGCTGGGCCGAGGCTACCCCGCCGCCGTCCCAGCCCAGGATCACGCCGGTGACGTCCGACATGAACACCTTGTTCTCCTGCAGGTCCCATTCCCAGATGCCGCAGCCGGCGGCTTCCACCGCCAAGCGGAACCGCTCTTCGCTGGCGGCGAAGGCGTTCTGGGCGGCCTGGGCCGACAGGCTCTGCTTCACCAGGAGCACGGCGAGGGCGCAGCCGATCAGGAGGGGGGCGAACAGGCCCAGCAGGTCCTCGGGCCGCAGGTCGACGCCGGTCCAGGGCACGCGCACTACGGCGGCGACGTTGAGCAGCCCCTGGGCGGCGGGCCGGGTCGAGACCATGACCTTGGTCCTGTCCTCCAGGCGCAGAGAGACTGGCGCGGCGCCGGCCCCGAGGGCCTGGGCGACGGCCTTGGCTATGGCGTCCGTCTGAGCGAGTGAGGCGGCGCCGGCCATGCCGATCACCTGGCCGGACCTGTCGGTGACCACGCGGGTCACATCGGCGGGGGTGTCGCCGAGCAGGCGGCGCGGGTCGGCGGCGGCCAGGATCACCACCTGCTGTTCGGCGTCGGGACCGATGCCGGGGCTTACGGCGGCGGCGTAGTACCAGCTGTTGTCGCCTCCGACCCGACCCATCCAGAAGCTCTGGCCCGACGCCAGGGCGGCGGCGGCGGCGGCGTTCCAGACGGCGCCCGGGGCCGATCCCGACACCGCGTCGACCCCGCTGTCGCTCAGCACCGCCGTGGCGGCGGCCGAGCCGTTGGCGGCGGTGAGGGCGGTTTCCGCCGCGTCCAGCGGATCGCCGCCGAAACGGGCGCGGGCGGTGGCGGCGGCGGTGAGGGCGGCGCGCAGGGTGGCGGCTTCGGTATTGACCATGCCGGCGGCGGCGGCGGCCTGGCCTCCGGTCTTGCCGGCGAGGCGAGAGGTCGGCTGGCCGTGCATGTGGAAGAAGGCGATCAGGGCGTAGACGGCCAGCAGCAGCAATGCGGCGAGCAGGGCGATGCGCACCTGGTCTGGCAGGTCCAGGCCCGGGCCGCGTTTACGCCGGGCCGCAGCCGAGCCGCGCGCCTTGAGCCTCCCCCCAACCTCTGGGCGGGCTTGATCACCCTCCCTGCGGTCCGCCACGCCTCGTCCTCGCGAGTCACCCCGAAAGGGAGAGGGTACGCGGTCGGGCCGGGCGCCGGAAGGGCGCCAGGTGCGGTGTTTTAGGCTTCCGCCAGGGCGCGGGTGGCCATTTCCAGAACGTTCTTGGACAGGCCCGGCGTCTCGGCGATCCGCTTAAGCTGTGTGCGCATCAGCTGGCCCAGCCCTGGCTCGTAGCGGCGCCAGGCGCCCAGAGGCTCCAGCAGGCGCGCCGCGGTCATCGGATTGAAGCCGTCGGTGGCCAGGATCTGATCGGCCAGGAAGCGGTAGCCGTCGCCAGAGGGGTCGTGGAAGCGGGCAGGGTTGGCCGAGGCGAAGGTGGACACCAGGGCCCGCAGGCGGTTGGGGTTCTTCGCATCGAAGGCCGGGTGGATGGTCAGGCCGAGCACGCGGCCCAGCGCGTCGGGGGCGGGGCTGCGGGCCTGGACCGCGAACCACTTGTCGATCACCAGGGGTTCGGCCTGCCAGCGGGCGTAGAAGTCGGTCAGGGCGTCTTCGAAGGCCTGGCCGCCGATCAGCATCAGGGCGGACAGGCCGCCCATGGCGTCGGTCATGTTGGCGGCTGTCTTGTAGTGGGCCAGGGCGCGGTCGGCGGTCTGTTCGATCGGGCCGGCGGCCAGCAGGTCGAGCGTGGCGTTGCGCAGGGCGCGGCGGCCGGCGCTTTCGGCGTCCGGCGAAAAGGGGCGGGCGTCGCCGAGCTCGTCGTGCATCCGCTGCAGCACCGGGGCGAGGGCGCCGGCCAGGCGGGTGCGTAGAGCCTCGCGGGCGTCGTGGATGGCGGCCGGATCGACCTCCTTCACCGCCAGGCTGAGATCGCCTTCGCTGGGCAGGGACAGTAGCAGGGCCTTGAAGGCGTGCTCGGAGGACTGGTCGCCGAGGGCGCGGGCCAGGGCCGAGGCGAAGCGGGTCTCGCCGCCCTCGTCCGGCGCGCCCGAGGCGCGGGCCAGGATCAGTTCGCGGGCCAGGCGTTGACCGGCTTCCCAGCGGTTGAACAGGTCGGCGTCGGCGGCCAGCAGAACATAGTCGTCCTGGGGACCCGCGCCGGTGGTCAGCTTCACCGGGGCGGAGAAGCGGCGCAGGGCGGAGATCACCGGCGGCCGTTCGACCCCGTTCAGCCGCAGCTTCAGCTCGGCGGCGTCCAGCACGATCACGGTCTCGTCGATCGCCTGGTCTGCGCCCGGCGGGCGGAAGCTCAGGGCCCGGCCCTCGGAGTCCAGCAGGCCGATGCGCACCGGGATCGGCAGGGGCTTCTTGTCCGGCTGGCCGGGGGTGGGGGCGGTGGCCTGGGTCAGGGTCAGGTCCAGCGCCTTGGCGGCCGCGTCATAGTCGGCGGCGAGGCCGACCATCGGGGTGCCGGCCTGGCTATACCAGTTGAAGAAGTGGCCGAGATCCTGGCCCGAGGCTTCGGCGAAGCAGGCGATGAAGGCCTCCACCGTGGTCGCCGTGCCGTCGTAGCGGTCGAAATAGAGGTCCATGCCCGCGCGGAAGGCGTCCGCGCCCAGCAGAGTCTTCAGCATACGGATGACTTCGGCACCCTTGTCGTAGACCGTGGCGGTGTAGAAGTTGTCGATCTTCATGAAGCTGGTCGGGCGCACGGGGTGGGCCATCGGGCCGGCGTCCTCGGCGAACTGGCGCGCGCGAAGGGCTCGCACGTCCTTGATCCGCTGGACCGCCGCGCCGCGCTGATCGGCGGAGAAGCTCTGGTCACGGAACACCGTCAGGCCTTCCTTCAGGCATAGCTGGAACCAGTCGCGGCAGGTGATGCGGTCGCCGGTCCAGTTGTGGAAGTACTCGTGGGAGACCACGCTCTCAATGCGCTCGTAGTCGAAGTCGGTGGCGGTGGCGCCGTCGGCCTGCATTAGCGAGGCGT
>CAIYVC010000158.1 GCA_903929535.1 uncultured Caulobacteraceae bacterium | reverse complement strand
ATCGTCCAGCGCGGCCTTCGTCTGCCCGCTCGCCTCTCGAGCCCTTCCCCGCATCAGATGGGCATCCGAATTCTTGGCGTCCAAAGCGATGGCCCGGGTCAAATCATCGATCGCCCGGGCAAAATCCCGGCGGGCGCTGGACGCCGCCGCCTGGCGGATGAGGCCTTCAGCGTCCTGAGGACCGGAAGCATCCGCCGGCGCCGATGCTTGAGGCGCGCTCCCCACGCCGGCGATATTGGCGTCGTCGAAGCGGAATACAGGGCCGCCAACGTAGGAAACGAAGGCTTGGCTCAGGCTGTTGGCGATGAACACGCGGTGGGACAGGAAGAAATCCGCCCCCAACAGCATGTCCGTGCCCATGAAGGTGAAGTCACTGAAGCGCAGCCGCGTATGATTGATCTGTTCGGCTCCAAGAGCAAAGCTGTCGAACGGCGCCACCCATTCCAGATTTCTTTTTGATCCGATGCCGCCCGCCAAACCTACAGGGGTGGCGCCTTCAGTTTGTGGGGTAACGCCAGCACGGGCCGCTGCGGCCAAGGTCAGAACCGATCGCGTGGCCCCGGTATCGAAGGTGACATTGACCTTCTGGTTGTTGACGAGAGCAATCGCCCGGACGTGCCTGTCGGTATCGCCGGGGTCGTAATGATTGGGATCGCGATCGCGCGACAGCGGCCGCTTGCCGGTATGGGTCAGGGTGAGTTCGCTGGCGCTTCCATTAGACCAGTAGCCGAGGTTCGCTCCCGCACAGCCTTCCTGCTGGAACAGCCGAAGGGCGCCATGCCCGAAGTCGTATTCCACATCTGCGAGACCCAGCAGGTTCTCGCCCATCAACCCGACAACGCCGCTGCCCCCAGCGCCCGGAAACTCCAACATGTTCACATCGCCAAGACTCAACCCGGGGCCCAAGGCGAACGACTTGATCGTCGTCATCTTCATTTGGACCTTGCCGCCCACACCGATGACGTACTCGTTGATTAGCGAACCCTTTAGCCCCAAAGCATCGGCCGCGACCGTGTCGATGGCGCTGAAATCCGCCCCGCTATCGACCAGGAAACGGGCCGGCTTGCCGTTGATGATTAGGGTGACCGTTGGGCGGGTCCCCAGCATGGTGACCGGCAACTCGATGATCTGGTTGAGCTTGCACTCGGCATAGGCCGGCGAGCCCGCGAGAAGAGCCAAGCCCACAAGGGTCGCGATCCGACAGCCAAGCTTCATCGAGCAGCCCTCTAAAGATTACAGCTTATGATTGTGAGGCTTCCCCCCGCAACACCGCCGTTGCCCGATCAGGTTCCTACTGCGCGACCTTCGCCACCATGATCTCGGTCTGGGGCGTCAGACTGTCGGACAGCTGCACCAGATATCGCCGGACGCATAAACCCGCCCGGAGGGCTGACACCGCCGCCGTGGGGTGTGTAACACTGGCCGCGGCGGCGAGGCCGCAGGCGCAGAAGGACAGGCGATGCCCCAGGTCGGGCCCTTGAAGGTGAAGGCCCAGCTGCTGTGCCAGGACGAACTGGCCATGGGTCCGGGCAAGGCCGATCTTCTGGAAGCCATCCAGCAGGAGGGCTCCATCTCCGGCGCAGGCCGGCGGCTGGGTATGAGCTATCGGCGCACCTGGCTGCTGGTCGATGTGATGAACCGCTGCTGGCGTCTTCCTCTGGTGGAGGCCGTCGCCGGCGGGGGTCAGCAAAAGGGCGCCCGCCTGACCGATTGCGGCCGCGAGGTGCTGGAGGCCTTCCGCGCCGTGGAGCGGCAGATGGCCGTAGCCGCGCAGTCGGACGCCTTGAAACGCCTCGCAGACCGCCTGCTCGACACGCCGCGCCCGAGCCAGCACGAGCCTTCGTAAAAGCCTTCTCCCCTGCGGACAGGCGACCCCATATGCTGTGGGCGATGCTTGATTCCCCCACCCTCGAAAGCCCCTTGGAGACCGCCGCCGGAATCCTGCGGCGCACCTTCGGCCACGCGGCCTTCCGCGGGCTGCAGGCGGAGGTGATCGCCGAGGTGTTGGCGGGACGTCATGCCATGGCCGTGCTGCCCACCGGGGGCGGCAAGAGCGTCTGCTTCCAGATCCCCGCCATGATGCGTCCGGGCGTCGGCCTGGTGGTCTCCCCCCTGATCGCCCTGATGGCCGACCAAGTGGAGGGGCTGGTGCAATCGGGCGTCGCCGCCGCGCGGCTGGATTCGGACGCTACTTTGGACGAGCGCAGCGCGATCTGGCGGCGGCTGGAGGCGGGCGAGCTCGATCTGCTCTACCTGTCGCCTGAAGGGCTGATGCAGCCGACCACCCTGGACCGCCTGGTCCATCAGAAGATCGCTCTGATCGCCATCGACGAGGCCCACTGCGTCAGCCAGTGGGGCCATGACTTCCGCCCCGAGTACCGGATGCTGGGGCGGCTGGCCGAGCTCTTTCCCGGCGTCCCGCGCCTGGCGGTCACCGCCACCGCCGACGCCCGCACTCGCGAGGACATCCGGGGCGAACTCCAGCTGGAAGAGGCCCGCGAGTTCGTCGCCTCCTTCGCCCGCCCCGAACTGCGGCTGTCCGCCGAGCGCAAGCAGGGCCGCTCGGACCGGCGGGTGATCGAGCTGGTCAAGGCTCGGCCGAACAGATCCGGGGTGATCTATTCCGGCTCGCGCGACGGGACCGACCGGCTGGCCGAGGCGCTGAAGGCCGAGGGCGTACCCGCCGTCGCCTATCACGCCGGGCTCGACCGCCGGACCCGAAACGAGCGGCTGATGCACTTCCTCAATGCCGAGGAGGCCGTGATGGTGGCCACCATCGCCTTTGGCATGGGGGTCGATAAACCTGACGTCCGCTATGTGATTCACGCCGACCCGCCCGCCTCGGTGGAAGCCTACTGGCAGGAGATCGGCCGCGCAGGGCGCGATGGCGAGCCCGCCGAGGGCATCACCCTCTACGGCTCTTCCGACATGGCCTGGGCCTTCCGCCGCATCGAAGGGCGCGAGGTGTCCGACACCGTGCGCCAGGGCCAGGGCCGCAAGGTGCGCCAGCTCTACGCCATGCTGGACGGCATGGCCTGCCGCGCCGCCGCCGTGCGCCGCTACTTCGGCGAGGAGGGGGTGCAAGCCTGCGGCCAGTGCGATCTCTGTCTCGCCCCGCCGGAGTCCACCGACGCCACCGTGGCGGCGCAGAAGGCCCTGGCCGCGGCCCAGCGCCTGGGCGGCCGGGTCGGGCGCGGACGACTGGCCGACCATCTGCTGGGCAAGACCAAGGACGTCTCGGCGACGGAGTCCGCCCTGTCGACCTGGGGCATCGGCAAGGAGCTGAGCCCGACGGTCTGGCGCGACCTGATCGACCAGCTGCTGTTCGAGGGTCTGCTCAGAGAAGACCCCAACGACGGCCGCCCCCTGATAGGCCTCGGCGACGCGGAGGCTGTGCGTGCGGTCTATCGCGGCGAGCGCGCGATCAGCATCCGCAAGCCCGCCGAGGGCGCGGCGGTAGGCTCGCGCCAGCGCCGGGCCCGCCGGGGTTCCGAGCAGGCGTCCCTGGCGCCCGAACACCACACCCTGTTCGACGCCCTGCGTGCCTGGCGCCGGAACACGGCCGCCGAACAGGGCGTGCCGCCCTACGTCATCTTCCACGACCGGACCCTGGGCGAGATCGCCTCCTTCCGCCCGGCGACCCTCAACGACCTGGCCGGCATCGGCGGGGTGGGTCAGGCCAAGCTCGACCACTACGGCTTGGCGGTGCTGAAGGTGGTGCGGGAAAATTGACCGGCGCCGGTCGGGCCGGGGGGACCTGAAGCGTTCCTGGGATGTTGTTTCAGCAAATCAGGAGACCGCCATGCTCGCCGATCACGACGCCCAGGCCACCGTACCGGTGAAGGACCTGACCCGCGCCCGCACCTTCTATGAGCAGGTTCTGGGACTTAAACCCGTCGCCGGCGACGCCCAGAACGGGGTGCAGGGCTACCAGTCGGGCAAGTCCTCCATCGTCGTCTACCAATCCGCCTTCGCCGGGACGAACCAGGCCACCACCGTCACCTTCTCGGTCGGCGGCAAGTTCGACGAAGTGATGCGCGAACTGAAGGCCAAAGGGGTGGTGTTCGAACACTACGACTTCCCGGGCGTGAAGCTGGACGGCGATGTCCATGTGCATGGCGATAGCCGCGTGGCCTGGTTCAAGGACCCCGACGGCAACATCATCAACCTCGGCAACTACTGAGCCTATTTGGCGCCTGCCCGGCCCCGTGCCACTGTCCTGGAAAATCACGGGAGGGACGTCATGTCCGATGAAGCGGGGACTGCGTCGCGTCGAGGCGTGCTGGCGGGCGGGGCGCTGGGCGCTCTTGTGGCGGCGGGCGGCGCTCGGGCCGCGGCCAAGGGCGAAGCCAAGATCTGGAGCAGAGAATACTGGGCCAACAAGGGCGCGGTGAAGCTCTACATCTACCGCAAGCGGATCGGCGCGCCGGTGAAGGGCAAGGCCGGCAAGCCGGTGGTGTTCCTGATCCACGGTTCGACCCTGGCGGGGCGCTCGACCTATGACCTGAAGGCCGGCGACCAGGACCTGTCGATGATGGACATGCTGGCCCGCGCCGGTTTCGACGTCTGGACCATGGACCACGAGGGCTACGGCCACTCCAGCCACACCGAGGCCAACGGCGATCTGGAGGCGGGGGTGGCCGACATCGAGGCCGCCATGCCGGTGATCGAGGCTGAGACCGGCCGCTCCAAGATCCACTTCTTCGGCGAGTCCTCCGGCGCTCTGCGGGTGGGCATGTACGCCAACCGTCACCCCGAGAAGATCGACAAGCTGATGCTGGCCGCCCTCAGCTACACCGGGATCGGCTCACCGACCCTGATCGAGCGGGCCAAGCAGCTGGACTACTGGAAGAGCCACAACCGCCGCCCGCGCGACAAGGCGATGATCACCAGTATCTTCACCCGCGACGGCCTGACCGCCTCGCCGGTCCTCGTGGACAAGATCGTGGCCGAGGAGATGAAGTTCGGCGACAGCGTGCCGACCGGCACCTACCTGGACATGACCACCAAGCTGCCGGTGGTCGATCCGGTGAAGATCACGTCGCCGGTGCTGATCCTGCGCGGCGAGCATGACGGCATCGCCACCATCGAGGACGTGCTGGACTTCTACCGCAAGGTTCCGGGCGACGAGAAGCAGTTCGCCCTGGTGCCCGGCGCCCACACCCTGGTCCAGGGGCCCGGCTACCGCCAGATGTGGCACACGGTGCAGGCCTTCCTGACCATGCCGCTTAAGGAAGGTTAGGCGGGCGACTTCTTACTACGGCGGAGCGCGCCCTTCAGCTCGCCCGGCGTCACCCCGCCGAGGCCGAACAGCAGGGCGCCGTAAAGCGGCAGGGCGAGGACGGCCAGACCGGCCAGCGCCAGCTCCTTGAAGCGGATCATGCCGAAGCCGATGTGGCTGAAGGCCGTCTCGCGGGCCACCAGGCCGTGTGAGGCCAGGGCCAGGATCACGCCCAGGGCCGCGCTGGCGGCCAGGATGCGCACGATCCGCGAAGCCGCCCGGCGCGACAGGGCGTAGTGGCCGCGCCGCTTCAGGATCACCACCATCTGCACCACGCTGAGCCATGAGGCGGCGCTGGTGGCCGCGGCGATGCCCGGCGCGCCGATCACGCGGAACAGGGCCAGACCCAGGCCGACATTGATCGCCACTTGAACCAGGGCGACGCGCATCGGGGTGCGGGTGTCCTGGCGCGCATAGAAGGCGCGGTTGACGATCTGCATCAGCACGAAGGCCGGCGCGCCCCAGCCATACTCGAACAGCACCGACGCGGTCATCGCGGAGTCGTAGGCGTGAAACAGGCCCCGGGTGAACAGGCCGTCGATCATGAACAGGGGCATCGCCACCATGGCGGCGGCGGCGGGCAGGGTCAGGGCCATTGCGAAGGTAACCGCCTCGTCCATCGCGCCCTGGGCGTCGGCGTCGTCGCTAGTGTGCACGGCGCGGGACAGGCGCGGCAGCAGAGCGACGCCGATGGCCACGCCGACCAGGCCCACCGGCAACTGATAGAGCCGGTCCGCCGCGTTCAGCCAGGCGCGGGCGCCGGGGATCTGCGAGGCGAGGATGCCGGAGATGAAGATGTTGACCTGGAAGGCGCTGGCCGAGAGGGCGCCGGGCACCGCCTTGCCGATCAGGGCGCGGATCTGCGGGTTCAGGGTCGGCCAGCACAGGCGCACGTGCGAGCCGGACTTCCGCACTCCCCACCAGAGCAGCCCCACCTGGAACACCCCGGCGGTGACCACGCCGACAGACGCCCAGATCGAGGCCTGCACGGCGTCGTGCTGCGGGAAGACGAAAACCAGCATCACCAGATTCAGCAGCACCGGGGCGATGCCCGAGACGATGAAGCGGCCGTGTGAGTTCAGCACCCCGGACAGGTGGGCGTAGACGGCCATGCAGGGCAAATAGGGCATGGTGATCTGGGTCAGCATCACCGCCAGCTTGAATTTCACCGGATCGCCGACGTAGCCGGAGCTGATCACCAGCATCAGCCAGGGCATGGCCAGCTGGCAGGCGATGGCCAGGGCGATGGTGATGGCCGCCAGGCCCGCCATGGCCTCCTCGGCCAGCTTGTCGGCCACCTCCGGGCCATGCTGGTGCAGGGCGCGGACATAGGCGGGCTGAAACGCCGCCGCGAAGGCGCCCTCGCCGAAGATGCGTCGGAACAGGTTGGGGAAGGCCAGGGCGGTATAGAAGGCGTCCGCCGCCGGGCCGGCGCTAGCCCCCATGCGGTAGCTGATCACCAGATCGCGCAGAAAGCCCATGAACCGGCTGACCAGGGTCAAGCTGGAATTGACCATGGACGAGCGGATCAGGCCTGAACCCTTGGGCGCGCGACCCTGGGTGGCGCCTGCCGGATCAGCGATCAGCTCGGTGGTGGTCTGGTCCTCCAAAGTTTGCCTGTACCGCCGCAGGGCCTCGCTTGAGGTGAGCCTGACCTCGT
>CAIYVC010000157.1 GCA_903929535.1 uncultured Caulobacteraceae bacterium | reverse complement strand
GACCACCGCCTCATGCGCGCGGCGCCTCTTCTCAGCCTGTTGATCCCCGCGACCCTCGGCGGCGGGCTCGGCCTGCTGCTTGTCTCCTGCCACAAGGACCCGCCGCCCCAGGCCAAGGCGGCGGCTGCAGCTACGCGTCGCCTGAAGCTGGAAGCCTACGACGCCCCGATCCCCAAGGCGCCGCTGCCGGCCGAAAAGCTGGAGACCATAGCGCCCCATCCGCAGGCGGCTGCGGTTCCTGCGCCGGTTCAAGCGCCGCCGCAGCGCCAATTGGCCCGCTCCGAACAGCAGGCGGCGCCGCGTCCGCCACGCCAACCTCCGCCCCGCTATTATCCGCCCGCCTACGCCTACGCTGATCCCGGCTACGGCCGTTTCGTGGAGTCGCGCCAAGCCGGCGCGCCGTCGCCAAACGACCCGCGCTACGACGCCCCGCCCGAGCCGGCCGGCTTTCGCATCGATATCAGGATGTGCCGCCGCGCCGCGCGCCAGGGCGACCCTCTTGCCGAAACCGCCGAATGCCAGGGCATCCTCCAGGCCGCCCAGGCCCAGGCGGAAGCCTGCGCGCGGGCCTACGAGATCGGAGACGACCGGGTGGTGCTGTCGGCGGCGTGCCGGCAGGCGGCGGCGGCGCGCTAGAGCCGCCCCTTCCTGAACCGCTCCTGCGACTCCGCCCGCGCCTCGGCCTTGACGCGCTTCACCGCGTCCCGGTCCACCGCCTCGCCGGGCGCGGTCATCAGTTCATTGGCGAATTCCAGGTCGAGCAGCTTCAGGCGCTTGATCTCGTCGCGCAGGCGGGCGGCGGTTTCGAACTCCAGGTCGCTGGCGGCCTTTCGCATCTTGTCTTCCAGGTCGCGCAGGGTGGCCTTGAAGTTGGAGCCGACGAAGGGCTTGTTCTCCTCGGCCACGCCGACCGGCACGGTGACGCGGTCGCCGCGCTCGTAGGGGCTGTCGAGGATGTCCTTGATGTCCCGGCGCACGCTCTCGGGCGTGATGCCGTGCTCGGCGTTGTAGGCGTTCTGCTTCTCGCGCCGGCGGGTGGTCTCGGCGATAGCCCGCTCCATCGAGCCGGTCATCTGGTCGGCGTAAAGGATCACCCGGCCGTCGACGTTGCGCGCGGCGCGCCCGATGGTCTGGATCAGGCTGGTTTCCGAACGCAGGAAGCCTTCTTTGTCGGCGTCCAGGATGGCCACCAGGGCGCACTCGGGTATGTCGAGGCCTTCGCGCAGCAGGTTGATGCCGACCAGGGCGTCGAAGGCGCCCAGGCGCAGGTCGCGGATGATCTCGATCCGCTCCATGGTGTCGATGTCCGAGTGCATGTAGCGCACGCGCAGGCCCTGCTCGTGCATGTACTCGGTGAGGTCCTCGGCCATCTTCTTGGTCAGGACGGTGACCAGGGTGCGGTAGCCCTTCTTGGCCGTCTCGCGCACCTCGGCGATGACGTCGTCGACCTGGCTGGCGCCGCCCTTGGTGACGGGGCGGATCTCGACCGGCGGATCGATCAGGCCGGTGGGCCGGATCACCTGCTCGGTGAACACCCCGCCCGCCTGTTCCAGCTCCCACTTGGCGGGGGTGGCCGAGACACTGACGGTCTGGGGCCGCATCGCCTCCCACTCCTCGAACATCAGGGGGCGGTTATCCATCGCCGAGGGCAGGCGGAAGCCGTACTCGGCCAGGGTGAACTTGCGGTTGCGGTCGCCTTTGTACATGGCGCCGATCTGCGGGATGGTCTGGTGGCTCTCGTCGACGAACAGCAGGGCGTTGTCGGG
>CAIYVC010000156.1 GCA_903929535.1 uncultured Caulobacteraceae bacterium | reverse complement strand
GGGCTCGTGCACCGACTTGCGCGGGATGATGCCCGGCGCCTTGACGTCCACGCGGCGGCGCTCGGCCACGTCGGTCAGGGGACCCTTGCCGTCGATCGGCTCGCCCAGCGGGTTGACCACCCGGCCCAGCAGACCCCGGCCGACCGGCACGTCCACGATTTCGCCCAGGCGGCGCACTTCGTCGCCTTCGCGCACTTCGCGGTCTTCGCCGAAGATCACGATGCCGACGTTGTCCCGTTCCAGGTTCAGGGCCATGCCCTTCACGCCGGCTTTCGGGAACTCGACCATTTCACCGGCCTGGACCTTGTCCAGACCATAGACGCGGGCGATGCCGTCGCCGACCGAGAGCACCTGGCCCACGTCCGAGACATCGGCTTCCTGGCCGAAACCAGCGATTTGCGACTTGAGGATCGCCGAGATTTCGGCGGCGCGGATATCCATGGTCTTTATCTACGCTCTCTTGAGGGCGAACTTGAGGGAATCGAGTTTGGTGCGCAGGGACGCGTCGAACAGGCGCGAGCCTACCTTGACCTTGAGCCCGCCGAGGATCGTGGGATCCACGTGGGTGGTGATTTCGGGCTCCTTGCCCAGGGCCTGGGCAAGCGCCGCCTTGATGCCCTTGGCCTGGGCCGCGGTCAGCTTGATGGCGGTGGTGACGTCGGCGGCGACCACGCCGCGGTGAGCGGCCGACAGCTGCTCAAACCCGGCGATCACGGCGGGCAGGGCGTCGGCGCGGCGGTTGGCCGACAGAACGCTGATGAAATTCAGAGTGGTCTTGCTGACGCCGATCTTCTGCCCAATGGCGGTTAGGACCTTGCCCTTGTCCTCGCCGCTGAACACGGGAGAGGCCAGCATCACGCGCAAGTCCGCGCTTTCGGCGCGCGCGGCCTTCAGCGCCTTCAGGTCGCTTTCAACAGCGTCCAGCGCCTTGGTTTCTAGAGCCAAATCGAACAGGGCCTGCGCGTAGCGCGCGCCCACGTTCGTCTGCTTGGAATCGTCCGCCAATTCTAAATCCGCCCGGTGCGTTTGACCCGCCGGCCACGGCAGCTGCCGTGGTGGCGTAAAGGCTTGAAAGCGCTCAGGAAAGCACAAGGACAGGGGAGGCCGCGAAAGCCTTCTTATCCCAAGCCGGGCGGGTGATAGCATGCGCTTTTCCGCATCGCAACCGAAGCGGGCCCCATTGTACACAGCGGCTGGCCCCTGAGTGGGACCGCGCGCGTTACGGGATGACGGCGCCGGGCTGGGGCGCTAGACAGCCTCAGCGGGGATCAAGGAGCGATATGGACCAGCTTTTGAGCTTGGCGAGCGACCCGGGCGCCTGGTTGGCCCTGGCCACCCTGGTGGTCATGGAGGTGGTGCTCGGCATCGACAATCTGGTCTTCGTCGCCATTCTCACCAATAAGCTGCCCGAGGCGACCCGAGCCAAGGCCCGCCGGCTGGGCCTGGCGCTGGCCCTGATCCTGCGTCTGGTGCTGCTGGGAACCCTGGTGTTCATCGTCGGCCTGACGAAGCCGGTGTTGACCCTGATGGGCCACGATTTTTCCTGGCGCGATCTGATCCTGCTGGCGGGCGGCCTCTTCCTGCTGTGGAAGGCGACCCGCGAGATTCACGAGAGCCTCAACCCCGAAGAACCCGCGCACGACGGCCCCGCCGCCAAGGCCGGAGCCAGCTTCGCCGCCGCCATCGTTCAGGTCATCGTTCTGGACCTGGTGTTCTCGGTCGACAGCATCCTGACCGCCGTGGGCATGACCGATCAGCTGCCGATCATGGCCACCGCCGTGATTATCGCCGTGGGCCTGATGATGGTCGCCTCCGGACCCCTGGCCGCCTTCATACGCAAGAACCCGACCATCGTCATGCTGGCCCTGGGCTTCCTGCTGATGATCGGTGGGACCCTGATCGCCGAAGCCTTCGGAGCGCACATCCCCAAAGGATATATTTACGCGGCCATGGCCTTTTCCGGCCTCGTCGAAGGTTTGAACATGCTTGCCCGCGCACGCCGCCGGGCCTTAGGGAAGGGGCCATGACCGACACCGCCTCTCCCGCGCAGCACACGCCGACCCCCCAGGAAAAGCGCGTCACCCTCTACGCCCTGATGATCGTGCTGCTGCTGAGCGCGCTGGACCAGACCATCGTCTCCACCGCCATGCCGCGCATCATCGCCGAGCTGAAGGGGCTGGAGCTCTACGCCTGGGTCACCACCATCTATCTGCTGTCCTCCACCGTCATGGTGCCAATCTGGGGCAAGCTGGGCGACCTCTACGGCCGCAAGTTCATCATGATCACCGGCATCGTCATCTTCGTGTTCGGCTCGTGGCTGTGTGGCCTGTCCGGCGAATTCGGCAACCTGCCGCTGCTGGGCGGCGGCATGACCCAGCTGATCGTGTTTCGCGGCATCCAGGGCCTGGGCGGCGGCGCCCTGTTCACCGGCACCTTCGCCGTGATCGGCGACCTCTTCCCCCCGCGCGAGCGGGGCAAGTACGCCGGCATGGTCGGCGCCGTGTTCGGCCTGGCCAGTGTGATCGGCCCTGTGGTGGGCGGTTTCTTCACCGAGCACGGCACGGTGGATATCGGCGCGCTCCACATCGCCGGCTGGCGCTGGATCTTCTACCTCAACCTGCCGCTGGCCATCCTGTCGCTGTTCATGATCGTGCGGCGCATGCCGATGTCGGTGAAGAAGCGCCAGGCCAAGATCGACTTCGCCGGCGCCGCCCTGATCGCGGTCTCGGTCGGCGCCCTGATGCTGGCGCTGAGCTGGGGCGGCCACGTCTACCCCTGGGCCTCGCCGGTGGTGCTGGGCCTGTTCGCCCTGTTCGCGGTTGGGCTGATCGCCTTCGTCGCGGTCGAGCGGGTGGTGTCCGAGCCGGTCATGCCGCTCAGCCTGTTCAAGATCCGCTCCTTCTGGACCACCACCGTGGCCTCCTTCCTGATCGCCATGTCCTTCATGGCGGTGGTGACCTTCCTGCCGCTCTATCTGCAGCTTGGCCTGGGCGTGCCCGCCACCAAGAGCGGCGTGGCCATTCTGCCGATGATGCTGGGGCTGGTCCTGTCCAGCGGCGTCGCCGGGCGGATGGTGTCCAAGACCGGCCACTACAAGCGCTACATGATCGGCGGGGCCCTGTTCCTGCTGACGGGTATCTTCCTGCTGAGCCAGATGGGCGACGGCGCCACCGTGGGCCAGGTGGCCTGGCGCATGTTCATCGTCGGTCTGGGGCTCGGCCCCGCCCAGAGCCTGTTCTCCACCGTGGCCCAGAATTCCGCGCCGGAAGGTCAACTCGGCGTAGTCACCAGCGCCAGCCAGTTCTTCCGCCAGATCGGCTCGACCGTGGGCACGGCCCTCTGCGGCGCCCTTTTGACCGCGCGTCTGGCCAACGAGATGGCCGCCCGGGGCGAGACCGGCGGCGGCACGGGCCTAGCTCAGCTGCAGGCCCTGGCGTTGAACCATGAAGGCCCGGTCGGGGCGGTCAAGGTGGTGGTCGACCCGATTGTCAAGGCGGCCTTCTCCGCCTCCATGACCACGGTGTTCCAAGCCGCCCTCGTCGTGGTCGCCCTGGGCCTGCTGGCCATCCTGTCGATTCCCAACGTGCCTCTGCGCAAATCTCACGTGCACGCCGAACCGGTCGCCGAGCCGGGCGAAGGCTCGGGCGGGGTCGAGGCCTAGGTCTTGCCCGCACTCAAGCAGCGAAGCGGAAGCGCGCTCTAAAGGAAGCTGTAGGGATCCACGTCGATCACCACCCGCACCGAGCCGGGCGGCCGCACCCTTGCGCGCCAGGCGCTGAGGAAGGCCTGCAGGTCCACCGTGCGGTCGGCCCTGACCAGGAATCGCTTGCGGCGGCGCCCGCGCACCAGGGCCAGGGGCGCATCGGCGGGGCCGTAGACCTCTACATCCCCGGTATTGGGCACGGCGGCGGCCAGGGCGCGGACAAAGGTCTCCAGCGCCTCGGCGTCCGGCCCGGAGCAGATCACGGCGGCCAGCCGTCCAAACGGCGGCAGGCGGGCGGCCTCGCGCTCGGCCATCTCCACGGCGACGAAGCCGTCCCGGTCCTGGGCCTTCAACGCCTGCATCACCGCGTGATCAGGGGCGTAGGTCTGCAGCAGCGCGCGTCCCGGCCGCTCGGCCCGTCCCGCCCGCCCGGTGGCCTGGGCCAGCAGCTGATAGGTCCGTTCGGCGGCGCGCAGGTCCCCGCCCCGCAGGCCCAGGTCCGCGTCGACCACGCCCACCAGGGTCAGGTTGGGGAAGTTGTGGCCTTTTGCGGCGGCCTGGGTGGCCACCAGGATGTCGATTTTCCCGGCCTCCATCCGCCCGATCAGCTCGCGCGCGGCGTCCGGGTGCATCACCGTATCCGAAGAGAAGACCGCGATCTCGGCGTCGGGGAACAGGGCCCGCGCCTCGTCCTCGATCCGCTCCACTCCCGGGCCGATGGAGACCAGGCTGTCAGCGGCGGCGCAATGAGGGCAGGTCTTGGGCTTGGGCATGGAGAAGCCGGTCAGGTGGCAGATTAGCCGCCCGGTGTAGCGGTGCTCCACCAGCCAGCTGTCGGTGTCCGGCGCGGTCAGCTTCTCGCCGCAGGACCGGCACAGCACCAGCGGCGCATAGCCCCGGCGGTTGAGGAACAGCAGAGCCTGCTCGCCCCGGCCCAAGGTCTCGGCTACCGCCCGCACCAGCGGCGGCGACAGCCAGCGGCCAGTCTCGGGCGGTGTTTCCCGCAGATCGATCAGGCCGATGTCGGGCAGCTCCGCCGCCCCGTGCCGGCTGCGCAGCTTCAGCCACTTGTAGCGGCCGCTCTCGGCGTTCCACAGGCTCTCCAGCGAGGGGGTGGCCGAGGCCAGCACCACCATCGCCCCCTCGATCTTGGCCCGCGCCACGGCCATGTCGCGGGCGTGGTAGATGAAGCCCTCTTCCTGCTTGAACGAGGAGTCGTGCTCCTCGTCGACCACGATCAGGCGCAGGGACTTGAACGGCAGGAACAGAGCCGAGCGGGCTCCCACCACGATGCGGCAGCGGCCCGCGCCCACCGCCTCCCACACCCGTCGCCGCTTGGGCGGGGCGATGCCGGAGTGCCATTCGCCGGGCATGACGCCGAACCGGTCCTCGAACCGGGCCAGCACCGCCTGGGTCAGGGCGATCTCGGGCAGCAGGACCAGGACCTGGGCCTCGGGATCGGCGCGCAACAGCTCTGCCACCGCTTCCAGATAGACCTCCGTCTTGCCCGATCCCGTCACCCCATCCAGCAGCGCCGCCTGGAAGCCGCCCTCGGCGATCAGGCCGGTCAAAACCTTGGCCGCCGCCGCCTGGCTAGGGTTCAAGGGAGAGGACGGGCCGTCCAGATTGGGCTCGGGGAAGGCGGCCTCGACGATCTCGAACACCGCTTCCAGAGCGCCCTCGTCGATCAGGCCCTTGATCACGCCCGAGGAGACGCCGGCCTTGGCGACCAGGGCGGCGGGGGCGATCGGACCCTCGGCGGCGGCCTCCAGCACCCGCGTGCGGGCTGGGGTGGCGCGGGCGGGCGCGGCGCCGGTGGCAATCAGCATTCTTGCGGGCTTGGGTTTGGGCGCTCGGGCCCCGCGCAGGGCGATGGAGAGGGGGGCGCCGGGCACATCGACGCTGTAGCGCGCGGCCCACTCGATGAAGGCCAGGGCGCCGGCGGGCAGGGGCGCCTCGTCCAGCCGGGCCAAAATGGGTTTCAGCTGCCGGTTGTGCCCCGCGCCGTCGCGCACGGCGGTGACCACGCCGCCGATCTGGCGGGGCCCCAGCGGAACCGCCACCAGATCCCCGGCTTTAAGCTCCATGCCGTCGGGTTCGGCATAGTCGAAGGCCTCGGGCAGGGGCAGCGGCAGCAGGACCTGAGCGATACGCATCACGGGTTCACAGTCGGCATGAGTTTGTCACACGATGGCGTTCGCTCGCCCGCCACGCTAAAAGGCCGCTCGACCTTCTGTTCCGGACCTGATGAATGCAGATCTTTCTCGACACCACGGACGTCGCCGCCCTGAAGACCCTGGCGGCCACGGGCCTCGTCGATGGCGTCACCACCAATCCGTCTCTGATCGCCAAATCGGGCCGTCCCATGCTGGAGGTCATCGCTGAGATTTGCGCGGTCGTCGAGGGCCCCGTCAGCGCCGAGGTGTCGGCGATGGATGTGGAAGGCATGCTGGCCGAGGGCCGCAAGTTGGCCGCCATCGCTCCCAATGTGGTGGTCAAGGTGCCGATGACCAAGGAAGGCCTGATCGCGGTGCGCCTGTTCGCCGAGGAAGGCATCCAGACCAATGTCACCCTCTGCTTCACCGCCGCCCAGGCCCTGCTCGCGGCCAAGGCCGGCGCCGGCTACGTTTCGCCCTTCATCGGCCGGCTGGACGATATCGGCGAGGACGGCATGCAGCTGATCCACGATATCCGCGCGGTGTTCGACAACTACGCCTTCGACACCGAGATTCTGGCCGCCTCGGTCCGCACGGCCGAGCACGTCCAGGCCGCCGCCATCGCCGGCGCCGACTGCGCCACCATCCCGCCCGCCGTGTTCGAAGCGCTTTTCCGGCACCCGTTAACCGAAAAGGGACTTCAGCAGTTCATGCTCGATTGGGCCACGGCGGGGCAGACGATCCTCTAGAGGTCGGCCCAAGCAAAACCCGCCTGGCCTGTGACGGCTAAAGCGGGGATGCGGGCATGAACGATCCGGCCAAGACGGCGAAGACCATCACCAAGGCGTCCGAGGCGGCCTCGGGCTGGCCGTCGGTGCGCAGCTTCCTGCAGACCCATCCCAATCTGGTGCGCGAGGACGGTGAGCTGCTGCACGACCTCGGCCTGCGCCATAACGCGGCCAATGTGCTGGAATTCGGTCCCGCCGCCCTGGCCCACCACATCGACGCCCACCGCCGCGAAAGCTCCGCGCGGATGGAGTTGGAAACCACCGCCCGCGCCAACTTCGCCGCCCAGGCTCAATGCCACGCCGGGGTCGTGGACCTTCTGGAATCGCGCAACAACGCCGACCTCGCCCGCCGGCTGGACGAGACCGCCAAGCTGCGCTTCGGCCTGGTCGCCGGAACCCTGGCCATCGAGGGCAAGGCCCCGGCCGGCTGGCGGGAGCTGGGCGAAGGCATGGTCGACATCATCCTGGGCGACCAGGGCGTGGTGCGGCTGGGCCAGACCGGCTTCGGCGCCTTGCTGTTCCCCGACGCCCCCGTCCCCGTGGAAAGCTGCGCCCTGGTGCGGCTGGCTTTGTGGCAGCCCGCCCACGCCGGCATCATCTGCTTCGGTTCGGCGGATCCGGAGGCCTTCTCGCCGGACATGGGCGTCGAGCTAATCGCCTTCATCGCCCGCGTGGTCGAACGCACCGCCGAGCGCTGGCCGGTCGTCTAAGACCATGAGCGCCGTCCAGGCCCTGCAGGACTGGCTGGCCTATCTGGCCCAGGAACGCCGCGCCTCGCCGCGCACGGTCGAGGCCTACTCTGAGTGCGTCGGCCGCTACATCGCCTTTCTGCAGCAGCACCGGGGCGAGGCCCTCAGCCTCAACGATCTGGGCGGTGTGCAGGCCAACGAGCTGCGCGCCTACCTCGCCTTCCGCCGTTCGGGCGACAGGCCGCTGTCGCCGCGTTCGCTGTCACAGGCCCTGTCGGCCATCCGCACCTTCCACACTTGGCTGGACCGTCGCTGCGGCGTGCCCAACGCGGCTCTCGCCTTGGTGCGAGGCCCTCGCGTGAGGCCCGGCGCGCCCCGCCCCGTCACCGAGGACCAGGCCCGGGGCTTGATCCAGGAAGCCTCCGATGATGATCGGCGCGAAGACTGGGAAACCGCCCGCGACGAAGCGGTGCTCACCCTGCTTTACGGCTGCGGTCTGCGGATTTCCGAAGCCCTTTCGCTGAAACGGTCCGACGCGCCGTTGCGCGAGTCCTTGCGCATCGTGGGTAAGGGATCCAAGGAACGGGTCGCGCCGGTTCTGCCCGTGGTGCGAGAGGCCATCGACCGATATCTGGCCCTGCTGCCCTTCGCGCTGGAGCCGGGCGAGCCCCTGTTCCGCGCCCACCGCGGCGCTCCGCTCGGCCCGCGCCCCGTCCAGGCCCTGATGCAGACCCTGCGCGGACGCCTCGGCCTGCCCGACAGCGCCACACCCCACGCCCTTCGCCACTCCTTCGCCACTCATCTTTTGGGGGCAGGCGCGGACCTGCGCTCTATTCAGGAACTGCTGGGCCACGCCTCGCTCTCGACCACCCAGCGCTACACAGCGGTCGACGCCGCGGGCCTCCTCAGCATTTACGCCAAGGCGCATCCACGGGCTTAGGAAGCCTTTTGAGCGCGCCTATGCCTGCATCGTCCAGCCCTCGACGCCCATCGCCGCCTGACGCAGGGCTTCGGAGCGGGTGGGGTGTGGGTGGCAGGTGCGGGCCACGTCTTCCGACGCGGCGGCGAATTCCATGGCCACGCAGTATTCGCCGATCATCTCGGACACCGACGGCCCGATCATGTGCACGCCCAGCACCCGGTCGGTCTTGGCGTCGGCGATGACCTTCACGAAGCCCTCGGTCTCGTGGTTCACCTTGGCCCGGCTGTTGGCCAGGAAGGGGAACTTGCCGACCTTGTAGGCGACGCCTGCCGCCTTCAGCTCGTCCTCGGTCTTACCCACCGTGGCGACCTCGGGGTAGGTGTAGATGACGCCCGGAATGATGTCGTAGTTCATGTGCCCGGCCTTGCCGGCGATCAGCTCGATACAGGCCACAGCCTCGTCCTCGGCCTTGTGCGCCAGCATCGGGCCGGAGGTGACGTCGCCGATCACCCAGACGCCCGGCGCCGAGGTCTTATAGTGGTCGTTGGCGACCACGCCGCGCTTGTCGGGAACGATGCCCACGCTCTCCAGGCCCAGGCCCTCGGTATAGGGGCGGCGGCCGATGGCCAGCAGCACATAGTCGGCGCTCAGGGTCTCGGCGGCTCCGCCGGCGACGGGTTCAAAGGTCAGGTCCACGCCCGACTTGCCGACCTTGGCGCCGGTGACCTTGGCCCCCAGCTTGAACTCCATGCCCTGCTTGGTCAGGGCCTTCTGGAAGGCGGTGGCCGTCTCGGTGTCCATGCCCGGCGTAATCCGGTCCAGATATTCGACCACGGTCACCTTGGCGCCCAGGCGTCGCCACACCGAACCCAGCTCCAGCCCGATCACGCCTGCGCCGATAACGATCATCGACTTAGGAACTTCGGGGATGGCCAGGGCGCCGGTGGAATCGACGATGCGCTTGTTGTCCACGGTCACGCCGGGCAGGCCCGAGGGGACCGAACCGGTGGCGATGACGATATTCTTGGCCTCGTGAACAGCTTCTGAGCCGTCGGCGGCCTTGACCGAGACCTTGCCGGGCCCGGCGATCTTGCCCCAGCCTTTCAGCCACTCGACCTTGTTCTTCTTCATCAGGAACTCGACGCCCTTGGTCAGTCCCGTGACGCTCTCTGCCTTGTTGGCCATCATCTGCGCCAGGTTCAGCTTGGGGGCGACGTCGATGCCCATGCTGGCAAAGTCCTTGATCGCCATCTCGTAGAGTTCCGAGGCGTGCAGCAGGGCCTTGGACGGGATGCAGCCGACGTTCAGGCAGGTGCCGCCCAGGGTCTCGCGGCCCTCGACGATGGCGACCTTCATGCCCAGTTGGCCGGCGCGGATGGCGGCGTTGTAGCCGCCGGGGCCTCCACCGATGATGATGACGTCGTACTGGGCCATGAGCAGGGACCTCTAAGAAATTTGGGGGCTAGTGGCCATGATGCAGCAGGCCGCCGAGAAATTGCAGAAGCAGGACGACGCCGGTGATGCCGACGATGACCAGGACCAGGACCCCGAGCATGCCGGCGGCGCGTTTGAACTGTTCCATTGTGGCCACCGGAGGTTCGTACTGATCCTTCTTGGGGACCCCGCCGTCGACCGCGCGGATGATGGCCTCGGCCCGGGCCAGCTCGGCCTTGGGCACCAGCACCGGAAACTCGGCCGGCTTGTCCTGAAACAGGCCGGATTTGGCGTCCTGGAAGGCCGTGATCGGATGCAGGCCCACCGCCGACAGGGCGGCGACATAGCGGTCCATGTCCGATTTCGACTGCGGAGAGCTGACGACGACCATTTCCATCGTAATCGCCCCCTAAAGGTCTCCTAGACTTCCAGCAGCAGGCGTTGCGGGTCCTCGATGGCTTCCTTGACGCGCACCAGGAAGGTCACCGCTTCCTTGCCGTCGACGATGCGGTGGTCGTAGCTGACCGCCAGGTACATCATCGGCCGGATCACCACCTGGCCATTGATGGCCATCGGGCGTTCCTTGATGGCGTGCATCCCGAGGATGCCCGACTGCGGCGCATTCAGGATCGGCGTCGACATCAGCGAGCCGTAGACCCCGCCGTTGGAGATGGTGAAGGTGCCGCCCTGCAGGTCCTCGATGGTCAGCTGGCCATCGCGGGCCTTCTTGCCATAGGCGGCGATGGCCTTTTCCACATCGGCCAGGCTCATGGCGTCGGCGTCACGCACGACGGGAACGACCAGGCCCTTCTCGGTGCCGACGGCCACGCCGATGTCGTAGTGGTTCTTGTAGACCAGGGTATCGCCGTCGATCTCGGCGTTGATCGCGGGCACGTCCTTCAGGGCGGCGATCACGGCCTTCACGAAGAAGCCCATGAAGCCCATCTTGACGCCGAACTTCTTCTCGAACTGGTCCTTGTAGGCGTTGCGAAGGGCCATGACCGCGGTCATGTCGACCTCGTTGAAGGTCGTGAGCATGGCGGCGGTGTTCTGCGCTTCCTTCAGGCGGCGAGCCACCGTCTGGCGCAGGCGGGTCATCTTCACGCGCTCTTCGCGCTCATGCACCGGACGCGGGCCGGCGGCGACGGGCGCGGCGGCTGGCGGAGCGGAGCGTTCTTCCAGGGCGGCCAGGGCGTCGCCCTTGGTGATGCGGCCGTCCTTGCCGCTGCCGGCCACCTTGGAGGTGTCCAGACCGGTCTCGGTGGCGATGCGCTGCACCGACGGCGCCAGGGGCTGGGCCGGAGCGGCGGCGGCGGGCGCGGGAGCAGCGGCGGGAGCCGGAGCAGCCTTGGCGGCCGGGGCAGGCGCAGCGGCAGCTTTTGCAGGGGCCGCGCCGGCGCCGCCGGCGGAGACGACGCCCAGCACCTGGCCGGGGGTCACGGTCGCGCCTTCGGCGGCGGCGATGTCCTGCAGCACGCCGTCGGCGGGGGCGGAGACCTCAAGCGAGACCTTGTCGGTTTCCAGCTCGACCAGGACCTCGTCCTTCTTCACCGCGTCGCCGGGCTTCTTGGTCCAGCGGGCGACGGTGGCTTCGGCCACGGACTCGCCCAGCGTCGGGGTCAGGATGTCGGTCATAGGGTAGCTCCGCCGTTCTTGTTCAGTTGATTGAAATCGCGGATTTCAATCGGGCGCGTGTGTGTTCTGGTTTGCCTAGGCAGTCGCGGTCAGCTGGCCGCGAAAGCCTCGGCGAGGAAGGTTTCGAGTTCTTTCAGGTGGCGCGTCATCAGACCGGCTGCGGTGGAGGCCGAGGCCGGACGGCCGACGTAGCGGGCGCGCTTGGCCTTGATCTTCATCTTGGCCAGGGTCAGCTCGATCCAGGGATCGACGAACGACCAGCCGCCCATGTTCTTCGGCTCTTCCTGACACCAGATCAGTTCGGCGTTCTTGAAGCGGGCCAGCTCGGTGGAGATCGACTTCATCGGCCAGGGATAGAACTGCTCCAGGCGCAGGATGTAGACGTCGTCCACGCCCTTCTTCTCGCGGTCGTCCAGCAGGTCGTAATAGACCTTGCCCGAGCACAGGATCACCCGGCGGATCTGATCGTCCGGCTTCAGCTCGACGGCGGTCATGCCGTTCTTGTGCTGGGCGTCATCCCACAGCACGCGGTGGAAGGACGAGCCCTCCGCCAGATCGCTGATGCTGGAGATGGCCTTCTTGTGGCGCAGCAGAGACTTGGGGGTCATCAGCACCAGCGGCTTGCGGAACGGGCGGTGCAGCTGGCGGCGCAGGATGTGGAAGTAGTTGGCCGGGGTCGAGCAGTTGGCGACCTGCAGGTTGTCTTCGGCGCAGGCCTGCAGATAGCGCTCGAGGCGGGCGGAAGAGTGTTCCGGGCCCTGGCCCTCGTAGCCATGGGGCAGCAACTGCACCAGGCCGGACATCCGCAGCCACTTGCGTTCGCCCGACGAGATGAACTGGTCGAACACCACCTGGGCGCCGTTGGCGAAGTCGCCGAACTGGGCTTCCCACATCACCAGGCTGTTGGGATCGGCCAGGGAGAAGCCGTATTCGAAGCCGAGCACCGCCTCTTCCGACAGGGCCGAGTCGATGCCCTCGAAATGGGCCTGGCCGGGACGGATGTTGTTGAGCGGGGTGTAGCGCTCCTCGGTGGTTTGATCGACTACGTCGGCGTGGCGCTGGCTGAAGGTGCCGCGGTTGGAGTCCTGGCCCGACAGGCGGACCGGGAAGCCCTCGTCCAGCAGGGTGGCGAAGGCCAGGCTTTCGGCGGTGGCCCAGTCCAGGCCCTCGCCCGAGGTGATCGCCGCGCGCCGGCCTTCCAGGACCCGCTGCAGGGTCTTGTGCACGTTCACATGGTCCGGGATCGTGGTCAGCTTGAGGCCGATGTCCTTCAGCCGCTGAGCCGGGACCGCCGTGGCGCCGCGCTCTTCCACGTCGGGCAGGCCGATGTGGGACCACTTGCCGTCCAGCCAGTCAGCCTTGTTGGCCTTGTAGCCCTTGGCGGCGTCGAATTCCTGGTCGAGGAAGCCTTCGAACTCGGTGACCAGGCCGTCGGCGGCCTCCTGGGTCAGCACGCCCTCGCCGATCAGGCGGCCGGCGTAGATTTCCCGCGTCGAGCGCTGCTGGCGCACCTGCTGGTACATCAGAGGCTGGGTGAAGGTCGGGTCGTCGCCTTCGTTGTGACCGAAGCGGCGGTAGCAGAACATGTCGATGACCACGTCCTTGGCGAACTGCTGCCGGAACTCGATGGCCACCTTGGCGGCGAAGGTGACCGCTTCGGGGTCGTCGCCGTTGACGTGGAAGATCGGCGCTTCGACCATCAGAGCCGAGTCCGACGGATACGGCGAGGAGCGCGAGTAGCGCGGGCTCGTCGTGAAGCCGATCTGGTTGTTGACGATGAAGTGGATGGTGCCGCCGGTGCGGTAGCCCTTCAGCCCCATCAGGGCGAAGCATTCGGCGATCACCCCCTGGCCGGCGAAGGCGGCGTCGCCGTGCAGCAGCAGCGGCAGCACGTGGCTGCGCCCGCCGTCGGGGGCTTCACGCAGCTGGAAGGCCTGCTTGGCGCGGGCCTTGCCCAGCACCACCGGATTGACGATTTCCAGGTGCGAGGGGTTGGCGGTCAGCGACAGGTGGACGTTGTTGCCGTCGAAGGCCCGGTCCGAGCTGGCGCCCAGGTGGTACTTGACGTCGCCCGAGCCTTCGATGTCCGAGGGCAGGGACGAGCCGCCTTGGAACTCGTGCAGGATGACGTGGTAGGGCTTGCCCATCACGGCGGCGAGCACGTTCAGGCGGCCACGGTGCGGCATGCCCAGGACGATGTCGCGCACGCCCAGCGAGCCGCCGCGCTTGATGATCTGCTCCAGCGCCGGGACCATGCTCTCGCCGCCGTCAAGGCCGAAGCGCTTGGT
>CAIYVC010000155.1 GCA_903929535.1 uncultured Caulobacteraceae bacterium | reverse complement strand
TCGGCGGCCGGTTGTCCGACGTGATCGGACGCAAGGGCGTGGTCAGCGCCTCGGTCGCCCTGTTCGCCGTGTTTTCCGCCGCAACGATCCTCTGCCGCAATGCCGACGCCCTGCTTTGGGTGCGCTTCGCCACGGGACTTGGGCTTGGAGGCGCGCTGTCCAACCTGCTCACCATCGTCAGCGAGGCGGCGGGCCCGGGGCGCCGGAACACGGCCATGGGCTGCCTTTACGCCAGCATGCCGGCCGGGGGCGTCGTCGTCAGCCTGTTGAGCTACCAGTTCGGCAATCCGGCCCACTGGGCCGTCATCTATGTCATCGGCGGTTTAATTCCGCTGCTCGCCCTGCCCGGACTGATCCGGTTCGCCCCGGCGGGCGTGAAATCCGCCGCCGCGGCCACCGATCGAACGCCCGTCGGCACGGTGCTTTTCGGAGACGGACGCAGCACCGTCACGCTGGTGCTGTGGCTCTGCTTCCTGTGCGCATTGATCACCCAATATGTCCTGCTGAGCTGGCTGCCCTCCCTGCTCATCGCCAAGGGGCTGACGCGGCCCGACGCCGCCCTGGTTCAATTGGCCTTCAATCTTCTCGGCGCGGTGGGCAGCGTCATCACCGGCGTCCTGGTCGATGGAAGCCGACGCATCTGGCCGGTGGCGGTCACTTTCCTCGCCGCGATCATCTTCCTGTTCGTGCTGTCGGGCGCGCCCGCTGTTCTGGGCATAGCGGCGCTGCTCGGCGCCCTGGTCGGTTGGACGGTGTCCGGCAGCCAGATGATCGCCTATTCCCTAGCGCCGGCGGCGTATCCGGGCGCGATGCGCGGCACCGGAGTCGGCTTCGCCGTCGCGGTGGGCCGGATCGGCGCCACGGTGGGGCCGCTGATCGCCGGTTCGATGCTCGCCGCCGGAGCCGGCGTTCAAGGCGTGCTGATTCTGATCTCGGCCCTCATGGTCGTCGCCGGTGTCACGGCCTGCTGGGTCACGGTCGAAAGCCGGCGGCGCCTAGCTTAGCCTTCCGTAATGCTCCATTGAAAAACGATGCCTGACCAAAAGCAGCCGACGGACCACGCCGAACAGGCGATCGCCTGGGAGATGGCGGAGCTTGCCGCCGAATACCCTCAGACGGGCCGCACCCGAATGATCCTGCCCAGCCCGATCGGACGGATCGGGACGGATCAGCCCGATCCGGAGCCTGTGCTTCTGGCCGCCTTGTCGCCTCAGGCGGTGATGATGATGGGCGACAACCCCGCCCTGCCGCGCATGCCGCTCAAGCCGACTTTGCTCGACTTCTTCCGCCTGCGCTTCGGCGACTTCACCTGCCGTCACCTGCTGACCAGCGCCAAGAAGTCGCTGGACGACGGACATGACGAAAAGGTGGTGCTGGCCTGCCTGCTCCATGACATCGCCAACGGCTGCCTGATCCGTTCTGACCACGGCTATTGGGGCGCGCAGCTGATCGCGCCCTATGTCGACGAGGAGGTCGCCTGGGCCGTCCAGAAACACCAGGCGCTGCGTTACTTCGCCGACGAGTCCGCCGGCTACGCCTATCCCGAGAGCTACAATCGCTTCTTCGGTCCGGACTACGTGCCCCCCGAATATATCCGCCGGGAGGCGCAGGAGGCGCGCGGCCACCGCTGGTACATGACCAGCCGGCTGGTGACGCTCTACGACATCTATTTCTTCGAGAAGAGCGAGCCGATCGATCCGGAGATCTTCACCGACATCATCGGCCGCCACTTCCGCCAGCCGGAAGAAGGTCTCGGCTTCGACGGATCGCCTGTCGCCCACATGTGGCGAACCATGATCTGGCCGAACAACTTCCTTTGACGATTTCCGGGCGGGAAAGGCGGACCCGCTGAGCAGCGGGCCCGCTTGCTAGACGCCTAGAACCGGTAGTTGGCCTGCACGCCCACGACGCGCGGCTTCTGATAGGCCTGGGCGACGAAGGGGTTGAACGACGAATAGACCGTGCAGCCAGGCCCGCCCGTGGCGGCATTGCAGCCCGTCTCGCCGTTGCCCGCGTTGCCGACCTTTTCGCGCGAATCCAGGATGTTGTTGGCGAACGCCTCGATCTCCCAGTTGCGGTAGCTGGCCCCTGCCCGCAGGTTCAGCTGGTCATTGACCGGCGAGATCCGGGTGAAGGGGTTGTAGTTGCCCGTGCCGTAGCCCGGGCCGGTCTGATACGAGCCTGTGTACTGATAGTCGGCGCGCACGAAGGACGGCAGGTTGGCGAAGCTGAAGTCGTAGCGGGCGCCGAAGATAGCCTGCCAGGTGGGCACCCCCAGCGGGTCGCCGACATTGGCGATGACCGACTGAGTGATGCCCGCCGAGACCGGCTTGGGCCCCAGCACCGCCTGGGTGTAGCGCGCGTCGTCATAGCCCACCGACGCGCTCAGCGAGAGGTTGGCGATCGGGCGATATTCCGTCTGCAGATCGACACCCCGGCTGCGCGCGGCGCCGCCGTTCTGGTTCCAGTTCTGGCCGCAGTTCTGGGCGGCGATGGTCACCTGGATCTGACTCCAGTCGATCTGGTAGGCGGCGGCGTTCAACTGCAGGCGGTTGTCGAGCAGGCGGAACTTGCCGCCGGCTTCGTAGCTCCACACCGTATCGGGACCGTATTGGGCCGGAATGTCGTTCACCGTCAGGCCGAACAGCGCCAGCCCGGCCGAGCACACCTGCGGATTGAGGGGCACGTTGACCCCGCCCGCGCGGAAGCCCTTGGCCGCGTTGAAATAGAGCATGTTGGCGTCGGTCAGCTGATACTGGATGCCGAACTTGGGCGTCACCGGCGTGTCGTTCGCCTGGCCGGAGACGAAGCCGAACGGGGCGTTGGCGTCGGCGCGGGCGCTGAGCTGGCCATAGTTGGCCTGGGCGAACTTCAGCCCGACCTGGGAGACCCGCACGCCGGCGGTGATCTTGAGCTTGCTGGTGATGGCGAAATTGGCCTCGCCGAAGCCGGCCAGTTCGGTATCGGTGAGCTGGGCGTCCAGCAGCGACACATAGCCGTAGACGTTGGGAATGCTGTAGCGCTGGGTCGAGGTCAGGCCCCAGAAGTTCAGGTTCACCGCGTCGTAGTTGCCTGAGATGGTATAGTTGATGTGGGTGTTCTGGTTTGCATAGAACAGGCCCGCGACCCAGGTCAGCCGTCCGCCGGGATTGGACGTGATGCGCAGCTCCTCCTCGATGCCGTGACGGCGGTTCAGGCTCAGGAACCGGCCCGAATAGTCCTGCAGCGAATTGAACAGCGGGAAGGTCAGCTTGCCGGGATTTTCGAGGGTCTGCTGCTGGCGGCCCGGATCGTTGCTTTCCCCGGAGTCGCCGCTGGTGCGGTCGGCGATGTAGGAGGTGATCGACTTCACGCTGAAATGGTCCAGGGCGTAGTCCAGGGTCAGGGCGTCGACATCGTCGGTGGTCTTACCGGCGCGCAGGAAGCTGTCGTAGGGCGCTAGAGTCTGGTCCTTGCCGACATTGAACGGTCCGTAGGTCGCCTGGGGCCGCTTGAAATAACCCGCCGGCAGAGCGCCCGTGGGACAGGCGACGGCGGTCGGCACGGCCGCCGAGCCGGCGGCGCGGGCCGCGTTGTTGAAGCAGGTGGCGGGCGTCGTATAGGTCTGGCCGGCGGGGGCCAGCTGGCCGTTCACGCCGTACAGGTCCGTCTGGGTGTCGGGGCCGCCGTAGTTCACATAGGTCGAGTGGTAGGCGCTGAGAGTGGCCTTGGCCCGCTCGTTGATCTGCCACAGCACGGCTCCGCGCAGAGCCTGCTCCAGACGGCCGTTGGCGTCCTTCTTCACCAGTTGCCCGGTGTAGGGGCTGACCACGTCAACCCAGCCCGCGGTCGCGCGTTCGATGGCGCTGACGCGGAAGCCCAGCTTGTCCTGAACCAGGGGACCGCCGTAGGCGACGCCGACTTCATGGCTGAGGCCCCCGTTTTCGGTGGACGACATTTCAACCCGGCCGAGGCCCGAGATCGTGGTCAGGCTGGGCGTCGGGGTGATGAAGCGAATGGTACCGCCCTGCGAAGACCCGCCGTAGAGGGTGCCCTGGGGTCCCTTGAGCACCTCGACCCGCTGCAGGTCGAACAGGGTCGGAATCGGCGCGCCGTTGTTCTGGCTGACGCCGGCGTTGTTGCGCTTGGTCACCGAGGTGTCGTCCAGATAGACGCCGGTCGTGGCCGCGCCCGTGGTGGCGACGATGCCGCGGATGGCGAAGGTGCCGACGCCGGCGGTCTGGTTGACCAGGGTGAGGGCGGGAACCAGCTTGGTCAGGTCGCTGGCGCTCTTGACGCCCTGCTGGTCCAGGCTGGCCTGAGTCACCGCAGCGATCGACAGCGGCACCCGATTGACGTTGAGGGTCTGGCGGGTGGCGGTGACCACCACTTCTTCGATGCCCGTAGCAGTCTGGGCGCCTGCCGCAGGCGCCGCTGTCTGGGCGCTCGCGGCGCCGGCGGCCAAAGCGATCCAGCTCACACCGGCCGCGCAAATCTGATTGATCGTCTTGGATGGGCGCATCCCAATTCTCCCACACTTACCGCTGTCGTCGCGGTCTGAGTGGTTCAGACGGATTGCCCGCCGTTTTAATCACGCGGGTTTGGAAATAAATTTTTGGGGCCGCACGGCGCCCGCGCTCAGTACCTGTAGAGCACCTGCAGGCCGGCCTCGCGGGGCCGGAACGTGGAGGCCGTGACCAGGGGCGAATAGGCCGTGTGCAGGACGTTCAGCTGGTCGCGCGAGTCCAGCAGGTTGTCGACGAACAGAGCGACATCGACCCGCGACACCGTCACACCCGCCCTCGCGTTCAGGATGTGGGAGGCCTGCCCCCTGGCGGTGACCGGATCATAGGTGGTCGTGCCGGCCGCAGGCCCTCTCTGATACTCGCTCTGAAAACGGTAGTCCCCGCGCAGATAGCCCTGGGCGCCCGCCATCAGCGGCCGCTCATATTGAACGCCCGCCGCGTACTGCCATCGCGGAGCGCCCAGCTCGTCGCCTCGGTTGACCACCGCGCTTGTGCCCCCGGGCTGGGTCACCGTCATGGTGTAGTGGGCGTCCGTGTAGGCGAAGGACAGGGTCGCACTGAGGCCCGGCGCGATCCGCACCTGCGCCTGCCCATCGACGCCGCGCGACACGGCCCCGCCACCGTTGGCGATATAGCTGTATCCGCAGGTCTGAAATGACTGGGAGATCTGAGGGCTTTTCCAGTCGATGAAGAAGACGCTGGAATCGATGCTCAGGGCATTGCCGAACAGCCGATCCTTCCAGCCCGCCTCATAGCTCCAGACGCTGTCGGAGGTATAGGTGTTGGGCGCGATCCCGCCCACGGCCGCCAGCCCCGCCGCGCACTGCACGGGGTTGGCCGGAACATTCACTCCCCCCGCCCGATAGCCCTTGGCCGCCGAGATGTAGAGCAGACGGCTGTCGGTGGCCTGGTAGGACAGGCCGAATTTCGGGGTCACCGGTGTTTCCTGCGTGGAACCCATGGTGGTCACGAAGCCGCTGTCGCCGTTGGACGCGTTGGGGAAGGGATCGGCCGCCGTGCCGCTGAAACCGAAGGCTGGCGCGAACACGGGCCCCGCCGTCGTCTGCCGATAGTTGAAGGCGTGGCGCGAGGCCCTGACGCCCAGGGTGACGGTCAGCTTGGGCGCGAGCAGATAGTTGGCCTCGCCGAATGCGGCCAGTTCGCTCTCGGTGATGGCGATGGCGCGATGCGCGAAGACGTTTCCCGGCAGCGGGCGCTGGCCCACGAGATAGGCCTCCGGCAGGCCGCGGATCGCCAGGGTGGCGAGGTCCTCGTTGTTGACCTGATCACTGTTCACCGAGAAGTTCGAGTAGGAATAGAAGGCGCCCGCGACCCACTTCAGGCGGGCAGCGGCGGCGGTCGAAGACAGGCGCGCTTCCTGGCTGAACACGCGATCGGTGTTCTCATAGAAGAACTGCGAGAACTGTTGCGGGAAGCCGGCGATGACCAGAGGCGTGCAGCCCGCGGAATAGTCCAGCGCCGCTCCGCCCTGACCGCAGGCGCCGGTGATCGAGGAGGGAAGCACCACGTTGCGCAGGCCGAATTGGCCGGAATTGTCGCCCTTGTTGGAACTGCGCACCTGCGAGGTGATCGACTTCAGAGCTGCGGCCGGAAAGTCGTAGTCGATGGTGAGGTTCTCGACGACCAGCGTGGTCGTGCGCGGCGAGGTCTGCAGCTGGGGCGACCCCGTGGCCGCATAGTAGGCGACGGGCGTGCGGAAGGGACCGAACTGGTCGAAGGGGCCTTGCACCTGCCTGGGCAGGGTCACGTTGGGAAAGCTGTACGGCACGCCATAGATCACGCCGCTGTTGTTGAACACGCCGCCCTTGACCACGTACTGCGGCACGTTGCGCCAATAGATGTCGCTGTCGGCGATGAAGTCGCTGGACGCATAGAAGGTCGGCGTGATGCGCAGCTGCTCGGTGGGCGCCCAGAGCAGGGCCAGCCGCGCGGTCCTGGCGTCCTCGCCATTGGTATCGGAGCCGATCGTCCGGCTGTCGTACAGGGACACGTGATCCATGTAGCCGCCGCTATGCCTGTCTTCGAGCGACAGGCGAAAGCCGAGTCTGCCGGGCGCGATCGGGCCGCCGACCGCCAGCCCCGCTCCCATGCTGATCGCGCCGCCCTCGGTCGCCGAGACCTCGCTGCGCGCCATGGCCGAATAGCGGGTGAGGCTTGGCGGCGGGGTGATAAAGCGGATCGTGCCCCCTTCGGAAGAGCCTCCGAACAGCGTGCCCTGAGGACCGCGCAACACCTCGACCCGCTCCAGGTCGAACAGCTGGGGATAGGCGTTGCCGTTGCCGCTGGTCACGCCGTTGGCCAGCCGCTTCTGGATCGGCGTGTCGTCCAGATAGATACCGGTGGTGGCCGCCCCAAGACCGGAAATGATGCCTCGAATGGAGATCGAGGTGTCGGAGGTGCCGGTGCCTCTGAAGACGACGGAAGGCATCGACGAACTGAGGTCCCGAATGTCGCGGATTCCCGCCCGATCCAGGGACTGCTGGCTGGCCGCCGCGATGGCCAGGGGAGCCTTGTTGGCGGCGATTGAGCGGCGCGTCGCCGTCACGATGATCTCGTCCAGAATGTTGGCCGGCCCCGGATTGGGCGCCGCCGCCGGCGGCGGC
>CAIYVC010000154.1 GCA_903929535.1 uncultured Caulobacteraceae bacterium | reverse complement strand
TCAGCCCTTCTGAGATGGCGGGATCGCCCTCGGGCGGGTTGGCGCGCAGGGCGGCCAGGCCCTCCCAGCTATCGAACGGCTGCAGGGGCGACAGGTCCAGGCGCGGCGAGTTGCTGGCCGCCAGGAAGGCCTCCAGCCGCCCCCGGCGCAGGCCGAACGGCAGGGCGCGGGTGTCTTCTCCGTGGTCGGACAGAAGGTCGTAGGCGCGGATCGAGGCGGGGAACCGGGCCATGATCTTGCCGTCCACCGTCTTGCGGTTCAGCCGCTGCTGCAGGTCGCCGAAGGGCGCCACCCGGCCATCGCGGATCACCAGCAGCTCACCGTCGATCACCCCTTCGAAATCCAGCGCCTGCATCAGGTCGGGGAAGGCGCCCGATATCTCGTCGCCGGTGCGGCTGTAGAGCCGCCGCTGGCCGCCCTCCAGCACCGCCTGCACCCGGATGCCGTCCCACTTCCACTCGGCGGCGTAGTCCTTGGGGTCGTAGCGGGCGAAGTCGGTCTCTTCATCGATGGCCTGAGCCAGCATCACCGGGCGGAAGCGCCCATGCGCCTCGGGACTGGGTCTTTCGCTGCGACCCTCCAGCCAGGCGAACAGATCGCCGTAAGGCGCCTGCTGGCCATGCCAGATCTCCTCGATCTCCGCGACGGGCACATTGCCCCCAGTTCTGGAAATGCCCGCCGCCGCCTGTTTGGCCAGCCGCGCCGACAGGCCCACCCGCATGCCGCCGGTCATCAGCTTCAGCAGAGCCCATCGTCCGTCGGGGTCGAGCGCATCGAGCCAGGCTTCCAGCAGCGCCGGAATCTCGCCCCGCGTGGCGGTGCGCAGAGCGTCCACCACCTCGTCCAGCTCCGGCGCCCTGTTCGACCCATGCCGCGCCGGCCAGATCAGAGCCACGGTCTCGGCCAGATCGCCGACATAGTCGTAGGACCAGCGGAACAGGATCGGATCGACCCGCGCCTCCACCGCCTTGCGGATCATGGCCGGCTTGGCGGCGTTGAAGCTGAGCTCCCCCGTCAGGGCCGCCAGGGCCCAGCCGCGCTCCGGGTCGGGCCGCTCGCGCAGATAGTCGCGCACCAGGATCAGCTTGGCGTTGCGCGAGCTGGTCAGGGACAGCCGGTCGAGCAGGGTCGCGAAGGCGCGCATCAGTCGCAGCTTAACGCGCGGCGCCGTCCAATGGATCAGCCTAGGCGATATTAGGTGACAGAAGGTTGCCTGAGCCGAACCTATGCGCTTAACGGGAGACGCTGACACCGAAGGTGCGATGATGCAGGCCCGGAGGAACGATCCATGACGGCCGCTTCGGACCCCGACGCCCCAGCGCCCAACGAAGACGCTGTAGGCGCATTGTTCAAGTCGGCGGTTTCGCTCCACCAAGCGGGCCAGCCTCTAGAGGCTGAGCACATCTACCGCCGGATTCTCGCGGCGAACCCCAGCCACGCCGGCGCCCTGCATCTGCTGGGATTGATCGCCTTTCAATTCGGCCACCGGAAGGAAGCGCTCGACCTGATCGGCCGCGCGATCCAGTCCGATGGCGGTCAGGCCGTGTATCACGCCAATCTTGGCAAACTTCTGAGGGGGGACGGTCGTATCGAAGAGGCGGTCGCCGTCTTCCAGACAGCAACGGCGCTGGCGCCGGACGACCGTGGGACACGCTGGAATCTGGGTGAGGGGCTGCTCCAGCTCGGCCGGTTTCAGGAACTGGCGGAAGCGTTTCAGCCCATCGTCCAGCGCGACCAAGATGACGCCGACGCCCACACTCTGCTTGGCGCGGCGCTCCTGAAACTGGAGCGGCCGGAGGAGGCGCTGGCGGCTTTCCAGGCCACGGTGCGACTGACGCCGGAACATGGCCCCGCCCACGCCAATATCGCGAGCGCTCTGGATCGGCTCAATCGATTGGAGGCGTGCCTCGCCGCCAATGATGAGGCCATTCGCCACGCCCCGGACTATGCACCCGCCCACGTCGGCAGAGGCGTGGGGCTTCACGCCTTGGGTCGCTATCAGGAAGCGGTCGCCGCGTACGAGCGGGCCATTGCCCTTGATCCCGCCAACGGATCGGCCCGCGTGGGTCTTGCGGGCGTGCGCCTTCGGTTGGGCGACTGGATCAATGCCTGGCCGGATTTCGAGAGGCGGTGGGACGCGGTGGAAATGCCCGAAGCCTTTACTCAGCCGCAGTGGCGCGGCGAAGACCTGGCCGGGAGCACGATCCTGCTCCACGCCGAGCAGGGCGCGGGAGATACCATTCAGTTTTGCCGCTATGCCCCCCTGGTGGCTGGGCGCGGGGCGCGGGTCCTGCTCCGGGCGCCTCGGCGGATCATCCGGCTGCTGTCGGCATTGGAAGGGGTGGATCAATGGGTCGCCGAGGGCGATCCCCTTCCTCCATACGACTATCATTGCCCGCTGATGAGCTTGCCGGGGGTCTTCGCGACCACCCTGCAAACGGTCCCTGCCAAGCTGGCCTATCTTAAGCCCGAGCCCGAACAGGTGCGGCGCTGGAGCGAGCGTATCGGCGATGATGGGTTCAGGATCGGCATCGCCTGGCAAGGCGATCCCAACTCACCCTCGGAAAGGGGGCGCTCAGTCCCGGTGGCGGCGTTCGCGCCCCTAGCGGCGGTTCCCGGCGTGCGTCTGATCAGCCTGCAGAAGGGTCCCGGGACAGAGCAGTTGGGCAGTCTGCCCGCCGGCATGGAGGTGCAGGCGCTGGGCGAGGACTTCGACTCAGGACCCGACGCCTTCGTCGATACGGCCGCCGTGATGGCGAACCTCGATCTGGTAGTCACGGTGGATACGTCCGCCGGCGCCTTGGCCGGCGCCCTGGGGCGGCCGGTGTGGATCGCGCTGCAACGGGTCCCTCATTGGATCTGGACGACGACGGGCGAGACGAGCCCCTGGTATCCGTCCGTCAGGCTGTTCCGCCAGACAGAGCGCGGCGATTGGGAGGGCTTGTTCCAGCGCATCGCCGAGGCGCTGAAGGTTCGGCTAGCCGCTAACCACCCCGGTTCTTGACCAGGTCCTCCACCACCCCTGGATCAGCCAACGTCGAGGTGTCGCCAAGGTTGCTCATGTCGTTCTCGGCGATCTTGCGCAGGATGCGGCGCATGATCTTGCCCGAGCGGGTCTTGGGCAGGCCGGGGGCCCACTGCAGGATGTCTGGCGCGGCGAAGGGGCCGATCTCGGCGCGGACCCATTTGACCAAGTCTTTGCGCAGCTCCTCCGTCGGCGGACTGTCGGCCTTCAGGGTGACGTAGCCATAGATGCCCTGGCCCTTGATGTCGTGCGGATAGCCGACCACGGCGGCCTCGGCCACGGCGGGGTGGGCCACCAGGGCGCTCTCGATCTCGGCGGTGCCCAGGCGGTGGCCCGAGACATTGATCACATCGTCCACCCGCCCGGTGATCCAGTAGTAGCCGTCGCCGTCGCGGCGGCAGCCGTCGCCGGTGAAGTAGCGGCCGGGATAGGTGGTGAAATAGGTCTGGATAAAGCGGTCGTGATCGCCCCAGACGGTGCGCATCTGGCCCGGCCAGCTGTCGGTGATGCAGAGGTTGCCCTCCGCCGCCCCACCCAACTGCCGGCCCTCGGCGTCGACCAGTTGCAGGAAAATCCCCGGCAGGGGCTTGGTCGCCGAGCCTGGCTTCAACGGCGTCGCGCCCGGCAGCGGCGTGATCAGATGGCCGCCGGTCTCCGTCTGCCACCAGGTGTCCACGATCGGGCAGCGCTCGTCGCCGACCACGCGCCAGTACCACATCCAGGCTTCCGGATTGATCGGCTCGCCGACGCTGCCCAGCAGCCGCAGCGACGCCCGCGAGGTCTTTTTGACCGGCGCCTCGCCCTCGCGCATCAGGGCGCGGATGGCGGTGGGGGCGGTGTAGAAGATCTCGACCTTGTGCTTGTCGATCACCTCCCAGAACCGGGACGATGTGGGATAGGTCGGCACGCCCTCGAAGATCAGGCTGGTCGCCCCATTGGCCAGGGGTCCGTAGACGATATAGCTGTGGCCGGTGACCCAGCCGACGTCGGCGGTGCACCAGTAGATCTCGCCCGGCCGGTAGTCGAAGGTCGCCTCGTGGGTATAGGCGGCCCAGGCCAGATAGCCGCCGGTGGTGTGCAGCACGCCCTTGGGCTTTCCGGTCGAGCCCGACGTGTAGAGGATGAACAGCGGGTCCTCCGCCCCCATCGGCTCGGGCGGGCAGTCGGCGGAAACCTTGGCCCTTTCGTCGCCGTAGGCCAGGTCGCGCCCCTCCGTCCAGGCGACGGGAGCGCCGGTGCGGGCCACCACCAGCACGGTTTTCACGTCCGGGCACTGCTTCAGCGCCTCGTCGACATTGGCTTTCAGCGGAATGGTGCGCCCGCCGCGCAGGCCTTCGTCGGCGGTGATCACGAACGTCGAGCCGCAGTCCTGGATGCGGCCGGCGATGCTGTCGGGCGAGAAGCCGGCGAACACCACCGAATGCACCGCCCCGATGCGGGCGCAGGCCAGCATGGCGTAGGCGGCCTCAGGGATCATCGGCAGATAGAGGGTCACCCGGTCGCCCTTCTTGACCCCGTGCGTCTTCAGCACATTGGCCATGCGGCAGGTCTCGGCGTGGGCCTCGGCGTAGGTGACGCTGCGCGAGTCCTTGGGGTCGTCCCCTTCCCAGATGAAGGCGATGTCCTTGGCCTTGGCCGGCAGATGGCGGTCCAGACAGTTGGCCGAGGCGTTCAGCACCCCATCGGCGTACCAGCGGATGCGGAAATCGGCGGCGTCGAAGGAGACGTCCTTGATAATGATCGGCGGCTTGATCCAGGTCAGGCGCTGGCCGAGTTGGCGCCAATAGCCCTCCGGATCGCGGGTCGCTTCCTCGCAGGCCGCCTCATAGCCCGCCGCGTCGATGTGGGCGCGCTTGGCCCAGGCCGGGGGGACTTCGATGACCTCGGGGCTGCTCATGACGTTTCCTGGTGCGCTCTTGGTTGGCGCCACTATGCGAAGCGGCATGCGGGGGCCGCAAGCTTTCCCTTTTGGGGCTGACGCTGGGCCCGCGCGCGCCTAACTAGAAAGGGTATTGGGAGAGCGCAATGCTGCTGCAGCTGTCGACCTGGCAGGAGATCGAGGACTATCTCAAGCGGTCCAGGACCGTGATCGTCCCGATCGGCTCCAACGAGCAGCATGGGCCGACGGGCCTTCTGGGCACAGATTTCCTCTGCCCGGAGATCATCGCCCACGAGGCCTCGCGCCGCGACGGGGCGGATCTCCTGATCGCGCCGACCTTCGCTATCGGCATGGCCCAGCATCATCTGGGCTTTCCAGGGTCCATTTCGCTGCGCCCCACCACCTTCATCGCCGCCCTGCAGGACTGGACCCGTTCGCTGACCGGCCACGGCTTCGAGCGGATCTATTTCCTGAACGGGCACGGCGGCAACGTCGCCACCATCGAGGCGGCCTTCTCGGAAATCTACGCCGAGGCGTCCTTCGACCGGCACCAGGCCGGCTTCGCCCTGAAGCTGCGCAACTGGTGGGACCTGAAGGGGGTGATGGCCCTGGCCAACCGCCTCTTCCCCACCGGCCACGGCAGCCACGCCACCCCATCGGAGATCGCGGTGACCCAATGGGCCTATCCGGGATCGATCAAGGCCGCCAACTACGCCCCGCAGATCGCGCCTACCGGCCCGATCCGCGAAGCGATGGACTTCCGCGCCCGCTATCCCGACGGCCGCATGGGGTCGGACCCCAACCAGGCCTCCCCGGAAAAGGGCGGCGACCTGGTGGCCTTGGCGGTCAAGGAGCTGATCGCCGAGGTCGAGGCGTTCAGCCGTGAGGAAAGCCCCTACTAGAGGCCGCCATTACAGGATGGTGTTGGCTTCCTCGAAGTCCAGGCGCGGGTTGCGCGGATAGAGGTTCTCGTCGGTGCCGTAGCCCAGGGCGACGATGAAGTTCGACTTGATGGTCGTGCCGGCGAAGAATTCCTTGTCCACGCCCGCGTTGTCGAAGCCCGACATCGGACCGGCGTCCAGGCCCAGGGCCCGCGCGGCGATGATCAGATAGGCGCCCTGCAGGGTGCCGTTGCGGAAGGCGGTCTGCTCGCGCGACTCCGGCGACGCGAACCAGTCCTTGGCGGTGGGCGCGTTGGGGAACAGCTTGGGCAGCTTTTCGTGGAACTCCTGGTCGTAGCCGATGATGGCGGTGACTGGCGCTTTCAGGGTCTTGGGGCGGTTGTTGCCCGACAGATGCGGGGCCAGGCGCTGCTTGGCCTCCTCGCTCTTGACCCAGACCACGCGGGCGGGGGTCGAGTTAACGGCGGTCGGGCCGAATTTGAACAGGTCGTAGAGTTCGCGGATCTGGGCGTCGCTGACCGGCTTGTCGGACCAGCCGTTGCGGGTGCGCGCTTCGCGAAAGAGTTGGTCGAGGGCGGGGCCCTCAAGAACGGCCGACATGGAAGCTCTCCATCAGGAACAGGAACTAGTGCTGTTACAAATAGAGGCGAGCGCCTGTTCGGCAAGGGGCCCGGCGCGCTTTGATTCAAATTTTTTAGAGGGCGGCTTCGACTGCCGTCACTTCGGGCACGTAGTGCTTGAGCATGTTCTCGACCCCGGCCTTGAGTGTGGCGGAGGAGGAGGGGCAGCTGGAGCAGGCCCCGCGCATGTGCAGGAAGACCACGCCGGTCGCCGCATCGAAGCGGTTGAACAGGATATCGCCGCCGTCCCGCGCCACGGCCGGGCGAATGCGGGTGTCCAGCAGGTCCTTGATCTCGGCCACCACCTGGGCGGTTTCACCTTCATAGACGTCGGAGTCGTGCGAGACCGCGCCCGCGTCGCCCTCGGCCAGCAGGGCCGCGCCAGAGGTGAAATGCTCCATCACCGCGGCCAGGATCGGCGCCTTCAGGGTGCGCCAGTCCACGTCGTCGGAATTCTTGGTCACGGTCAGGAAGTCGGGGCCGAAGAAGACCCGCTCCACGCCGTTCAGATCGAACAGGGCCTGGGCCAGAGGCGAGGCTGAGGCCTCATCGGCGGTCCTGAACTCGCGCGTGCCTTCCCCCAGGACCTCGCGGCCGGGCAGGAACTTCAGCACCTCGGGATTGGGCGTGGTTTCGGTCTGGATGAACATAGCGACTAGATGGCGCCGCGCGGGCCGTCGCGCAACCTCAGCGCTTCTCGACGATATCCTGGATCTTGAACATCACCTTGACCGTCCCGGCGTGTTCGAAGGTCAGGGTCATCGGAACCGATCCCCCCGCCTTCAGCGGTGTCTTCAGCCCCGTCAGCATGATGTGCAGCCCCGTGGGCGAGAAGCTGACCCTGCCGTCCGCGGGAACGGTGACCGATCCGACCATGTCCATGGAGGCTATCCCGGCCTTGACCTCGGACTTGTGCATCATCGCCATCCGGGCGCAGGCGCAATCGACTGACAGCAGCCGGTCCGCCCGGCCGCTTGAATTGGCGATGGTCAGATAGGCGGCGGAGGTCGGCACGGTCCCCAGCGAGGCGCGCACCACCGCTCCGGTCACGCTGAGGTCGCCGCCCGGTTTGGCCTCGGCGGCGCCGGCTAGGGCCAGGATGACGCCTGCCGCCAGAGCCGCCCTGATCACGCCTTGGCGTCCCAGAAGCCCACCAGCGTCTTGGTCTCGGCGACCACGGGCCCGGCCACCGCGCGGGCCTTTTCGACGCCCGCCTTCAGCACCTTGTCGATCTCGGTCGGGTCGGCCATCAGCCGGCGCATCTCATCGCCGATCGGCCGCATGCGTTCGACCGCCAGCTCGGCCAGCGCCGGCTTGAAGGCGCCGAATCCCTGGCCGGTGAACTGCGCCAGCACCTCGGCCTTGGGCCGTCCCGCCAGGGCCGCGTAGATGCCCACCAGATTATCGGCTTCAGGCCGCAGCTTCAGCTCGTCCAGGGTCTCGGGCAGAGGTTCCGGGTCGGTCTTGGCCTTGCGGATCTTCTGGGCGATGGCGTCGGCCTCATCCAGCAGGTTAATGCGCGAATTGTCCGAGGGGTCGGACTTGCTCATCTTGGCCGCGCCGTCGCGCAGGCTCATGATCCGCGCTCCCGGCCCCTCGATCACCGGCTCGGTGATGGGGAAGAAGCCCGGTGCGCCGAAGTCGTTGTTGAACTTCTGGGCGATGTCGCGGGTCAGCTCCAGATGCTGCTTCTGGTCCTCGCCCACCGGTACATGGGTGGCCTTGTAGACCAGGATGTCGGCGGCCTGCAGCACGGGGTAAGTGTAGAGGCCGACCGAGGAGCGTTCCTTATGCTGGCCCGACTTCTCCTTGAACTGGGTCATCCGGTCCAGCCAGCCGAGGCGGGCGACGCAGTTGAAGATCCAGGCCAGCTCGGCGTGCTCGGGCACGGCGGATTGGGGGAAGATCGCCGCCTTGTTGGGATTCACGCCCGAGGCGATGAAGGCCGCGGCCACTTCGCGCATCTGCCCTGCCAGCTTGGCCGGGTCCTGCCACACGGTGATCGCGTGCAGGTCGGCCAGGAAATAGAAGCACTCGGCCTCTTCCTGCAGACGCACGAACTTCACGATCGCGCCCAGGTAGTTGCCCAGGTGCAGGGAGCCGGAGGTCTGCACCCCCGACAGGATTCGCTTGGGACCGGCGTAGGGAGCCGGGGCGGTTTCGGTCATCGACTGGTTCTTTCCGAAGGCTGGGCCGAGTTAGCCCGCCGTCAGGGGAAGGGCAAGGTTGTCGCGCGCCTGGGGCGACGCTATCCCAGGCAGGCAACCCAGGAGCCCGTTTGTCCTCTTCCGCCGCCAGTCCTGTTCTGAAGCGCGCGACGGACATCGGCGTGGCCGGCGCGGCGCTGTTCGTGTTCGGGGCGCCGATGGTTCTGCTGGCGCTGGCGACGCGCGCCACGTCGCCCGGACCGGCGATCCACTGGTCGCAACGGGTAGGGCGCGACAACCGGCTGTTCGCCATGCCCAAGTTCCGCACCATGCGTATCGATACGCCCCAGGTGGCGACCCACCTGCTGGATGACCCTGCCCGCTGGCTGACCCCGTTCGGCGGCTTCCTGCGCCGCTACAGCCTGGACGAACTGCCCCAACTCTGGAGCGTCCTGATCGGCGACATGAGCCTGGTGGGGCCCCGCCCCGCCCTGTTCAACCAGGACGACTTGGTGGCGCTACGCACCGAGGCCGGGGTCGAACGCCTGCGTCCGGGCCTGACCGGCTGGGCCCAGGTCAATGGCCGCGACGAGCTGCCGATCCCGCAGAAGGTGGCGCTGGACGTAGACTACATGAACCGGATGTCGTTCGCCTTCGACCTGAAGGTGATGGCGCTCACGGTCGCAGGCGTGCTGGGCGCGCGCGGAGTGACGCACTGACCCATCACACCCTTAAATACTAAAGCTGCGCTCGCCGTGGTGGGCCAGGTCCAGGCCTTCGTCGATATCTTCTTCGCGGGCGCGCAGACCGGTGGTCCGGCGCACCAGGAACAGGATCACCAAGGTCAGTACGCCCGACCAGACCAGCACCGCCGCCGCCGCGATCAGCTGGACCACGAACTGCGCCGCCATGCCGCCGGTCACGCCGTAGCCGACGCCGCCGATCGCCGGGCTGGCCAGCACCGCCACCAGCAGACTGCCGAGGATGCCGCCGACGCCGTGCACGGCGAACACGTCCAGGGAATCGTCGACCTTGAAGCGGTGCTTGACCAGCTCGACCGCGTAGAAACAGACCACGCTACCGCAGGCGCCCAGGATCAGCCCGCCCAGCGGCCCGACATAGCCCGACGCGGGCGTCACGGTCGCCAGACCGCCGACCACGCCGGTGACCAGGCCGACCATGCTGGGACGGCCGAACTTGCGGTATTCCAGCATCGCCCAGACCAGGCCAGCCATCGAGGCGGACAGATGGGTGACCACCAGGGCCATGGCGGCGTCGCCATTGGCCGCCAGGGCGCTGCCGCCGTTGAAGCCGTACCAGCCGACCCACAGCATGCCGGCGCCGATCATGGTCAGGCCGGGGCTGTGCGGGGGGTGCAGGTCCTTGGGGAAGCCGTCGCGGCGGCCGACCCAGATGGCGGCCAGCAGGGCGGAGATGCCTGCGGTGGCGTGAACCACCAGGCCTCCGGCGTAGTCCATCACGCCGCGCGTCATCAGCCATCCGCCGCCCCAGATCCAGTGGGCCACCGGGGCATACACCGCCAGCAGCCACAGGCCGCTGAACAACAGCACGGCGGGAAAGCGGATCCGCTCGGCATAGGCGCCGACGATCAGGGCCGGGGTGATGACGGCGAAGGCCCCCTGGAACAGGAAGAAGGCGCTCTCGGGGATGGTCCCGCGCAGGTCGCCGCGGTGGACGGAGAGCAGGAAGGCCTTGCTCAGATCGCCGATCAGGGCGCCGGAGCCGCTGAACGCCAGGCTGTAACCGACCGCCAGCCAAAGCACCGAGGCCAGGCAGGCGATGCCGACGCACTGGGCCATCACCGACAGCACGTTTTTGGACCGCACCAGGCCGCCGTAGAACAGCGCCAGACCGGGCAGCGTCATGAACAGGACCAGGGCCGTGGAGGTCAAAATCCAGGCGGTGTCGCCGGTGTTGAGGGCAGGGGCCGGTGTCTGGGCCAGGGCGAGGGCCGGGATCGCAGCCACGCCCAAGGTCAGGCCAGCGCCGCAAAACATCTTACGAACCAAGGTCATGAGCGCCCGCCTCCCCCGGACCGCATGGGGTCCAGACTCGGCTATAGCCGAAGTTCCGGGGTCTGCTCAACAATCGAGCACGAGACGATGACGAATTAGGCGATTAGCCGGCGCCCTCGACAGCGGCGGTGTTGCGCCGCTCCAGCTTGCCCCAGCCGACCTTGGGCCCGCGCACGGCGGTGATCACCGCCTTGACCACGACGTAGTACATCATCTGGCGGTAGCCGAAGCGCTGCACCGGCAGCCAGATCAGCTCCTTCCAGGGCGCGCGCTTCTCCAGCGCCATGCCCAGCATCGCGGCTGAGATGTCCACCAGCACGAAGGCGCACCAGTAGAACAGGGTGTGCAGCAGGTCGTCGGACGACCACTCCACCGGGTGGGAGTAGTGGGTCATCACCGCCGAGATCAGGCTCCAGATGGCGCCGAGGTCGACCAGGGGCGCGGCCACGGTCAGGAAGATCTGGAACAGCCAGATCTGCGGCAGGGCGAAGAAGCCCAGCACCGGGCGATGCGGATCGAACAGGCCGGGGCGGTGCTTCCACAGGCATTGCAGAGTGCCGAACGACCAGCGGAAGCGCTGCTTGAGCAGGCCGTTGATGGTGTCGGGGGCCTCGGTGTAGGCGCGGGCGTCCGGATCGAAGTCCACCAGCCAGCCGGCCCGCTGCACGGCGATGGTCAGGTCCTGATCCTCGGCCAGAGTGTCGGCGGGATAGCCGCCCAGAGCTTCCAGCGCCTCGCGCCGCCAGGCCCCGACCGCGCCGGGCACCACGGTGACGGCGCCCAGGGCGTCCAGCGCCCGCCGCTCCAGGTTCTGGGCGGTGACATATTCCAGCGCCTGCCAGCGGGTGACCATGTTGAGCCGGTTGCCCACCAGGGCGTTGCCGGCCACCGCCCCGATGCGCGGATCGGCGAACCACCGTGCGAGGAGCCCGATCGTGTCTTTCGGAAACAAGGTGTCGGCGTCCAGCGCGACGATGATGTCGCCCTTGGTCAAAGCCAGGCCACGGTTCAGGGCATGGGCCTTGCCCGCGTTCTCGAAGCTGAGCAGGCGCACGCGCGGATCGTCGGCGAAGGCCCGGCGCACCTCATCGGCGGTGCCGTCGGTCGAGCCGTCGTCCAGCACCAGGACCTCGATATTGGTCCAGTCCGACCGCAGGATCCTCGCGGTCGAGGCGACGATCACCTTCTCTTCGTTGAAACAGGGGATCAGGACGCTCACGAGCGGCCCGGTGGTCGGATCGAGCTTCGGCGGCGGCTTATTGGTGAAGCGGTGCCACAGCGCCAGGGTGCCCAGGAAGGCCAGTCGCGCCAGGCCCAGTACGATGGCGGAGATGAACAGGGTCTCCATGCACACCTCAAGCCCGTGCACGAAGCCGAAGCCGATCCGGTCCAGCGTCAGCTCCAGCGGGTTGCGGCCGCTCAGCGGCATGGCCTGCTGCGGCGACATCCCGGCCAGTTCGGCCACGCTGACGAGGCGGTAGCCGCGGGCGCGCAGGGTGTCGATCAGGCCGGGCAGGGCGGCGACGGTGCGCGAGCGGTCGCCGCCGGAATCGTGCAGCAGCACTACCTGGCCGGCGGTCTCTGGGTTGGTGTCGCTCAGCCGGTTGGTGACGTTGTCGATGATCTGCTGGGTGGTGGGCTTCTTCCAGTCGTTGGTGTCGATGCGCAGGCCGACGATGTAGTAGCCCAGCGCCTGGGCCTTCAGCAGCGGCGCGACTTCCGCCGGCGTCGAGGGTTCGGCGTCGCCGAAGTAGGGCGGCCGGAACAGGCGCATCGAGCGGCCGGTGACCACCTCGAACAGGCGCTGGGTGGCGTTCAGCTCGATATCCACCTGCGGCGTGGTGATGGCGCCCAGGTTCGGGTGGGTGAAGCTGTGGCTGCCCACCACATGCCCCTCGTCCAGTTCGCGTTTCACTAGGCCAGGCCATTTGGACATCTGGTCGCCGATCACGAAGAAGGTGGCGGGCGCCTTCTTGGCCTTGAGAATGTCCAGGATCTGCTTGGTGAACTTGGGGTGCGGCCCGTCGTCGAAGGTCAGGGCGATCAGCCCCGGGTGGGCGCCGTAGCGCTGCACGATGTAGCCTGACGGGATGACGTCGTAGCTCTCGCCCGAGATCAGGCCGGTATCCTTGTCGATGGTCAGGCTGCGCCGGCCGGGCTTTGGCGTCTGGGTGATCTTGAGCACCTCTCCGGTGCCATCGAAGTCCACGTCCTGGCCGCCGGGTATGGGCTGCAGATCGGCGGTGTCGGCCCGGCCGTAGCCGCGTCCGAACAGGGTCCAGATGCCGGGGTCCTCGCTGCCCAGCCGCCACAGGCCATAGCCGCGCGGTTTGAACGGGCTGGAGACCTTCATCTCGTTGTAGGCGGTCACCGCGTCCATGAACCACAGTTCGTGGGTCAGACCGTTCTCGTCCTCGTAGCTGAAGTGAGGCGTCAGGGTGTCGGGATCGAACTCGATGTCGTTGCCGGAATCCGAGGCCAGGACGGTCGCCTCGTGGAAGGTCTGGGCCTCCGCCGAGTCCCAGGTCTTGCCGCGTTTGGTCCAGTCGTAGCCGTAGGCGCCCAGCGCCAGGATGGTGCGTTTGGGGTCCATCTTGCCCAGGGTCTCGGACAGGTTGGACTGGAACCAGCCCTGGCTGGCAGGCGTGCCGGGCTTGCTGGTCAGGTAGTGCTCGTCATAGGCCATCAGCACCACGGTGTCGGTGACCGCCTGGATGGTCTTCAGGTCCCAGTCGCGGTCGTCGAACGGCGCGGTCACCCACACTTCGCGGCCCAGCGGCTTCAGCGCGGCGCGGGTCTGGGCCAGGAAACCGGGATAAGCCTTGATCGCCTCGTCCGACAGGTTCTCCAGATCGAACACATAGCCGGCGAAGCCGTCCTTCTGGGCCAGGTCCACCAGCTTGGCGATCAGGTTGCGGCGGGCGACGGGGTTGAGGATGTCGAAGGAGGCCTGGGCGGTGTCCCAGGCGCCGTCGTGCAGATTGGTGATCGAGGGCAGGACCGACGGCGGCTTGGGCGCGGCGCGGATGATGTCCTCGGCCTGGCGGTCGTCCACCACGCTGATGTCGCCGGCGGCGCCGTTCAGGGCGATCCACTGCGGCGAAAGCACGTCGATCTTACCGATATGCTCGGTCAGGGACTGGCGCGAGTTGGCGTCGTAGCTGACGTAGAAGGCCAGGGTCAGGGGCCGTTCGGCGCCCGAGACGGTGGAGTTCAGTCCGCCGGGACGCGGCACACGGGTCCAGGGCAGGCGGTGCGGTTTTTTGCGCGGCGTTTCCTCGTGCAGGGCCGACAGGATGCGGGGATCCTTCAGCTGCAGGTTGGGCAGGCGCGGGGCCAGGGCCAGGGTCGCGGCGAAGCCGGCCCCGATCGCGGCTATGGTCGCCAGCATCAGGCCTACGGCCAGACCCGCGCGGCGGCCCCGGCGGCCGGATGGATCATGGAAAACGAAGCCGGCCATTCCGCTTAGGTATTCAGTCCTGCATCCATCGTCATCGGGGAGCCCCGGGGCGCCGACACGATGGTCATATTAGGCGCGTCGCAGGGTGTGACGCCATGATTTAGCAAACGCGCGACCAAATGCCTGGATGCGCGGCGCTCGACGATGGGTTGATCCGGGTGCACGATGCGTGCATGTCGCCTGCGTGCGACGTCCGACCTGAGCCGACCATGATCGAGAACGGAACCCATCTGAAGCAAGCCCGCGAAGCCCTGGGCTGGTCGCCGTCCGACATGGCGCGCGCCCTTCGCCTGGCCGGCGATCGCTCGCAGGGTGAAAAGCGGGTCCGCGAGATGGAAGCCGGCAAGCGGATGATCTCCGGCCCGGTGACGGTGGCGGTGGAGTCCTTCCTGCACGGTTTCGCCCCGGTCGGCTTCGCGCCGGAAACGCCGGAAGAGGCCGCCGCCGCCGCGGGGCCCAGGACTAAAAACCCTTAGGAACAGAAGGCCTTGAGCAGGGCCATCTGCACGGTGCCCTCGGTGATCGGGATCGGGCTGTTCTGCTCGTTGAGCGACAGCGCCCTTTGGCCGTCGTCGCTGTAGAGGTCGCGCGAGATGTTGATGTAGATGCGGGCCCGGCAGTCCACATCCACCCGGTCGATCGTCTTCACGTAGCTGAAGATCGCCCCGTTGCGGCTGAGGCCCTGGGGCTGGGGAAAGGTCGACTCCAGCCGGGCCAGGACATGGCCCGAGGTCTTCTGCAGCGAATCACGATCCAGCAGGACGTTGCCGGCGGGAATGACGAAAAAGGTCTGCCAGTTCTCGGCGCAGGCTGATCCCGCAGCTGCGAGGGCGGCTGCCGTGGCAAGACCGGCGATCATCCCATGTCTCGACATGATGAGCTTTCAAAACTGACGACATTGGAGAGTAACGCCGGTTCGTCCGCCGTCGCCAGCGGGCCGATTGGCGCAGGCCGTGAAGACTCAAACGGACAGTAGGCTAAAGTAGCGCTTGAATGATCGAGCTTCAGCGCACGGTCGATAACCCCGATTTTCGTATTTCAAATGAAAATCAAAGTCAGTAACGGTGTTATTTGAAGCGGCGCGGTTAGCATCCCGCATACGGCATAGCTAACAAAATCTTACGATAAATCGACAAATAACGTCTGGCGCCGCTAATTGGTTCCCGGGATGTGAACTAAAGCAGCCACTACTATGACTTCGATGTTACAGGACACGACTGTCGTGTGACAAAACGACGACCTTTCGTTGACCGAGCAGCCTCCTGGGACCAAACCTGGGCTCAACCGGCCGGGGAAACTCCCTATGGCTCGGGATACACACGAATTGGGGCCGCCCCGGCCAAGAGCCGGCTGCGCCGCCCCATTTGGAGGGCACCATCTTGAAACACCCCACCACGCGGGACAGCCTTTTGGCGTCCACGATCATCTGCAGTGCGTTGTCGTTTGGCATGGCCGGAGCCGCGATGGCTCAGACCGCGCCGGCGCCCGCCGTGCAGGAAGTGGTCGTCACCGGCACTCGCATTCAGCAGCCGAACATGACCAGCGTCAGCCCGGTCACCTCGGTCTCCAACGCTGAAATCCAACTGACCGGAACGACCCGGGTCGAAGACCTCGTCAACGCCCTGCCCCAGGCCTTCTCCGGCCAGGGCTCCTCGATCGGCAACGGCTCCACCGGCACCGCCACCGTCGACCTGCGCGGCCTGGGCGTTCAGCGCACCCTGGTGCTGATCGACGGCCGCCGCCTGGTTCCCGGCAACCCGGCCTTTTCCAATAGCTCGCCGGTGGCTGACTTGAACTTCATCCCCGCCTCCCTGGTGGAGCGCGTCGATGTGCTGACCGGGGGCGCTTCGGCCACCTACGGTTCGGACGCTGTCGCCGGCGTGGTGAACTTTATCATGCAGAAGAACTTCACCGGCATCAAAATCGATGCCAATGCCGGCTTCTACGACCACACCAACACCAACACGATGATGCAGGGCCTCGAAGCGGCCCGCGGCTTCAACGCTCCCACGGGGACGGCAAGGGCAACGCCGAAGTCTATATGAGCTATCGCCAGATCGACGCGGTGAACCAGGGCCAGCGCGACTACAGCGCCTGCACCATCGGCGAATCCGGCGCGGGCTTCGCCTGCTCCGGCTCGGGCACCACCGCCCTGTCCCGCTTCCTGGTGTTCACCCCCGCCGGCACCCCGGTCGGCAGCACGGCCGGCTACATCCTGGACCCTACCGGCCCGGGCAACACCCTGCGCCCCTATGTCGCCGCCCGGGACTCCTACAACTACGCTCCGTTCAACTACTACCAGCGCCCGGACACTCGCTATTCGGCCGGCGTGTTCAGCCACTATGAGCTGAACGAACATGCCGATCTCTACGCCCACGCCATGTTCATGGATGACCACACCAGCGCCCAGGCGGCGCCCTCCGGCGTGTTCGGCCAGACCGTGACGATCCCCTGTAACAGCACGCTGCTGTCGGCCAACGAAGTGAACCAGTTCTGCACCGCGGCGGGCCAAGGCCCCACCGGTGTGGCCACCCTGGCCCTGCTGAAGCGCAACGTGGAAGGCGGCGGCCGCGTCGACGACCTGCGCCACACCGACTACCGCCTGGTGATCGGCTCCAAGGGCTCCATCGACAAGACCTGGAACTATGACGTCTACGCCCAGTACGGCACGGCGATCCTGGCGGAAAACTACACCCGCGACTTCTCGCTGCTGCGTTCGGCCAACGCCTTGGCCTCCTGCACCAACTTCGTGCAGACCGGCTGCACGCCCTACAACGCCTTCGCCATCGGCGGCATCACCCAGGCGGCTTTGAACTATGTGTCGGCGGCCGGCTTCCAGTCGGGCTCCACCGTCGAACAGGTCGTGTCGGGCTCCATGTCGGGCAACCTCGGCGACTACGGGCTGAAGAGCCCAATGGCCAATGACGGCATCGGCATGGCGGTCGGCGTTGAATACCGCCGCGAGCAGATGAACCTGAACGTCGACAACGAATATCAGTCGGGCGATCTGGCGGGCGTCGGCGGCGCGCGCACTCCGGTGGCAGGCGCCTATGACGTCAAGGAAGTCTTCACCGAAATCAACATCCCGGTGATCGCCGACAAGCCGCTGATCCGCAGCCTGACCTTCAACACCGGCTACCGCTATTCGGACTACTCGACCGCCGGCCGCACCGACACCTACAAGTTCGGCGGCGAATGGGCTCCGACCGAGGACATCAAGTTCCGCGGCGGCTACAACCGCGCCGTCCGCGCTCCGAACCTGAATGAACTCTACGCTCAGACCGGCGTGGCTCTGGACGGCTCCATCGACCCCTGCGCCGGCACGGCTCCGGCCTTCTCGGCCGCGGCCTGCGCCCGCACCGGCGTCTCGGCGGCCCAGTACGGCAAGATCGCCGCCAACTCGGCCAACCAGTACAATGGTCAGACCGGCGGCAACCAAGGTCTGCAGGTCGAGAAGTCGGACACGATCTCGTTCGGCGCTGTCTTCACCCCGCGCTTCCTGCCCGGCTTCAACATGTCGATCGACTACTTCGACATCAAGGTGAACAACGAAATCGGCACCGCCGGCGCCGACTTCATCATCACCTCCTGCCTGCAAACCGGCGATCCCTTCTACTGCTCCAAGATCGTCCGCGCCCCCGGCAACGGCTCCCTGTGGCTGGGCACCAACGGCTACATCCAGGACACCAACTTCAACCTGGGTTCGCAGCAGACCAAGGGCATCGACTTCACGGCCAACTACCGCCTGCCGCTGGCCCGTTGGGGCTGGGACAAGTACGGCCGTTTCGACGTCAACTTCACCGGTACCGTGGTCAACAGCTTCACGACCCAGACCGTCCCGGGTGGTTCCACCTATGACTGCACCGGCTACTACGGCACGGTCTGTAACGTGGCGGACGGCGCTCCCACCCCGCGCTTCCGCAGCAAGACCCGCATGACCTGGCAGACTCCGTGGAACGTTCAGGCCTCGGCCGCCTGGCGCCACATCGACGGCGTCTCCGTCGACTCCTCGTCGGCTAACCCGTCTCTGGCGGGCACGGTCAACCCGGCCGACGCCACCCTGCCGGCGTTCGACTACTGGGATATGTCGGCCAGTGTGCGGATCAAGGATCGCTACACCTTCCGCATCGGCGCCAACAACGTGATGGACCTGCAGCCGCCGCTGGTGGGCACGGGCCACCTGGCTCAGACCTTCGGTAACGGCAACACCTATCCGGGGACCTACGACTCCCTGGGCCGCTACCTGTTCGTGGGCCTGACCGCTACGTTCTAGGCCTCGGCTGAGAACCGCATAAAGGAAGGGGCGGGCCGCAGGGTCCGCCCCTGTTCTTCTGGGCGCTACCGGCCTAGCGGCCTGCTTGAGCGCGGGCTTCTACCCTTCGTAGTAGGCGCGCCGCGCGGCCATCAGGGCCCCGGCCATGGCCCGTTCTTCCTCGTCCAGATAGGGATTCCATACGTCCAGGATCAGGATGGTGCGCGGCAGGTCCGCGTCGTTCCAGGCTTCGTGCTCGATGGTGTCGTCGAACACCCAGGCCTGCCCCGGCTTCCACGCCCGAGTCTCGTTGCCCACGCGGAACCGCGCCGGTCCCGGCAGGACCAGGGGCAGATGCACCAGGGCCCGGATATTGGTCGAACCGGTATGGGGCGGGATGTGGGTATGGGCGTCCAGCACCGAGAAGACGACGGTGGGGGCGAACCCTTCCTGGCGCGCCAGGGGCAGGCGGTCCAGCAGAGCCGCCGTACCGGGGCACTGGGCGCAGGCGGCGTCGTTGCGCACCCCGTCCTTCCACAGAAACATCGCGCTCCAGCGCCGCGAGTGGTTCAGCTCGCTCCACTGGTTGACCGGCGCGCCCTTGGGATATTCGACATAGGGGGCGAAGTCGTTGGCGCGGTCGGCCATGACGGCGCTGAACTCCGCCGAGATCATCGGCGCGGCCGCCTCCAGCTCCGCCAGCCAGGGGAAGGCGGCCTCGTCGTGGAAGGGGACGGCGGGCAACTGCGGATAGTGCAACAGCAGCGGTTGCTGGGCTTGCGGCTTGGCCAGGCCTGCGTGGATGTCGAGCGCCTCCTCGAACCGCCGCCGCCGGGGGGGCGACAGACTGGCGCCCATGGCTTCAGTGGCTTGGCGCAGCTGCGCCTGCACGGCCAGGGCGTTTTCCGCGAGGGCCTTACGAGCATGATCCAGCTGGGCCTTGATCGGCGCGGGCAGGCCCTCGGGCGGCGGGGCGCTTGCCAGGGCGTCCTCGTAGACCCGCGCGGCGTCCTTCACGTGGCCCATCCGCTCCAGGATGGCCGCCTTGGAAAGCAGGGCCAGCAGACTGTAGGGATCCAGCGCCAGAGCCTCGTCCAGGGCCTCGATCGCCTCGGGCAACCGCTGCAGCAGACGCAGCGCCAGGGCCCGGTCCAGATGCACCGCCAGGGACGGTTCGATGGCGTCGATCAGAGTCAGGGCGGCGGCGCCGTCGCCGCGACGCAACGCCTCGCGCGCCTGGGCCAGCTGACTATCGGGAGAGGCGGTGGTCATGGCCGGAGTTTAATCAGCCCCCGGCAAACCCGTACAGACTTGGCCCGTACAGGCTTGAGGCGCTAGGCCTTCGGATCGCAGTCGATTTCGTCGATCCGCTGGGAGTCGCGCCAGACCTCCACGCCCGAGGTGCCGTCCTCGCACAGCTCGGCGGCCTTGCGCTTGGCCTCCTGATCGGAGGCGGCGTCGATCCAGCAGCCGCTCTTGAAATGCTTCTTCTTGTCCAACCGGTACGCGCGATACGTGCTCATGACCGTTGCCCTCTGCCTGATCGTTCCACCTTTGCTGTTGATAACGGCGACGCTTTGAGCGGGTTCCAGAGTCTGGAACCCGGCAAAATAACTAGGCCGATTGGCCCGCGCACCAGCCGCTGGCCCAGGCCCACTGGAAGTTGTAGCCGCCCAGCCAGCCGGTCACATCCACCACCTCGCCGATGAAATACAGGCCCGGAACCGCCTTGGCGGCCATGGTGCGAGAATCCAGGTCGCGGGTGTCGATGCCGCCGAGCGTGACCTCGGCGGTGCGATAGCCTTCCGAGCCCACCGGCTTGATCCGCCAGCCGTTGACCGCCGCCGCCAGGGTCCTCAGGCGCGCATCCGAGAGGTCGGCGATATTGCCGCTCGCGCCGTTCTCGTCGGCGATCCACTGGGCCAGGCGTCGCGGCAGGTGATTGGCCAGCACCGTGTGCACCGCCTGCCGGCCATGCTCGGCGCGGGCCGCGCGCAGGGCGGCGTAGAGGTCGGTCCCCGGCGCCATGTCGATCATGACCTCGTCGCCCTCGCGCCAATAGGACGAGACTTGCAGGATGGCCGGGCCGCTGAGGCCTCGGTGGGTGAACAGCAGCGCCTCGTCGAACCGCGCCTTGCCGGTTGCCGCCCGCACATCCGTCGCCACGCCCGCCAGAGGAACGGTCTTTTCCAGCAGCCCCGCCTCGAAGGTCAGAGGCACGAGGCCGGGCCGTGTCTCGGTCACCGCCACCCCGAACTGGCGCGCCACGTCGTAGCCGAAGCCGGTGGCGCCCATCTTGGGGATCGACTTGCCGCCGGTGGCGATCACCAGCGACCGGCAGACGGCGCTCTGGCCGCCCAGCGCCAGGTGGAAATCCTCGCCGCGCCGCTCGATGCGGTCCACGGCGCCGCCCAGCCGCAACGTCACGCCCGCTTCGCGCATGGCGTCCAGCAGCAGCTTGACGATCTGCACGGCGCTGTCGTCGCAGAATAGCTGGCCCAGGGTCTTTTCGTGCCAAGCGATCCCGGCCCGATCGACCATGCCGATGAAGTCCTGCGGCCGGTAGCGGCGCAGCGCCGAGATGCAGAAGCTGGGGTTGGCCGACAGGAAGTTGGCGGGGCTCGTATGGATGTTGGTGAAGTTGCAGCGACCGCCGCCGGAGATACGGATCTTCTCGCCCGCCGCCTTGGCGTGGTCCACGACCAGCACCCGGCGCCCGCGCCTGCCCGCCTCGATGGCGCACATCATGCCCGCGGCGCCCGCGCCGATCACGATGACGTCGAACTGATCCATGCACTGTCCGTATGGCACAGCGCCGCCATTCCGGTTAGTTCACTTCGCCATGGCCTTCCGCCGCAGATACGATGAAGCCGAACCGCAGAGGGTCAACCGCTGGCTGGCCCAGAGCGGCGTCTGCTCGCGCCGTGAAGCCGAGGGGCTGATCGCCCAGGGCCTGGTCTCCATCGACGGCGAAACCGTGTCGGACGTGGGCCGCAAGATTCTGCCGGGCCAGACCCTGGTGCTGGCCGACAAGGCCGAGAACCAGCTCGGCGCTCAGATGAGCATCATCCTGCATAAGCCCAAGGGGATCGTCTCGGCCCAGCCCGAGCCCGGCCAGACCCCCGCCGTGCGTCTGCTGACCCGCGACCGGCTGTGGGCCCCCAGCAAGACTATCCCGGGGTCGGACAGCAAGCTGGCGCCGGTCGGGCGGCTGGACATGGATTCGCGGGGCCTGCTGATCCTGTCGGAGGACGGGGTCCTGGCCAAGGCGGTGATCGGCCCGGCCTCGGACCTGGAAAAGGAATACCGGGTGGCGGTGATCGGCGAGCTGACCGACGCCAAGATCGCCCTGCTGCGGCACGGGCTGGAGCTGGACGGCCGCCAATTGAAGCCGGCGACGGTCGAGCTGATCAGCGACCTGCGGCTGCGCTTCGTGCTCAAGGAAGGCCGCAACCGCCAGATCCGGCGGATGTGCGAGCTGGTGGAGCTGAAGGTGGTGGACCTGTTCCGCGTGCGGATCGGGCCCCTGACCCTGGGGGACATGCCCGAGGGCCGCTGGCGCCCGCTGACGGACCTGGAGCGCCAGCTCCTGATCGGGGAGTCCGTATCCGGTTAGGACGCGTGCGGAGCGGGAGCGGCCTGAGCAACCGCTGTCTTCTGCAGGTTCACCGTCACGCGCACGACGTGCTGGTTCTTGACCTCGACATCGATGGCGTAGGTCTCGCGGAAGTCCGCGTCATGGCCGAGGAAGCGCATCACCCCGCCCTTGGCGGCGGCGCCCCCGTCGAGGCTGACGCCGCGCTGGCCGTAGAACAGACCGTCCAGATAACCGATCACGAAGGGCTGGCCCTCGCCGTGGCCCTGGATCGACTGGCCGGGAAACTGGATCGAGACCTTTTCGTCGAGCAGCTGCAGCGCCGCCTGGCGGTCCTGCGAGCGGGCGGCGGCGATAAAGGTCCGCGCTACGGCGTCGGTCGGCTGCACCGGCTGGGCCTGGGCAGCAAACGGCGCGGCCACGAGAACGGCGGCGGTCAGAGCCGCGTGGAAAAGCTTAGTCGGGGAGGAAAAAGAACGGGCCAAGGCGACCACTCCAGAAAGCCCGCGCGGAGGCGACACTCATGCGTCGTCGGCGGGCTGACTGCATGTAGTGCAGGTCGGGCCACATGGAAGTTGCAGAACGGCAACGCTTGCCGCCTATTTTAATCTAAGCGGTAGCAAATACGCCGAAGCGGCCCGGCGCCGCCCTTGCGGACGACGCCGGATACGTCTGGATCAGCAGTGGGTGGAGTTCTTGGCGATGTTGGAGCCGAGCGCCGCGCCGCCGACGCCGCCGATGATGGCGCCGCCTTCACGGCCGCCGCCGCGGGCCACGTTGGAGCCGATCACGGCCCCAGCGATGCCGCCGAGGATGGCGCCGCCGACCTCATTGCCCTTCTTCTCTTCGTGACAGGCCTCACGGGCGTCGGCGCGGGCTTCGGCCCGACCGGACGAGTAGTAACGGTCGTAGGCGCCGTCGCCGTAGCGGTGATCGTAGTCGGCGCGGTCGCGCTGATACTGAGCCTGGCGGGCGTCGTAGTCGCGGCGCTGGTCTTCGTAGGAGCCGTAGTAGGGCTGGGCGAAGGCGGCGGCGGCCGGGGCGGTGGCGGCCAGGACGGCGAAGCCGGCCAGGGCCAGGTTGCGGATGCGGTGGTTGTTCATCTGAAAATCTCGTGTGTTGGCTTGGGGTCTATCCCTTGCCTGACCGAACGGTCGGCAAGCCATTTGGCTCCGTCCTGTCCGATCACATTGCGGGCCGGCCCGCACCCCGGCTAAACTTGTCAGGTCAATCGGCGGCAAAAGCCGACCTGGAGGAAGCCCAGCATGCACAGCGGTATTCGCGGCGGCCTTGCCGCGAGTCTTCTCGTCGTCGCACTGGCGGCGGCCGGCGCCGCCTTGTCGCAAGGCGCGGCTTCCGTGCAGACCGGTCACGCCCTCTACGACGCCCGCTGCGGCATGTGCCACGCCGTCGACCTCGGCGGTCACGAGGGCCCCTCGCTCAAGGGCCCCAACTTCCTGCGCCAGTGGGGCGCCAAGACGCCCGCTGACCTCGCCGACTACATCAAGACCAAGATGCCCCCGGCCCGGCTGGACCTGGACGACCGCGCCTCCGCCGACCTCACCGCCTACATCCTGTCCGCCAGCGGCGTGCAGTCCGGCGCCAAACCCGCCCCGGATATCGCCACGGCCATCCGCCTGGCAGCCGGCAGCGCGCCCGCCAGGCCCCCCGCCGCCGCCAATCCGGCGACCCAGAACAACTTCCAGTCCACCGCCCAGCTCGGCGCCACCGGCCTGACGGTCAAGGGCTCCGTGCCCCACTATGTCCCGGTCACCGACGCCATGCTGCGCGATCCCGCGCCCGGCGACTGGCTGATGATCCGCCGCAACTACCAGGCCTGGAGCAACAGCCCGCTGAAGCAGGTCACCACCGCCAATGTGAAGCGTCTGCGGCTGGTCTGGTCCTGGGCCATGGTCGAGGGCGGCGGCAACGAGCCTTCGCCGATCGTGCACGACGGGGTCATGTTCGTGGCCAACCCCGGCAATGTGATCCAGGCGCTGGACGCGGCCTCCGGCGCCCTGATCTGGGAAAACCGTCTCGGTCCCGCCGTCTCCAACGGCCTGGGCGTGATCCGCAACATCGCGCTCTACGGCGACCGGATCTATGTCGGCACGACCGACGCGCGCGAAGTGGCGCTGGACGCCGTCACCGGTCAGGTCGCCTGGGACGTGCGCCTGGGCGATACGTCGAAGGGCTACGGCAATTCCTCCGGCCCCATCGTCGCCGACGGCGTGGTGCTGCAGGGCCTGGGCGGCTGCGAGCGTTACAAGACCACCGGCTGCTTCATCTCCGGCCTCGACCCGGCCACCGGCAAGACTCTCTGGAAATTCGACACCACCGCCAAGCGCGGCGAGCCCGGCGGCGACACCTGGAGCGACCTGCCCAACGATATGCGCGCGGGCGGCGACACCTGGATCACCGGGACCTACGACCCCAATCTGCACCTAACCTACTGGGGCGTGGCCCAGGCCAAGCCCTGGATGCGCGCCAGCCGCCAGACCGACGGCGACGCCCTCTACACCTCCTCCACGGTGGCGCTGCAGGCAAAGAGCGGCAAACTCGACTGGTATTTCCAGCATGTGCCCGGCGAGAGCTTCGACCTGGACGAGGTGTTCGAGCGGGTGCTGATCGATTCCGGCGGCCGCCCCCTGGTCTTCTCCATCGGCAAGCACGGCATCCTGTGGAAGCTGGACCGCAAGACCGGCCAGTACCTCGATCTGGCCCCGACCATGTTCCAGAACGTGTTCGACAGCATCGACCGCAAGACCGGCAAAGTTCACTACCGCCAGGATCTGCTCGACCAGAAGGTCGGCGAATATGTGCAGCAGTGCCCCTCCTCCGAGGGCGGGCACAACTGGCACGCCATGAGCTACAGCCCCATGGCCAACGCCCTCATCATCCCCCTGGCCCAGAGCTGCCAGCGCATGGCCCCGCGCAAGATCGAGCCGGGCGAGGGCTCAGGCGGCGCCGGCGCCAGCCGCGACTTTCAGCTGATGCCCGGCACGGACGGCAACGTCGGGCGCCTGTCGGCCTATGACATCACCACCATGAAGGAGAAGTGGACCCTCACCCAGCATGCTCCCTTCCTGACCAGCGTGCTCTCCACCGCCGGCGGCGTGGCCTTCATCGGCGACCTGAACCGGGTGTTCCGCGCGCTGGACGTCAACACCGGCAAGGAGCTCTGGCGCACCGTCCTGCCGACCTCGGTCCAGGGCTTCCCGATCTCGTTCGCCGTGGGCGGCAAACAGTACATTGCCGTCTCCACCGGCGTCGGCGGCGGCAGTCCCCGCATCGTGCCCAGCGCGATCATCAAGGACATCGCCTACCCCGACCACGGCAACGCCATGTACGTCTTCGCGCTGGACGATCAGTAGCGGCTGCGAAGCCGGCGTTCGTAGGCCAACAACGCCGTGCTCACCGTCGCTGCGAAGGCGACAAGGAGGAGCGTCACCGCCATGATCACCTGGGTGTTCTGCAGGCCGATCGCGGTCATCAACAGGTAACCGAGCCCGCTCTGCGAGCCGAACATCTCGCCCAGGACCGTGCCGATCAGGGTCAGGGAGAAGCCCATGCGAACTCCGGTGACGATGTCCGGCAGGGCGGCGGGCAGCAGGATGGAGCGGATGCGGTCGGCGCGGCTCAGGCGCATCACCGCGGCGGACTTTAAGAGCACGGGCGCGATGTTGCGGCAGGCGCTCATGGTGAAGATGGCCACCGGGATGATCCCATGCAGTGCCCCGAACGCCACCTTGGCCGAAAGCCCAATGCCGAACAGCAAAAGCACGATCGGGTAGAGCGCGATCTTGGGGATCGAGTTGCCCGCCAGCAGCAGCGGCTCGGCGACCTCGGTGGCGGTCCGGCTGAGGCCCAGCATCAGGCCGATCAGCAGGCCTCCGGCGATGGCGATGAGCAGGGCGATCAGGAAGGCGGTTCCGGTGGCGGCGATGTGTTGCTGGAACTCCGGCGTCGTCAGCTGCTGGGCCAGATAGGCGATGGTCTGCAGCGGCGCGGCCAGGGCGTCCGGCCCGGCCAGCAGGAAGGCGCCCTGCCAGAGCACGAGCAGCAGAACGATCAGCGCCACGGGCGCCCAGGGTAGGGACCGGCTCATCGCCCCGCCCCCCGCCGCGCGCGCAGCCGCCGGTCCCAGTGGTCGAGCGTCATATTGAGCCCCACCGAAACGATCAGGATCAGCAGGATCAGCGGGTACATGACGCCGTTGTCGAGGTTGTCGAAGGCGAAGCGGATTTCATAGCCGAGGCCGCTCTGGGACATGATGAACTCCGCCCCGATCACGCCGATGAAGCTGTAGGCCGCCGCCAGCTTGACCCCGGTGAACAGGTGCGGCGCCGCATAGGGCAGGGTGATCTGCAGGGCGGTCTGCACCCCGCTCATCCGCCAGACGCGGGCGGTCTTGGTCAGGACGCGGGGCACGCTGTCCAGGCCGTTCAGTGTACTGACGATCACCCCGACCACCGCCAGCATGAAGCCGATCAGCACCTGCGGCGCGTCGCCCAGGCCGAACACCACGATGAACAGCGGATAGAAGCCGTAGATCGGCACCGCGTAATAGGTCGAAAACAGCGGCTCCAGCAGCCTGCGCACCGGCGCGATGCGGTGGATCACAGCGCCCATGGCGATGCCCACGATGGCGGAGGAAACAAAGGCGGCGGCGACATTGGCCAGGGTCTTGAGGATCGCCGCGTTCATCCGGCCCGAGGCCAGGATCTGCACCAGGCCCACGGTCATGGCGCTGGGCGCCGGCATGGTCAGGGGCTTGACGATCCCGGCGCGGCACCCCGCCTCCAGCAGCAGCACCGGAACGATGACCGCCAGGGCCTGATAGAGGGCGATCCGCTGCGGACGGGTCATCAGTGGGCTGGGCCGAGCGCGTTCAGCGACTGGTCGCGCAGCAGGGTCCACAGCCGCCCGGTCACGGCGCCGAAGGCGGGGTCCGACACGATGCGGCTGTCGCGGTCGCGAGGCCAGCCGGTCTCGATGATCTCGATGATCCTGCCCGGGCGCGAGGACATCACCGCCACCCGGTCGGCCAGCATGGCCGCCTCGTCCAGCGCGTGGGTGATCAGCAGCACCGTGGCCCCGGTGGCGCGCCACAGATTGAGCAGCTCGTCGCCCATCAACAGGCGCGTCTGCTGGTCCAGGGCCCCGAACGGCTCGTCCAGCAGGATCAGGCGCGGCTGGGTGACCAGGGTGCGGGCAATGCAGACCCGCTGGCGCATGCCGCCGGACAGTTGGGCGGGATAGGCGGCGGCGAAGTCGGTCAGGCCCATCAGCGTCAGGGCGTAGTCCAGCCGCCGGGCAATCTCGTCCTTGGCCAACGGCTGGCGGCGCAGGCCGAAGGTGATGTTGTCGGCCACATTGAGCCAGGGAAAGCAGGCGTTCTCCTGGAACACCACGCCCACCCCGTCCGGTACGCTGGCCCCGATCGGCTTGCCCTCGAACTCCACGGCCCCCTCGCTCGGCGGCGCCAGGGCGGCGATCATCTCCAGCAGGGTGGACTTGCCGCAGCCCGAGGGCCCGACCACGGCGAAGAACTCGCCCTTGCGCAGATCCAGGTCCACCGGCCCCAGCGCGTGCAGCGATCCCGTCTCGGTCGGATAGACGCGGGTCACCCCGCGCATGCGGACGTGGGGCGTCTCCACCCCCTAATAGTCCTTCTGCTGATCGGCGGGCAGGAAGCGGCGGTCGATGACCTTGCTCCAGTCCACCGTCCCCGAGGCGCCGCCGACCTGCTTTTGCGCCGCGATCATCCGGTTCATGCCGGCGATGTCGAACCGCCCGGCGCCCCAGTAGGGCAGCGACCCGGCCTTCGGCGCGGCCGTCAGGTTGTGGACGGCCATCTTCGCGGTCGGCAGGTCGATATTGTAGGCCTTGGCCACGATGGCTGCGGCGTCGTCCGGGTGGGCGTACATATATTCCACCGCCATGCGCCGCCCGCGCAGCACGGCCTTCAGGAACTCGCCGTCTTCCTTGACGGCCTTGCCGGTCGCCACCCCGATCACGTTGCACAGCGGCGGCAGCACGTCGGCGGCCCGCACCACGGGGCGCAGCCTGGCGGCGTTCTTGGAAAAGACCGGATCGGCCAGGGTCGCCACGTCCACGGCGCCCAGATTCAGGGCCACCACCTGCTCGCCGAAGCCGCCCACCTTGGTCGGCACGGCGGTCACGCCGCTCGATTGCAGCAACAGCACGTCCAGCGCCTGGCTGGTGGAGCGGGGGCTGGTGTAGCCGATCTTCTTGCCGGCGAAGTCTTTGACCGTCTTGATCGGCGAGCCCGGCTTCACCGCCCAGACGAACTCGCCCACGGTCAGCACATTGTCGCTGATGATGCGCAGGTCCGCGCCCTGCTGGATCGCCGCCACCGTCCCGGCCAGGTCGACCTCGCCGAACGACAGGTTGCCGCCCACCAGATTGCGGATGGTGGTGCCCCCGCCCTGGGACGACAGGATGCCGGTCACGTCCGCGCCCGCCTGCTTGAAGAAGCCCTTGGCAATGGCCACGGCGTAGGGCATGCCGTTGGCGGCGATGCCGTAGTTGCTGACCACGATCTGCTGACCCTTGGCCAGGGCGGCGGCGGGGCTGAGGGCGCCCAGCAGAGCCGCCAGCATCAGGGTCCGGCCCAGGGTTTGGCGGCGCCTTTCGGAGGTCATGTCGTTCCTGTGGTCAGGCCTGTGGTCGGGCGAACTTGTCTGGTCAACGGCTTAAACAATCCGCGTCCGGGCCGCTAGCCATGCGCTCAAGCAGCCGCTAGGCGGTAGCGCTTAGGAAAACCGCCTGTCACTTCTTGGCCGAGGGCGGCGGCGCGTCGCCGCGCACGTACTTCACGTTACTTTCCAGCGACCCGATCATCCGCTTGGCGGGCTTGTCGCCGGTGCTCTGGCCGAAGAAGGGCGCGCCCGCGGCGGCCATCTCCGCAACCACCGGCCCGACGTCGTCATCGAGCCCTTCGCTGGTCATGACCGTCTGCCAGAGCGGCTGACCGGCCTTGTCCATCGCCTTCATCGACAGGGTGCGCACATAGGTGGTCACCTTCCAGTCGGCGGGGGTCTGCACCCAGTCGAAGGCGGCCTTGTTGTGCGGTCCGGCCACGGTGCCCGACTTGCCGGCCGGCGCCATCTCCGTATTGCCGGCGTTCTGCAGCTGCTGGGTGGTGCCGTGCCGGGTGACGGTCTTGGGCGGGCCGACGTCCCAGTCCAGCTTCACCACCAGATCGGCGTAGGCGAGGCTGTCGGCCTTCTGAAAGCCCTGCGACTGCAGCGCCCGGGCAACCTCGGCGGACCATTCCTGGAACAGGCGGTTGGAGGGGGTGACGGCGGGGTTCTCGGCCACGATAACGAAGTGGGTGGCGCCCTTCGACGCGGCCGCAACGGAGGCGTCGATCATCACGGTGGTCTGCGGGCCGCAGCCCATGACGCAGGCGAAGATGGGCGCCAGCATGATCGTTTCCTCGAACCTCGTTCTTAAACCAAGCTTCCTCTCATCGCCGGATGGTCGCAAGGGGCGTCTTTGACGGCGCGGGCGGCCCAGCCTAGGTTTCGGCCCGTCCCTGGAGAGTTCCCGAATGCCCCTGGAATACGACTGTCCCGTCTGCGCCAATCGGGCGCGGCTCTATGACGTCGTGGACTTCAACAAGTCCTGCGAGGAGAGCAACGGCCTGTTCCTGCCGCTCTCAGGAACGCCGGTCTACTACGCCCTCTGCTCCCACTGCGGCTTCCTGTTCGCGCCGGAGTTCCAGGACTGGAGCCGCGAGGACTTCCTCACCAAGATCTACAACGACGACTACATCGTGGTGGACCCGGACTTCGAGAAGAAGCGCCCCGAAGAGAGCGCGGCCATGCTGCACAAGCTGTTCGGCGACCATAAGAAGAAGTTCCGCCATCTGGATTTCGGCGGCGGCGACGGCGAGATGAGCCGCCGGCTGCGCGAGCGCGGCTGGGACTCCCAGTCCTGGGACCCCTTCTTCGACCCCGCCTCATCCCTGAACGGCGAGAAGTTCGACCTGATCACCTCGATCGAGGTGTTCGAACACGCCCCGGATGTGCACGGCCTGATGGAGAAGCTGACCTCGGCCTGCCACGACAGCACTTTCATCTATTTCTCGACCTTCACCCACGATCAGTCGATCCGCAAAAACGGCCGTATCGACTGGTGGTACATCTCCCCGCGCAACGGCCACGTCAGCATCTTCAGCAAATACAGCCTGGGTTTCCTGGGCGACAAATACGGCTTCAAGTTCGGCTCCTTCACCGACTATCTGCACTGCTACTGCAAGACCGTGCCCGCCTGGGCCGAGCACCTGATGGTGTGATGTGAGGGTCCAGGTCCGACTTTTGGCGGCGGCTTTGATCCTGGCGCTCCCCGCCCCGGCCCCGGCGGCCACGGCGGCGAAGAAGCCTGCCGCATCAGCCAAGACCCAGACATCCGCCAAGTTTACGGCGGGCCTCGCCGCCTTCGACAAGAAGGACTACGCCGCCGCCCTGGCGCTGTGGAAACCCCTGGCCGACCAGGGCTCGGCGGAAGCCCAATTCTATCTCGGCGCCCTCTACTCCAACGGCCTCGGCGTGCCGATGGATTACGAAGCCGCCGCCTCATGGTTCCGCAAGGCCGCCGACCAGGGCGACGCGCGCGGCCAGTTCAACCTCGGCGGCATGTACGACAGCGGCATCGGCGAAAAGCAGGACTACGCCGCCGCCGCCCTCTGGTACCGCAGGTCCGCCGACCAGGGCTTCGCGGACGCCCAGTTCAATCTGGGGGTCCTCTACCTCAACGGCCTCGGCATGCCGCAGAACTCCGCCACCGCCGCCGGCTGGATGCGCAAGGCCGCCCAGCAGGGCAACCCGGGCGCCCAGCACAATCTCGGCGTCATGTACGAAAACGGCCAGGGCGTCGCCCAGGACTACGCCGCCGCCGCCGGCTGGTACGAAAAGGCCGCCCGCCAGGGCTACCCGGAAGCCCAGTTCAACCTCGCCGTCCTCTACGCCAACGGCCAGGGCGTGATGCAGGACGCGGTGCAGGCCCACCGCTGGTTCAACCTCGCCTCAACCCTGGCCCCCCAACCGGAAACCCGCGCCCAAGCCGCCAAGAACCGCGACCTGCTGTCGGCCCAAATGACGCCGGATCAGCTGGAGCGCGCCAAGGCGCTGGCCGCGAAGTGCGAGGGGTCGAATTTTAAGGGGTGTGAGTAGTCCGACCGCCCACCGACTTGGCTGAAGCGCTCGGATCAACCCGCCAGCCATATCGGAGGTGCGCGGGGGCATTTTGTGAGGTCTGGATCGATCTCGATCTCTACTTCGCCTTCTCTGTGGAGGACGCTTTGGGAAACCAGACCTCCAAAGGCGTCCTGGTACAGGCTAAGCGGGAGCAGAAGTGCGACTGGGCCGTGCTCGGAGAGCAATGCCGACGCATGAACCTCGTGACTAAGAAGGGTTCTGTCGTTTGGCTCTACAAGCCCAGCGGCATCGCCGGGATTCGATCTCCGGACGTCAGCAAGCGCATCTCGGCCTCGATGGACTCAGCCGCCTTCTTCGACCGGGTGCTCAAGTGTGAGATCGGAGATAAACGAAAGGTGCCAGCTCAGGTCCAGGCGGGGGCCGTCGGGGTGGGCGCAGCCCACGCGATGAGGATATGCGCCATTGTCCCCAAGTCGCCGGGGACGGCTTTAGGGCCGCCTGGGCGCGAGGCCACCAGGGTGTCGGGCGGGGCCTGACCGCAGGGTCGGGTGGGTGTAGCCCATGCGACCCGTAACTGCGCCCTTGTGCCGAACATGCCTTTTGGGGGCTATGCGGGCTGGGTTAAACGTCCGCTTCCCGGACCGGCGCCAACGGTGAAAATCGACCCATTGCGGACATGGCGGGAACGGTTATGGCTTTAACTTCGCAGCTCGCCCGGGTGAGGACGCCTAAATGAGCGTGGACAGCGTCACTGAGCGCAACCGCAAGGCTTGGAACTCGCAGCGATATGAGGCGTGGGTCCAAGCCATCGGTTCACCGGTCCAGGAAGCGGCCCGGCTTAGGGCCGATCCGGCCCACAAGCTGCGGCGGCTTCTGCCTCATGTGGGCGAGGTTCGGGGCCGGAGGATTTGCAACATCCAAGGCTCCCACGGCCGGGTAGCGGTGGCCCTCGGTCTGCTGGGTGCCGAAGTCACGGTGATCGATTTCGCGGAAGAGAACCGGCGCTATGCCCTGGACCTAGCCAACGCGGCGGGTGTGGCCGTCGACTATCGCCTTGCCGACGTGATGGAGTCCGCCGCTCTGGGCCTCCAGCCTTTCGACTGGTTGGTGATGGAGTTGGGCGTTCTTCATTATCACCACGACCTCCCCAAATTTTTCCGGACGATGGCGGAGCTAACGACGCCCGCAGGAAGGTTCGTGCTCAACGAGTTCCACCCGATCGACCGCAAGCTTCACCAGGTCGGGCTGCGCGACTACTTCGCGTCCGATGTCGTCCTCGCCGACGTTCCTGATCCTACAGGCTCAGGTCTCAGTCTGGGAACCTGCGCCTACAGGTATTGGACCCTTGCCGAGATCATAACCGCCGCCATTGATGGCGGCTGGCTCATTGACCGTCTGGAAGAGCATCCGCACTGGTCGGACCCAAGGTCGCCGGGAACATTTACGCTAGTCGCGACCAAGGCTCGGTGACTGGCCGGTTTCCACCCTTCTGAGGCCTTGGGAACGTCTGGTCTCGGCATCTACAATAGGTGGCCCCAGCGGCGCATGATCGTCGCGGCGAACATGTTCTCAAAGGCGCTGTCCGCCTCGCTCCACGCCTCGACCAGGCGCTCCCGATTCCGCCCTCGCGGCCTGGGCTTTCCCTTGCCCGGCCATAGGCGTTGCGGCCGCCGGCCATCAGAGCCGGGGCGTTGGCAAGGGTGCGGTGCAGGTTCAGCGGCTCGCCGCCCCGAGCGCGAACGCCGGCGAAGTATTTCTGGATGCGCGGATCGGTCGCCTCGTCGCCGACCAGAGGCACCCGCGGTCCGGGCCGCGTCGCCACCGCGGCCGCTGCGATGGACGTGGCTACGGCCAAGGCCGCGACCATGCAAAGGCCGAGCTGTCGCATCTCAAACTCCTGGAACCCGGACGTCGGTAGAGGGTTAGCCGCGCTCGTCGCCCACCGGCGTGCCGTTGACTGTGATCTTGATCAGACTCCCGCCCGGATCGCCATTATGCAAGGGGTGGACGGTGACAACCGCCTTGTCCCCTGGCTTGATCGAATTGCGGGTCCAGCCCTGCCGCTTCAGGATGAAGACGCCGCCCGCCTCCAGATTCCAGACGACGGGGGCCGTGGTGGGCTGATCCCGGTCCCTGCCCATAACCCGCACCCACGAATGCGGGTTCTCCCAGGCGAATTCGGTCACCGTGCCTTCAAGCGTGATGGTCTTCTGGTTGTCGAACATGGCGAAGGAATGGTGGGCGAAGGCGGGCGCGGCGGCGAGCGCCGCGGCCAGGCCCACGAGGCCGATCACTGTCGGTTTCATCTTTAGACTCCATGGTTTCGCGGCTAGTCGACGATCTGCGGCTGCCATTTGCGGGGATCGGGACCGTATTTCGCGGCCAGCATCTGGTAGCGGTCGGTGGAGGCGGCGTGGCACTCCTTGAAGACGTCGATGTAGTGTTTGTAGCCGTCCTCGCCGATCACCAGCGGGTTGGGCGCGCCCGCCTTGCGATCGCGCAGCTGGGCGATCTTCAGGATGGAGCCGGTCAGGAAGCCGTGGCCGTCCAGCTCCACATCGACGTGGTTGGCCGTGGCCGTCTCCTGCAGATGGTTCAGCGAGTTGGCGTAGATCGGCCGCATCGGCATCGGCATCAAGGCCAGGCCCCAGCCGGCGCCGCCGAACAGGATCGCCTTGTGCGGCGCGCCCTTGTCCTTGACGTCCATCAGCACCGAAAGCGAGCCCGGCGTATGGCCGGGGGTGAAGAGGATGGTCAGGGTGCGGTCGCCCAGGGTGATCTTGTCACCGTCCTTGACCACCTGGTCGCGCTTGGGCTGGCCGCCCGGCTCCTTGGCGGGCGCCTTCTCGATCATGTCCCAGTCGGGCGCGGTCATGGCCACCTTGGCCTTGTACTTGTCCTGGAAGTAGGCTGCGCCGCCCATGTGGTCGGCGTGGCCGTGGGTGACGATCACGTACTTCACCTGCGACGGGTCGATGCCGACCTTCTTCAGGTGCGGGACCAGATAGGGCTCGGCCTGGCCGGGCAGCAGGCTGTCGATCAGGATCACCCCAGCCGAGGTCTTGATGGCGTAGGCGCCGATCTCGCGCAGGCCCACGTAATAGACCCCGTCGAACACCTGCACCGGCTCGAAGTCCTGGTCGGCGTCGCCCATCCGCTGGCCGGCCCAGAAATGGCCGATGACGTCGCCGCCGAACTCGGCGTTCTGGCACATCATATTGGCCATCCAGGTCCAGTCCTTGCCGGCGGCCGTGTGCGCGGCGGCGCTGTGCTGCTTCAGATCGGCCAGCAGACCCGCGCCGCTGTCCTGGGCGAAGGTCTGCGCCAGCGGGATCAGCGCGAGCACCCCGGCGGTCGCGGCCAGCGCCGTCTTGAGAGAAATCCTCATCCCTGTCTCCAATCGTCTGTCCTGGTGGTCGGCGAAAGAGCGATCGCTCCGCGCCTACTTCGGCTTGTCGGCGGTGGCGCCGGCTTCGCTGGCGATGTTGGCGCCCGGGAAGGTCATCCGCCCCTGCGCGTCCGGCCAGTTCTCGTTACCGTCGGCGCAGATGTATTCGATGATGTGCGTGCCCGGCTTCTGGCGGTCCCAGATGAAGGTCTTCTTCCAGGGCCGGGTGAAGGTGTCCGGGTCATCGATGGTCAATTCGAACTGCAGGTGGTTGTGGTCGGGCATGCGGATGCGCTCCACCACGTGCAGCTTGTCGCTATGCGGCATCAAGAGCCGGTCGAGCTCGGTCTTGTGCGAGATGCCCACCGTGTCGATGACCAGGGTATCGCCTTCCCAGTGGCCGATCGAATTGCCGAAATAGGTGGGGTCGGGGTCCTTCTCGTGCGGCTCGTTCAGGTAGACGACGCGCACATGGCGCCCCAGCTCGTGGATGAAGCCGATCTCGTTAGGGGTCTGCATCACGTCGATCGGCGCCGGCGCCGCGTAGAGCATCTGCGGCATGCCGTGCGGCAGGCAGCGCGCCTGGTTGGCCACCAGGGCGATCCCCTTGCCCTCGGTCTCGATGTTCTTGTCGTAGATCTTCTGCGCCCAGGCCTGCAACGGCACCGGGCCGCCGTCGGCCGTCTTGGTGATGCGTTGGGCGACCGGCGTGGCGTTGGCGGCGTAGTACTTGCCCTCCATCTGCCAGGTGCCGGTCATGTCGAAGCCCTGCTTGGCGGACGCCGCCGGGCGATGCGCCGCCTTGGCCTTGGCCTTGGCCTGGGCCGCGCCCGCGGGATGACTGCCCACCGCCAGGGCCATGGCTAGGGCCAATCCGCCGGCCCCACAGGCTCCCAGTCCCGTCATCCTGTTCATCTCGTCCTCGCTATGAAGCGGCCCGGTTCGGGCTCTTATTTTGCGCCGCGCGGCTTGCCGTCGATCGTGACCATGCCGTTGACGACCTGGTTCCGGTTCCCGTCCAGGCAGATGTATTCCATCACCTCGGTGCCCGGCTTCATGCGCCGGTAGGTGACGCGCTCAGTCCAGGGGTGGGAGAAGGCGCCCGGATCGTCGATGGTCAGCCGGTCCTCGAACTGGTTGGGGTTCAGCATGCGCACGTGCTCGATGACATGCAGCTGATCGGTATGGGGCGCCCCAAGCATGTCGAAATAGGTCTTCTTGGACAGGCCGACGGTGTCGATCACCAGGGTGTCGCCCTCCCAGTGGCCGATGCTGTCGCCCATGAAGTCGGGGACGATGTCCTCGTCCTGCAGGTGTCCGCGGTTGAGGTGCACGATCCTGTAGTTGCGCTGCAGTTCATGGACGAAGGAGAAGTCCTTGTCCGTCTGGAAGATCTCCACCGGATAGCCGGCGGCGGTCATCATTTGCGGGATTCCGTGCGGCAGGCAGAAGGTGGGCCCGCCGGCAAAGGTGTGGCCCTTACGCTCTTCATCGATGTTGTGGTCGTAAATCTTCTGCGCCCAAGGCAGGAACGGGGCCGGCTTGCCGGTCTCGTCGTGCAGGATGCGCTTGTCGATCGGGGCGCCCGAGCCGACGTAGTTCTCGATCTGCCAGACTCCGGTCATGTTGACGCCCGGGATGGTCATGGTGAAGCCCGGCCCAGTGGAGGGGGTCGCCGCCTTGGGCGGATCGATCTGAGCCTGGCCCGGCTGGGAAGCCAGGGCCAGGAAGCCCAGGGCGATGGCCGAGACGGCGGCCAGCCGGTTCAAGTCAGTGCGCCTCATAGACCGCTCCTTCTGCGTCCTTCGGTTCTTTAGAACCTGTAGTTGGTCTGGAAGCCGATCAGGCGCGGCTGCATCGTGGTGCCGCTGAACCAGTAACTTCCCGACCCCTGGCTCTTGTTGAGCCATTCATTGGAATTGAAGATGTTCTTCACATAGAGCGCGATTTCAAGGCTTCTGTAATAGACTCCGACCCGCCCGTTCATCAGATGTGTTTCGTTTCCGTTGATGAAGTTCGGGGTGAAGACGGCGCTATAGCTGTTGGTGCCCGGCCCCGTGGCGCGCGAATATTTGCCGGTGTAGGCGTAGTCGAGGCGCGCATAGGTCGGCAGGGTCGCCACCGACCAGTCGTATTGCAGCCCCACGTTGGCGGTCCAAAGAGGCACGCCGAGATTGTCGCCCTTCAGCGCCAGCAACGAAGGAAGCTTGCCGCTGCCCGCAGGCGGCGCCGGGCCCTGCACATTGGCGGTGTAGTGCGCGTCGTCGTAGGCGAGGTTGGTGTTGAGCGTGAAGCCGTGGCTGCGCCCGGTCGCCTGCAATTCGAAGCCGTCGGACACCGCGCCCCCGGCGTTGGCCACGAAAGAGAACGTGCAGAAGATGAACGGCGAGACGAACTGCACATTGTCCCACTGGATGTGGAAGGCCGAGGCGTTGATCTGCGCCTGCCCCTCAAACAGCCGGAACTTGCCGCCGACTTCGGTGCTCTTCACCGTGTCGTGCTGATAGGTTAGCGGCGCCTGGCCGCCTAGATTGGCCAGGTCCTGCGCGCAATTGGTGGGAGGCGGCGGCGGGTTGATGCCGCCGGGGCGCTGGCCCTCGGCGTAGGTCACATACAGCAGATCGTTGGCGGTCAGCTGATAGCTAAGCCCGACCTTGGGCGTGACAGGGTGCTCGGACAGCTTGCCGACCGAATACTGATAGGGGCAGCCCGCCGCCGCGTATTGCAGCTGCGCCGCCGTCGTCGCGGCCTGTTGGATGTGCTGCGGGCAGGCCGCGTAGTTGAGCGGGAACGGCGAGGTGGCGTTCGGATTGGTCTCGATCGCCCCGGTGTCGGACGAGCCGACCCAGCCGTTGGGCGCCCCGGCCACGATGCCGCCGTAGATTTGGGTGTATTGCTGGCTGTAGTTGCTGACACGGACGCCGGCCGTCAGCTTAATCTTGCTGGTGATGGCGAAGTTCAGCTCGCCGAACGCCGATTGCTCATCCTCGATGATGTCGATGTTTCGCGTGGAGGCGTCGATCGGAATATTGCCCGGCGTCTGCTGCAGTGGCACGCCGCCCTCGCCGCCGGTAAAGAAGGCCTCCTGCGCGCCGTGCAGCTGGAAGCCGAGCTGCATCTCGTTCCAGTTGGAGCCGAAATTGACGTGGTTGTGCTCGTGCTCAATGTAGACGCCGCCCACGAATTGCAGGCGCCATGACGGGTCGGTGGTCGACACCCGGAATTCCTGGGTGACCTGGTTCCGCCGGTTGTTGAACAGATTGTAGAGGAACTCGTTGTTCGGACCGGGGGTCTGCAGCCCCTGCTGGCCGACATACATGGTCGCCAGGTTGGCCGGCATCTGCATGTATTGCGGCGACACCGAGCAGGTGTTGCCGGCCGCCGTTAGGATGGTGGGGGCGCCTACAGGCTGAACCGGGCAGGGCTGGTTGGCCAGGGCCGGCAGGGTCCGCGTGGGCAGGGCCGCACCGGCGGCCAGCGTCCAGCCGGTGGTCGCGTCCGAAGTGTCGGCCGTGATCGACTTGAAGTTCAGCTTGTCTTGGAAGTTGTAGTCGAGCGTGAGGGTCGGCGTGGTGAAGGTCGTGCGCCGCGGCTGGTTGACGTACTGGACGTCGGTCGCCGTCAGATAGATGCCGTTGGCTTCCCCGTTCAGGCCGGAGAACCAGGTCTGAGCCGGGATGGTGTAGCCGCCGAACACCGTGGCCGGGAACGAGAACTTCACGCCGTTGACGGTCCCGGTGTTGGCCAGGGTGCGCAGCGAGATGGTCTGGGCGCCCGACGGCCCGCGGATGCTGGGCGGCGCATTGTCGTAGGTCATCTGGTGCAGGACGCTGATGGTCGCCTTGAGGTCCGGCGTGACTTGCCAGAGGACGCTGCCCCGCAGCGAATAGTCGGACCCCCAATTGTTCTGGGAGTGGAACTGGTGGCCATCATATTCCGAGTAGCTGTTGATCCACCCTGGGCGGGTCTGACGGAAGCCGGCCAGGCGGAAGCCAAGCTTGTCCTGCACGATCGGTCCGCCGACCGCCACGCCCTCTTCGTTGCCCATGCCGCCGCCGGCGATGGTGCTGACACCCAGGCGCGCGGAGCCGGAATAGGTGCTCAGGCTGGGCTGCGGGGTGATGAACCGCAGCGTGCCGCCTTCGGAGGAGCCGCCGTAAAGGGTGCCCTGCGGGCCACGCAGGACTTCCACGCGGTCCAGGTCATAGAGGATCGGCAAGGGCGAGCCCGAGCCCGTCTGTAGGCCGTTGGCGTTGCGCTTCATCAGCGGAATGTCGTCGACATAGACGCCGGTGGTCGGCGCTGAGCCTGAGGTGCCGTTCAAGGCGTTGCCGCCGACGCCCCGCAGAGTCAGCTGCGGGTTCTGGTCGCCGCCTGAGGTGCGGAAGGTGAAGCCGGGCACCTGCGATGACAGGTCCTGAACCGAGCGGATGCCCTGCTGGTCCAGGTTCTTCTGCGTCACGGCCGAAACCGACAGGGCGACCTTGTTGACGGTGGAGTTCTGACGGGTCGCGGTGACGACCACTTCTTCCAGGGCGTTGGCGTTGGGCTTGGCTTGGGCGAAGGCGG